>JADZCI010000086.1 GCA_020851655.1 Bryobacterales bacterium
ATGAGTCCGTGGCGCAACCCGAGCAGGCGGCAGATTTCGAAATGCTCGCGAGTTTGCGGCTTGATGGATTCGTCGGCGGCGATGACGAGAATGACCAGGTCGATGCCGCCGGCGCCGGCCAGCATGTTCCGGACAAAGCGCTCATGACCGGGAACGTCGACAAAGCCGAACTGCACGCCGCCGGCTTCCCAGTGTGCGAAGCCGAGGTCGATGGAGATTCCGCGACGCTTCTCCTCCTTCAGCCGGTCCGTGTCGATCCCGGTGAGCGCCCCGACAAGCGTGGTCTTGCCGTGGTCAATGTGGCCGGCGGTCCCCACGATGACGTTCTTCATCAGGGCTGGTTCTGAATCTGGCGGATGGCCGTCGCCGCCGCCGGTCCGACACGAGGAATTCTGGCGAGTTGCTCCAATACCGGGATGGCCGGCGAGGCGGCCCGGCCCAGGCGGCCGAGCGCAATCGCGGTGCTGCGCTGGACGTGTACGTGTTCGCCCGGCGCCTTGGCCGCTTCGATCAATGCGTCCAGCGCGGGCAGCGCGGCCGGACCCTGCGCCCCGATCGCGTCCGCCGCGCGCATCCTCACCGCCACCTCAGGATCGCGAAGCGCGCGCTGCAAAGCGGGCAAGGCCGCCAGCGCCGCCTTGCCGCTGTCGCGCAACCGCACCGCCGCCAGCCCTCGCAGGATTGGATCGGGAGATTCGAGCGCTGCGATCAGCTCCGGTACCGCCGATGGCACGGCCGGCGGCGCCGTCTTTTCGGGCGAAGCGACGCGCGCCAGGATCAGCGTGTCCAACCCGAGATTGAACCCGGAACTACGGGCATCCTTGCCCCCGCAGATGAACGAAAGCGTGTGACGGCCCGCGGTCAGGTCGTGCCACCCCAGAAAGTGGTCTTCGGCGACATATAGCTCGGTGTGCCAGGCCCGGATGGCTGCTTCTCCGCCCATGTTTGCTCCCGGTTCGTTCTCAAACTCGATCCCCGGCGTCACCGGCTTGCCATCAAGCAGCACGCGGTAATCGCCATAGTCCGGCGCGTGCGCCACCTGTGCGACCAACTCGTACTTGCCGCCGGCGGCCACCTCAAGTGGAATATCCAGACGCGATCCCGCCCCTTCCGCTTTGAAGAACAGGATGTCGCGCGACCAGAACACCTCTTTTTTAACCTCGGCCTTGCCTCCGCCCGCTTTGACTTCGGGCATCAGCGCCTCGGCTTCAATCTGCCGAGCGTTGCCGTGCGGAAGCCTCGCGATTCCGTAAGGCGCTTCGGGCAACCCGGCGGCGATGCCCTGCTGATACCAGAACGCCACGGAGGAAAACAGGTCCGCCCGTTCCTCAAACGCCGAGCGGACCGTGCCGTTGGCATTGTAAGTCCAACCCGCGTGTTCGAAGTCGAAGCGCAGGCTCGTGTGGAATACAATCGGGTCACGCAGGTGCCAGCGATACGCCGTCATCCGGGAACCGAGACCTGTCCCTTCCGCCACCGGGACGCCCCAATAGGGTCCTTCGGAAACGCGGAGACTCCAGGCGTCGTTGAAGTAGTCCTCCGTACCGGTTCCCTGAATGGAAGCCGCCTTTTCGCCGTCGATGTAGATGTAGTCGTCCCCTTCGCCAAACCAGCCTGGCTGATTTTGAATGACGCTAAACACCGTGCCCACGTAGTGCCCGCGTCCTTTCAGCGCCAGGACGGTGTACGGCTTACCCATTGTGGCCGGGATCTCCTGCTTGTACCAGGCGTGGAAATAGAGGACACCGGCGGGAAGGACCGGGCGCTTCTCCCAGTCCACGTGATAGTAGACGTTTGACATTCTCCGCCGCCCCTCATTTGTCAGCGTAATCCGGCAGGACTTTCGAAACGGCATTTCCCAGTAAGAGTTTCGGGACCGCCCGGAGGAGCCGTTCACGACAACCAGCGAGTTGACGGACCGTTCATAGCCGTGCCCGGCGGCGAAAAAGTCGCCCACCGGCGCGTCCACGCTAGGCGTCGCGCTGCCGTCGTAATAGACCCGAAGCCGCAGCAGCCGGGGCCATCCATACTCGTTGGCCGCGACGGTCAGCCAAATATGTGTGACTGCGCCGGGGCCTTTGAGGTCAGCGAGTGTGATCGTCTCGCCCGGAATCGGACGGAGCGAGTCGTCATTGCTGGACAGATCAGCGTTGTTGGACGAACTCCGGGCCGAGCGCCCGTCACGCGGGCGCGTGAGATCGTCAAACTGGGCCGGCACAGGCCCCGAGAGCAATACCATGGCGAAGCAGCACAGAACGGTTCTCATCGCTGGAATCCTATCATCTACCAGCTATCCCGAGACCGGTCTGGTACTGTTTCATTGATGGCCAGTTCGAGATTGGAAGAGCTGGCGCGCCGCAAAGCATCCGCCGAGACAGGCGGAGGTGAGGAGCGCCACGCACGGCAGCACCGCGAGGGCAAACTCGTCGCGCGCGAGCGCATCGATCTTTTACTCGACGAAGGCACGTTCTGCGAACTCGATGCGTTGGTGCGCCACCGCTGCCTGGATTTCGGGATGGAGCAGCAGGTGGTCGACGGCGACGGATTGGTCACCGGTTACGGCCGGATTCACGGCCGCCTGGTCTATGTCTTCGCCCAGGATTTCACGGTGTTTGGCGGGTCGCTCTCGGAAGAAAACGCCCGCAAGGTCTGCAAGATTATGGACCTGGCGCTCAAGAGCGGCGCGCCGGTGATTGGCTTGAACGACTCCGGCGGCGCCCGCATTCAGGAAGGCGTCCTTTCCTTGGGCGGCTATGCCGATATTTTTCTGCGCAACACGCTGGCCAGCGGCGTCGTACCGCAAATCTCGGCCATTCTCGGACCTTGCGCGGGCGGAGCGGTGTACTCGCCCGCGCTCACCGATTTCATCTTCATGGCGGACCGCATCAGTTACATGTTCGTGACCGGTCCGGAGGTCATACGGACCGTGACCCACGAGGAGGTCACCAAGGAGGACCTCGGCGGCGGCCTGACCCATAATTCTCGCAGCGGCGTGGCTCACTTTCTGGCCAACGACGATGCCGAGTGCCTGCGGATGATCCGGCAGTTGCTCCGCTATATCCCGCAAAACAACGCGGACGGGGTACCCATTCATCCAACCGGGGACCGCTGGGACCGCGAAGACGCGGCGCTCGATTCGGTCGTGCCGGAGGAATCGAATCTGCCTTACGACATCAAAGACATCATTCACAGCATCGTGGACGACGGCATGTTCTTTGAGGTTCACGAGCACTGGGCCCGCAACCTTGTCATCGGGTTTGCGCACATGGATGGGCGGTCGGTAGGCATTGTCGCCAACCAACCCGCGCACCTGGCGGGCTGCCTGGACATCGATTCCTCGGTCAAAGGCGCCCGGTTTGTGCGCTTCTGCGACGCCTTCAACATCCCGATTCTGACTCTGGAAGACGTCCCGGGATTCCTGCCGGGCACCAACCAGGAGTATGGCGGCATCATCCGGCACGGCGCCAAGCTGCTCTACGCCTATGCCGAGGCGACCGTGCCGAAGATCACGGTGATCACCCGAAAAGCCTACGGCGGGGCCTACTGCGTGATGGGCTCGAAACACCTGCGCACGGACATCAACTACGCCTATCCGACGGCGGAAATCGCCGTAATGGGACCCGAAGGCGCGGTGAATATCGTCTACCGCCGCGAGATCGCCGAAGCTTCCGATCAGGATGCCGCCCGCCGGGAGAAGGTCGCCGAGTTCAAAGAGCGCTTCGCCAATCCCTACGTGGCTGCCGAAAGGGGCTTTATAGACGAGGTGATCGCGCCGCGTCAGACCCGCGCGAAGGTGGTTCAGGCCTTGCGCATGCTCGAAACTAAGGTCGACACCATGCCGCGTAAGAAGCACGGCAACATTCCCCTGTGATTTTGTAGTGGACCGGGAGTGGCCTTGAAGTACAATCGGAACAACGCTTCCATCGAAAAGCATGAGTGATTCTCCAGGTGAAGTGACGCTTCTGCTGGGCCGGCTCAAGGCCGGCGACCCGGCGGCGCAGTCCCAACTGATGAACGTCGTTTACGACGAGTTGCGCCGCCTGGCAGCCAAGCTGATGCGAGACGAAAGTCCGGGCCATTCGCTCCAGGCGACGGCGCTGGTCAACGAAGCCTACATGCGGCTCGTCAATGTGAACGAAGTCGACTGGCAAGGACGGGCGCATTTCTTTGCCATCGCCGCGCAGATCATGCGCCGGGTCCTGGTGGACCATGCGCGGCACAAGAAAGCGCAAAAGCGCGGGGGTGGACAAGGCACGCTGAACCTCGACGACGCCGTCGTTTTTGCCAGCCAGCACTCGCCGCAGTTGCTCGCCCTCGATGAAGCGCTCAGCCGCCTGGAGCAGATCGATCCGCGCAAGAGCCGGATCGTGGAAATGCGTTTTTTCGCAGGTTTGACCGAAGATGAAGTCGCCGGAGTGTTAGGGATCGCGCCGCGCACCGTTAAACGCGAGTGGAGCTTTGCTCGCGCGTGGCTTCATGCTGAAATGCAACTATGAAGCAGGACCGGTGGGAGCGTATCAATGCGCTCTTCTATTCGGCCTGCGAGCTTTCACCCGAAGACAGAGTCACCTATCTCGAGCGCGAAACCAAGGGCAACCGGGCGCTGATCGACCAGGTCCTGAGCCTGCTGGAAAATCACGAGCGGCTGGGAATTCTGGACAAGACGGTCCCGGACGTCCAGCAGGTCATCCAGGACGCCGCCAGCGCTCCCACGCGAATATTCGAAGTGGGAGACGTTCTCGGGGGGCGCTTTGTTGTTCAGCGTTTCCTGGGCCGTGGAGGCATGGGGGAGGTTTACTCGGCGTTCGACAAGGAACTGCGCGAAACCGTGGCGCTCAAAACCGTTCGCGCCGATATTGCCTCGGACGAAGCGGTGGTCGACAAGTTCCGGACCGAGGTGCAGCGGGCGCGCCGGATTGTCCATCCCAACACGTGCCGGGTTTACGACCTTTTCAACGAAGAGCGTAACGGGCGCACGATTCGTTTCCTCACCATGGAGTTGCTCGAAGGCGAGACACTCGATCAGTTTCTGAAAGAGCGCGGCCGGCTGAGCCCCGCCGAGGCGCTGCCGCTCCTGGAGCAGATGGCCGCCGGTTTGCAGGCGGTTCACGACACCGGACTGGTGCATCGCGATTTCAAGCCAGCCAACGTCTTTATGGTTTCCCAGCCGGACAGCGGCATGCGCGTCGTGGTCACCGACTTCGGACTCGCGCGCCGCGCCGCGACCACGCCCGCGTCCGGCGAGACCAGTCTCGGTGTCGCGGCTGGAGCGGGCACGCCCGCCTATATGGCGCCGGAGCAGTTTCTCGGCGTTAACCTGACCACGGCGTGCGATGTGTACGCGCTCGGACTCGTCGCCTACGAGATGGTCACCGGGGCCAAGCCGTTTCCTCCGGATTCGGCCACGCGCCGGCTGGTTGAGCCGGCGCCGCCGCCCGCGATTCACGTGGCCGACCTGCCCGAACCCTGGAACGAGACGATTCTGGCGTGTCTGGAGCGGGAGCCGCTGGCCCGCCCCGCTTCACCGGCTGAAGTGCTGGCGCGATTGCGCGGCCAACCCGCGAGTCTCGCTCCGGAACCCGCTTCGAAGGCGCGCTGGGGATGGGTTGCGGCGGGCTGCGCCTCAGCGCTCGTCGTGGCGCTAGTGCTCATTTCCCAGAGGCAGCCCGTGCTGGTGCATTCGGAACGCGAGCAGTTCCCCACGCTCGCCCCGAACGCCAAGCAGGTCATTTTCGCGGAAGGCCGCGAGGGAGCGCGTGACCTGATCTTGCAGGAACTGCCCGCCGGCCAGCGCAAGAACCTGACCGCGGGCAACCCGCTGGATGACATCGAGCCCGCCCTGGCGCCGGACGGCAACCGGGTGGCATTCTATTCCGAACGCCGTCAAGGCGGCCAGCCGCCCAGCGGGCTGTACGTGATGGACTTGAAACTCAAGAACACGCGATTTCTGGCCGCCAACGGCCACAGCCCGTCGTGGTCGCCGGATGGCAGACACATCGCTTTTGTTCAGGAGGGGCTGAGCGAAGCCGCCAACCGCAATCTGCATTCGAGCAAGCTTTTCCTGCTGACGCTCGACAGCGGGCAGGTGACCCAACCCAACGTCGAAGATGCCCTGCAACCGGCCTGGTCTCCGAACGGACGCTGGATTGCATTCGTCCAGATCCGCGGCGGCTACCGGACCATCCAGTTGCTGGACCTACAATCGGGGCAAAGCCGCACGATCACGCCGGGTGACGCGGTGCACTGGAGCCCGGCGTGGTCGCCGGATGGCAAGTATCTTTATTACTGCGCCGACAGCGCGGGGACTATGAACCTTTATCGCATCCGCTTCGAGGAGCTGACCGGCGCGGCCATAGGCGAGCCGCAGGCGATTCCGCTGCCCGGCGACTACATCGGACCGATTGCGATTGCCCACTCGGCCGCGGAGCTTGCCTATGTCAAGGATTTCTCGACGACGACTCTCTACCAGGCCCCTTTTGATTTGGAACACGCACAACTGGGCAACCCACAAAAGCTGCCGCTGACATCGAACCTGATGCTGGCTGTGGAACTCGGCCTGTCCGCCGACGGCCGCCAGGTGGCCTTTACCACGCAAAGGATGCAGCGGGACATTTTCGTGGCCAATCTGGACGGCTCACGCCAGCGCCGGTTGACCGATGACCGGTTTCGAGACATGGATCCGGTGTGGTCGCCCGATGGCGGCTTGATCGCTTTCCAATCCAACCGCAACGCGGACCTGAGTGTGCGCCGCTACGAAATCCATGGCATCCGTCCGGACGGGTCGGGGCGATGGACGATGACCGACACCTCGCCGGTGACCTCGCGCAGCGCGGTTACGCCGGTATGGAGTCCGGTGGGCGACCGGCTGGCGTTTACGCTCAATGGTGTTGGAGTCTTTCTGACCCGGCCCATACCGGGCAAGACGGATTCCTCCCCCGAGAAACTGATCGGGTTTGAAGACCTCGGCGGTGAGACCTTTATCGCCAAGTCGTGGTCGATGGACGGCAGAACGATTGCCGGGATACGCCTGGCGCCCGATGGAAAGCCCGCCGGGCTGGCCCTCCTCGATGTCAATGGCCGCAAGTTGACGCCGCTCACTTCCGACGACGGCGTGGCGCCGGTCTGGGTTCCGGGAACCCGATTCCTGCTTTACAAGCGGCAGGATGGAATCTGGTTGGCCGACTCGGTCACGCGAGTGACCAAGGCATTGCCGCTGCCTGAGATGTACCGGCTTTACAGCTCACTGGCCGTTACGCGCGGAGGCAAAGAAGTGATCTTCAGCAACCTCGACCGCAAAACGACGATCGGGTTTCTGTCCCTCGATCAGATCCAGTGACCGCGCGCCGGTAGGGCCTGACAGTCCGAGCAGCTTGGTCTTGATGCCCCGCCCGGTTTCCCACGCCGCCAGGACCTGGCCCCCCGCCACTCGCGCCAGTTGCAGGAACGCTCCTGAGGTATCGAGCGAAACAACCGCGCTCGTGTCGGACCGCCACATCATGAGACCCTTGGGCGAGGTCCAGCCGGCATAAGTGATGCCGCCCGAAATCGCAACGGCCGGATCCTTCCCTTCTCCCAGCAGGACTTCCTCACCGGGCTTCAACGACAGGTAGATTTCATTCTTCCGCCGCCACACCGCCACCGGGTTGCCGATCGAGTCGGTAGTGATGTCGCCACCGTCCATCGGGCAGGCTTCCAACATCCAGGACTCTTTGCCGGCTCGCGTGGCTTTGCCGTTCTCGACGATATACATGTCCCGGGCGCCTTCGAGGTGGTTCCGGAAGAAGTAGCTGACGCTGCCGTCGGGTGCGACGGTCACACTCGGATGGCAACATTCGCAAATGCTGCCGTCAGGCGATTCGTAGATGAGTTTGTTCGGACTCCAGGTGCGGCCGCGATCGCGGGATTCCGAACCGTAGAGGCGAGTCCCCTTTTGCCGCAGGTCGAGCCAGGCGGCCACAATCCTTCCCCGTCCGTCGGACGTCATGGCATGCAGACCCTCGCGGGCCGAGGCCGGCGCGTCGTTGATCTGTGCCGGCTCGGACCATGTCTTGCCGCCATCGCGCGAATGCCAGGCTACCAGGTCGCCGTCCTGGCCGCCTCCCTTTTCACCTGTTACCGCGCTGATGACAATGGCGTCCAGGGTCAAGGCAATCCGCGGTCCCCGGTGGCGGCCCAAAGCGAGCGATGGCAGGTCGGCGACTTTGACGGGAGTTCCGAACGTCTTCCCGGCATCCTCGGACCCGGCGTAGTAGAGCGCCTTACCGCTTCCGAACGCCATCGCCACCCGGTCACCGGACGCGGCCAGTTGCGGCTGACGGAACGGCTCGCCTTCCGGCGGACTGAGCAGTTGGAAAGCCAGAAGCAACACGAAACTACTTGTCACAACCAATAGTTTAACCGCGCGCGCGGCGCGCGCCTTTTGATCGCCGTTCTTTTAGAGGACTTGGTCTGACCAGTTCTCCAGCACAGCCTTGACCTTGGCGCAGAACTGGTCCGCCATCGCACCGTCAATCAGGCGGTGGTCGAAGGTAAGCGCCAGGTAGGCCATGGAGCGAATCCCGATCGCATCGTCGACGACAACCGGCACCTTCTCGACCGCCCCCACACCCAGAATCGCCACCTGGGGCTGGTTAATTACGGGAGTTGCGAAAAGGCTGCCGTAGCTGCCGAAGTTGGTAATGGAGAAGGTTCCGCCCTGGACTTCGTCGGGCTTGAGTTGCTTGGCTCGGGCGCGTGCGGCCAAGTCCACGATGGAACGCTGAAGGCCAACAATATTCTTCTCGTCGGCCTGGCGAATCACAGGGACGATAAGGCCCGAGCCGCCCTCCATCGCGACGGCGATGCCCAGGTTGATTTCGTTGTGATAGATGATGTTGTTGCCTTCGATCGAGGCGTTGACGATCGGGAATGTCCGCAGGGCTTCGGTGGCGGCGCGCGCCACAAAAGGCAGGAAGGTCAAGCCGAAGCCATAGCGCTGCTGGAAGTCGCCCTTGGACTTGTCGCGCAGTCTGGCGACCTTTGTCATATCGACCCGATGAACCGTGGTGACGTGCGCGGAAGTGCGTTTGCTCATCACCATGTGCTCGGCAATCTTGGAGCGCATGATCGTCATCGGCTCAACGCGGGTCTTGGCGGGATCGACGCGCGGGAGCGGTGCGGCTTCCGGCGCCGCGGGCGCCGGTCTGGCCACAGCGGGAGCGGGCGGCGGAGGCGCGGGCATGACGGGCGCTGGCGCCGGAGCGGGTGCGGCCCCGCCGCGTGAGGCCAGGTAGGCTTCGACATCCTGCTTGGTGATCCGGCCGCCGGCGCCGGTACCCCGCACCTGCCTCAAATCAATGTTGTTTTCGCGCGCCATGCGGCGGACGAGCGGGCTGATCGGACCGGTTTCTTCCATGCTGGATTCCGGTTCGGCCTCCGGCGGAGGTGGCGGCGCCGCGGGGGCAGCCGCTACCGGAGCGGCGGGAGCAGGCTTGGGTTCGGCCGCCTTGGGCGGCTCAGCTTTCGGTGCTTCCGCCCGGGGCGCGGGCGCAGGAGCCGCCGCTCCACCGTCCGAGATCCGGCCTACGACGGTGTTGATGGCGACGACACTGCCCTCCTCGACCAGAATCTCAGCCAAAGTGCCGGCGGTGGGGGATGGAATCTCGGTGTCTACCTTGTCGGTGGAGATCTCAAACAGCGGCTCGTCACGTTCGACGTGCTCACCCACCTTCTTCAGCCACTTGGTCAGAGTGCCTTCGACAATGCTTTCGCCCATTTGGGGCATTACGACATCAGCCATATTTCCGTCTCCGTGTTCTTTACAGAGCCGCCGCGACGGCGGGCTCGAGATCGAATACTTCTGCAAAAGACGCCACCAGGGCGGCGTGGACAGCTTCACGCGGTACATTCACACCCAGCCGCTCCATGGAGGTGACCGGCCTGGTCAGCCCACAAGGAACAATATACTGGAAGTAGTTTAAGTCCGTCGTCCAGTTCAACGCGAATCCGTGCGTGGTGACCCAGCGGCTGATGTGAACGCCTATGGCGCACACTTTCGCTCCGCCGGTCCAAACGCCTGTGGCGCCGGGATCGCGCGCCGCGTTGATATGAAACGCCGCCAGCGACCGGATGATGACTTCCTCCAGGCTCCGCACGTAGGCGACGACGTCACGCTTCCATTCGCGCAGGTCGAAGATCGGGTAACCCACAATCTGTCCCGGTCCGTGGTAGGTAATGTCTCCGCCGCGATTGTTCTCGTAAAATTCGATTCCCAACTCGCGCAAGCGGTCCTGGCTGACGAGAACGTTGTCCAGGCGCCCGTTGCGTCCCAAAGTCAATACGTGAGGATGTTCGAGCAGCAACAACTGATCAGGAATTTCGCCGCGCTTGCGCCGTTCTTCGAGCGACTGCTGCAACTCCAGGGCTTGCGTGTAACCGGTGCGTCCCAACTCGTGGACTTCGAGCCTACGCATTGATGGCCAGGCCATAAACGCTGTTGAACGCTTCCCCGACCGCTTCATAGAGGGTCGGATGAGCATGTATGGTGGCCATCATGGTCTCGACCGTCGCTTCGGCTTCCATGGCCGTGACCGCTTCGGCGATGAGTTCGTAGGCGTGCGGACCGATGATGTGCACGCCCAGAATCTCGCCGTAGCGGGCGTCGGAAACAATTTTGACGAATCCGTCGTGGCTGCCCAGGATCGACGCTTTGCTGTTTGCCAGAAATGGGAACTTGCCAACCTTCACCGTGTAGCCGGCGTCCTTGGCCTGCCGCTCGGTCAAGCCCACGCTGCCGATGCCCGGCTCCGTGTACGTCGCTCCCGGAATTCGATTCTTGTTGATGGGCCTCGCCGGTTTACCGGCGATATGACCCACCGCCACCATGCCTTCGGCTGTCGCGACGTGCGCCAGTTGCGGCGTCCCCGCCACGATGTCGCCGATGGCGTAGACGCCCGGCTCGGCGGTCTGCTGATAGGCGTTGACTTTGACAAAGCCGCGGTCGAGTTCGATCTTGGTGGTCTCCAGCCCGATGTTTTCGGTGAGCGCTTTCCGTCCCACCGCGACCAGAAGCATGTCGGCGCTGAAGTGTTCGGTCTTGCCGCTGGAAAGGGTCGCATCCAATTCGACGTGATCGTTGAAGCGTTGGATGTTGGACGCCTTGGCGCCGGTTTCGCAGCGGATCTTCTGCTTCTTGAACGAGCGCTCCAGTTCTTTGGAAACCTCCTCGTCTTCGACCGGCACCAGGCGTGGAAGCATTTCGAAAATGGTGACCTCGGAGCCAAACCGTTTGAAGATGGAACCAAATTCCACTCCGACCGCGCCCGCGCCGATGATAAGAAGGCTCTTGGGAACAGTCTTCAGGTTGAGAATCTCGATGTTGGTGAGAATCCTGTCTGCGTCGGGCGTCAGCCCGGGTAGCATGCGAGCCTCCGAACCCGTAGCCAGAATAATGTTTCTGGCCTCGACGGTCTTGCGCCCGCCGGCGCCTGTCACCTCGACTTGCCCTTTCCCCTTGAGCTTGCCGTAGCCGGCAATGACGTCGATCTTGTTCTTCTTCATCAGGAACTCGACGCCCTTGGCGTGTTTGGAGACAATCTGGTTCTTGCGATTGCTCACCAAGGTATAGTCGAGCGCCGCGTTCTGGCAATGCAACCCCTGCTCTTCGGGATTCTTGAAGTAGTCCCACACTTCGGCGGTATGAAGAAGAGCCTTGGTGGGGATGCAGCCGACGTGGAGACAGGTGCCTCCCAGCTTCGGATCCTTTTCGATAATGGCGGTCTTGAGGCCATATTGGCCGGCGCGGACAGCGGCGGAATATCCCCCCGGACCGCTGCCAATCACCAGGACGTCGTAAATCATCAGCCCTCAGTTTAGCATCCGTATCTTTGCGGATAATGAAAGCAGATGCAACGAGTTATCGCCCTCCTGGTGGCGGCGTGGGTGCTGGGTGCCCAGGAGCCGCCGAAGCCCCGGCGCGACGTCGCACAGCCTCCCGGACCGGCCTTCTACCCCATTGAGGGTTTGGGGGTTGAGGGCAACAAACTGTACACCGCCGCGCAGATCATTGGCGCCACCGGTCTGCGCGTTGGCGCGCCCGGGGGCAAAATCCTTTTTGAAGCCGCGCGCGACCGCCTGCTGGCATCCGGCTACTTCACCTCGGTCGGATACCGCTTCGAAAGCGCTCCGGGACAAACGACCTACCTGGCCAGTTTTCAGGTCGAGGAAGTCCCCGAAGTGTATGCGTGGCGGATTGAAGACCTGCCCGTTACAAGAGACGAGTTCGAGCGCTACGCCAGACAGTACAATCCGATGTTCGGGCCCAAGATACCCGCCTCCGAGCAGGCACTGGCTTTTCACCGGCGCCTGCTTCAGGAGCTGGTGAACAAGAGAGGCGCTCCTACGCAGGTAGTCTCGAAGATCGAGCCCGAAGGCAAGGACCAACTGACCATTGTCTTTCGTCCCAACACGCCTCGCCCCACGATTGCCGAGGTGCGGTTTACCGGCAACAAGAAGGTCGAAACGCGATTCCTGATGCAAGCCATCTCGCCCATCGCCGTTGGCGCACCCTGGTACGAACCGAGATTTCGCGAATACCTCGCCAACCAGATCACCCCCATCTACGAGGCCAGGGGATTGATGCGCGTGAGCTATCCCAAGATCGCCACCGAGCAGTCAACCTCGGTGCGGGGCTTGGTTGTTACGGTGGACGTCGCCGAAGGAGAACAGTTCAACCTCAGCCGGCTCGAAGTAACCGGGACCCAACTGGATGGCGACGATTTGCAGCGCGAATTGCAGGTGAAGTTGGACGAGCAGATCAACATATCCGCGATTGCCGCCGGCATGGAGCGCGTCATGAAGCGGCTGAAGAATACCGGCTACCTGAAGGCGGCATTCACGGCGCAGCGGCGGATCAACGACTCCACCAAAACGGTAGAAGTATTCGTCCGTGTGAACCAGGGTCCTCAGTTCGCGTTCCGGAAGCTCACCATTCTGGGCCTTGACCTGGAGAGCGAACCGGCTATTCGGAAACTGTGGGCGCTCAAGGAGGGCGAGCCGTATCGCGCGAACTATCCGGACTACTTTCTGGAACGGGTGCGCGAAGACGGCATCTTCGACAATCTGGGCAAGACGGCCGCGGAAGCCAAAATCGATGAGGCGGCCAACGCGGTGGACGTCGTGCTGACCTTCAAGGGAGAAGGGCCGTCCGGAAGACGGCGCCGGACGCCTAACTAACTGATCTCACCCTCCCGGTCCGGATTGCCGCGTACGCGGAGTTCTTATAATGGTGAGTCCTGGCAGCCGGTGGCGTAGGCTGGCGGCCTTTTCAAGGGGGTAATCCTGCCGTGATCCTCTACGAGATCCACACGTGGGCATGGCTGACCGAGCTTAGCCGCCAGAGCGGCAGTCCGGTCACCTTGGCAACGGTGCCTGCTTCAGAGTGGGACCGCCTGGGCGCCTGGGGATTCGACAGCATCTGGCTCATGGGGGTGTGGGAGCGCAGTCCCATCGGCGCGTTGATTGCGCGGGAAGAGCAAGGACTGGAAGCGTCCTATCGCGCCGCACTGCCGGACTACCAGCGCGACGATGTGTGCGGTTCGCCGTACAGCATTCGCCGGTATTCGGTGGATCCGAGGCTGGGCGGACCGGATGGACTCGCCAAGGCGCGCGAGAACCTGGCCGGCCGCGGGTTGGGCTTGATTCTGGATTTCGTGCCCAATCACGTCGCCCCCGATCATCCGTGGCTGAAGGAGCATCCGGAATACTTTATCCATGGCGCCGATGAGGACCTGATCCGCGACCCGGCGAGCTTCATGGCGTCGTATGGAAATGTGGTGGCCTGCGGACGCGATCCATATTTTCCCGCCTGGACGGATACGGCGCAGCTCAATGCGTTTCGTCCTGAACCGCGGCGCGCGGCGGTCGAAACGCTGTGGTCGGTTGCGCAGCAGTGCGATGGCGTGCGCTGCGACATGGCGATGTTGCTGGTCAACCGGATTTTTGAGCGCACTTGGGGGCTGCGCGCCGGGACGATGCCGTCCACCGAGTACTGGAAGGAAGTCATTCCCGCGGTCCGCAGCCGGCATCAGGACTTCACCTTCATTGCCGAAGCGTACTGGGACATGGAGTGGGAACTCCAGCAGCAGGGGTTCGACTACTGCTACGACAAGCGCCTCTACGACCGCCTGGAGCACTCCGGCGCCGCTGAAATCCGGGAACATCTGTCTGCTTCAACCGGCTACCAGCGGAAGCTCTTGCGGTTTATCGAGAATCACGATGAACCCCGAGCCGCGGCAACGCTGGGCGCCGGGCGGTCCAAAGCCGCCGCCGTGATTGTCTCGACCACGCCGGGGGCACTGCTGTTGCACGAGGGGCAGTTTGAGGGTCACCGGATCAAACTACCCGTTCAACTCCGCCGCCGGCCGCCTGAAGCTTCGGACTGCGCGCTCGAGGCGTTCTACCGGCGCCTGCTTTCCTCCATCCGCCGCGGTTCACTGCGCAAGGGGGAGTGGCAGCTTTGCGACGTAGCGGGGTGGCGCGACAACGAGTCTTACCACAACGTGCTGGCTTGGTCGCGGCAGTGGGGCGAGGAGCGCAGCCTGGTCGTCGTCAACTGGTCAGGCGCTGGCTCCCAGGCTCAGGTTCGCGCTCCCTGGCCGGCCGCCGGCGGGAAGTATGTCCTGACCGATGTGATCCGGAACGAGGAGTATCTTCGAGATGGAGAGGAACTCGCAAGCGCCGGACTCTACGTGGACTTAGGGCCCTGGGACTTTCACGTGTTTCGCGTCAGCCAAGTCCCGGCAACGTGAGGCGGCCCGTCCTGGTATACAAGAGGTAATAATGAAGAAACCGGTCTTGATCCTCGGCGCGGTATTCGCCTGCGCCGCGCACGCGCAAACCGCGGCCGGAGAACAGAACATCCTTAACTGGCGGGAGAACCTCCCTTTTTACGAGTCGCGGTGTACCCATGTTGCGGAAAGGATCGCGGCGATATCGGGCCCAAACGCCGTGCAACAGGACGCCATCACGAACGCTCAGGCATGGTGTTACATCCTGACGCAAGTCCGGTCGGCCATGGTGACGGATCCGGCCCTGTTTAACAATTTCAGATTCAATCCCGCCAAGCCCGAGCACTGGACCAGCGGAGCGGAGTATTTTGTGTCCGCCGCGGAACGGAATGAGGATCCATTTGCCGGGGCGGTCATCATGACCCGGGCATTCCGGTCGGTCATGGATGGACATTTTCTCTTCTATCACGTCCAACTGCCCGCCGCTTATGATCCCGAGGTGAAATACGGCGTGGACATCTACTTCCACTCAGGTGGTCAAGTCGCCTTCTTTTGGGGCAACACCACGACAGCGCTCAGCGGCGAGAACGGCTGGTGGGTCAAGCCTTCCGCGAACCCCGCGACGTCAACGGGAAGGTTCAGGATGAAGCCGAGCTGCAGGGGAGAAACCGATTTCCGCTTTCTGGGCCAGGCTGGATGCGACGAGGAAATTGCGCACTTCCTCGAACACTATTCGGTGAACCGGGACAGGATTGTCATCGGAGGCGGCAGCGCCGGCGGCGCGGGCGCCATGCGCTATACCGCCATCCGGCCGGACCTGGCCGCGGCCGCCTACAATATGACCGGCGGACTGACTTACGGCGGGGTTAGCAACAGCTTCTGGTACAACCAGACGATGCAAGTCAACTTCTCCGTCGTTCCGTTCCTGCACTGGTACTGTCCCCCGAACCAGGAAGGTAACTACAACGAGCAGCACCCGTCTTTTCTTTATTTGCAGGAGCAGGCCTCGCTGTATCCGGGAGCGTACGACGTCTTTGACGGCTATGACACAAACGCTAAGTGTTCTCACGTCAAGATACAGGATCCGATGCTGTCGGATGGTTGGACCTGGCTGAGAAGCAAGTCGATCAACCATTGGCCGGACCGCGTGATCTTCACGACTTACGGTTTGGGAGCGGTCAATCAGTCGCGCTGGGTCGCTATTGACACGACGATCAACTCCAGGGCCCAGTCTACAATCCACGCCGCGGTGCATCGCGCCCTCAGCGATTCCATCACCGTGACCGCTACCAACATCGACAGGCTCAGCCTGGATTTATCCAAGGAACTGCTGCCGAAACAGGAAGCGGTCCGTGTGACGATCAACGACTCGGCGCCGGTGACGGCGATCGTTGGCGGGGTCACTCACTTCTGGAAATCAGAGAAGTCCGAGACATGGTCGATCAGTCCGGTGGCGGCGCCGCCCCTTCCGGTCAAGAAGAAGGGCATCAGCGGTCCGATAGCCGATTTCTTCATGCAGGTGAAGCCGCTGCTGATTGTCTATGGGACCGCCGCGGGGCAATCCCCGGCAACGCAGGAGGCAATGGTTCAAGGCATCTTGAACAAGATCTTTCCGGTGAGTTTGAAGAGCGGACGGAGAACTCTGCGGAGCCAGTTCGAGGGCAGGATCAAGAAAGATGTGGACGTCAACGAATCCGATGCGGCAACGTACAACATCATCGTGATCGGAAGTTCTCTCGAGAACAGTTACGCCGGTCTGCTTTCGAAGACGGGCCGCGGACTGCCCATCACCTGGGGAAGCGGGGGGACATTCACCGTCAACTCATCGGAATACAGGGAACTACAGACCAAGTGCTCCGCATCCGGTCCTTTGAACGACCCGCTGGGATGCAGTTACGTTGGCATCTATCCCAATCCTCAGAATCAGGGTAACTATGTCCTGCTGATACCGGAGACTTACAATCTGGGGCCGCTCAACTCTACCCAGATCACTCAGGAGAACTGCGACATCTTTGTGGGGCATTTCTCCGGTTATGCAATCCGGAAAGCGGCAGTCGTCCTCCCGCAGGACTGGGGCGCCGGCCAGTGACCGGGTGCAAGCGTATGCGAGTCGGGATGTTGCTGGTTGCGGTTTTCGCGATTGGGACGGCCGCCGGCCAGCCTGATGCCCAGGCCGAGCGGCTCAAGAAGTTCAACGACGCGAAATTCGGCATGTTCATTCACTGGGGACCGTACTCGGCAGCCAGCGTCGAGGCGTCGTGGCCAATCATGCGCCCGGGCGCCTGGGGTATCAGCGAGGCCGATTACCGCGCCTTGCCGCAACGCTTCAACCCCGTTGAGTTCGATGCGGCCTCGTGGGTGCGGTTGGCCAAGCGAGCCGGTCAGCGGTACATGGTCTTCACGACCAAGCACCACGACGGCTTTTGCATGTTCGATTCCGATTACACCGGCTACAAGATCACGAACACTCCGTACGGCAAGGATGTGGTCGCGCAGTTGGCGGCTGCGGCCAAGGCGGAGGCGATGCCGCTGGGGTTCTACTATTCGCCGCCCGACATGAACCACCCTGGCTTTCGGGACACGTCGCGATTGTCGTCAACGAACTGGCAGGGTGAACCGGCGCGCCCCGAATGGCCCCTTTACCTGGACTACATGGACTTACAGTTGAGAGAACTGCTCGGGCGCTATGGGGACGTGTTCCTCGTCTGGTTCGATGGACTCGGCAACCAGCGCAAGTATGCCGGGAGACGGTTTCACGATCTGATCCATTCCATTCAGCCTCTGACGCTGATCAACAACCGGATCGGGTTGACGGGCGACTATGTTACGCCCGAGCAGCGGCTGCCCAAGGGCATCCCGCGGAAGTCCTCAGAGGTCGGCAACACGGACCCGAACGACAAAGGCGTGTTCAGCCATCCTCCAGCCCCCGGCGACTTTCAGCCGTGGGAAACCTGTATGACGATCAACGGGACGTGGGGTTACAACAGGAACGACCAGCGGTACAAATCAACTCGCGACCTGGTGCGGGCGTTAGTCGATGCCGCGAGCAAAGGTGGCAACTTTCTTCTGAACGTGGGGCCAACCCCGCAAGGGACGATTCAGCCGGAATTCGTCGAGCGCCTCGAAGGCATCGGCGCATGGATGCGGGTTAATGGCGAAGCGATCTACGGAACGACGTACGGTGCCTTGCAGTCTCTGCCCTTCGGGCGCATGACGGCGAAGGGCGGCGTCATGTACCTGCACGTGTTTGACATGCCGGCCGATTCGATCCTGTTGGACGGGCTGCCGGCGCGGATCAAATCGATCCGCGCGCTGGATGGGCTGACGCAGGTGCGGTTCACCCAGGATGGCGGCCGCGTACGCATCCCCGTGGCCGGACTGAAAGTTGACCCCTACGCGACCGTGCTGGAATTGGCCACGCGGTAAGTTTGTTGGCGTTGTCCTCCGATCAACGCAGCGGAGCCGCGCGGAACGGCCCGGTCAGCGGTGCTTGCGGAGAGTCGCCGCCTGATCCAGGAGATTGTCCGAGGCTATCAGGATGCAGCCGCGGACAAGCCCGGTGTCGGCCGAGGAAGGGTCCGAAGGAAAATACAGGTTTGAGGCGCCCGTCAAGCCGGCAATGAGCTCCAGCCGGAGGGCTTTTCCGGGACCGTAGTCGTCGAACCCGTAGCCCGCGTCGCCGGGGACCTCGAAATCGTCGATCTGGACGAGATGATTGGGCCAGCGCGCAAAGATGATCTCCAGTTCTTCTGTAACAGGCAGATGGTCTTTCCAATGAGCGTCCAGATAGAAGAACGTCCTAAGGCCGGAGGCGGGCAGCGTCCGGAGAATGGCGGGCGAGTTTCCAAGATGCAGGGTGACATTCGATCCGCTACGAAGGCGCATGGAAGCCAACGCGTATAACGTCGGGTCGATCTCGATGGTGTCGAATGGAAGGCCGCTTCCAGCAAAGAACTCGGCGCTGTTGCCGACGTGCGTTCCAGTTTCGATGACGGCTTCCGGCCTCCATAATTCCCGCACTTCGCGCCAGATTGCCAACCGGCCGCGCTGCCCGTGGAAGGGAAAGGGCCGCCACCACTGTAGCTGGTGGATGGCGCTTTGCTCGAGTGCGGCGACGCGCGCCCGCAGATTGTGGATCTCAGTCACCGCCGCATCCTATCATGTCCATTCGCGGTACAAGTTGGGCCGCGGCGCCTGCTTAACTTCCGGAGTAACCGACGCGCCATAGCTGGGTCCGGGTGAGGTAGTACAGATATCCCCGGCCCCCAACTTTCAGATCCACCACTCCGGACCCGATCCCGGTCGCGAACGCTTGAACATCGCCGGTAGCGGGATCGTACCGGCGAATCCATCCGCTGCAGAGGTCGGCGAAGAAGTACTTGCCAACGTAGTCCGGTGGAAATTCGGCGGCATGGGGATTATAGAACGCCCCACCCGTAATGGCGCAACCCGTCGTTGACCCGCCGCCATGGCGGTAGGCGAACAGCGGGCCGCGGAACCGCGGATCCGTAGTGGGTCCTTCGGTCACGGGCCATCCGTAGTTGGCGCCGGGGATGCCTTCGTTGATCTCTTCCCACGTGCCCTCGCCGACATCGTTAATGAACATTCGTCCCGTCACCGGTTGAAAGGAAAAAGTGAACGGATTGCGCAGTCCCAGCACCCATATGGCGCGGTTCCGGCCCGATGCCTGGTTGTAGAAGGGGTTGTCGAACGGGATGCTTCCGTCATCGTTCAGCCGCAGGATTTTACCCAGAACATTTGTCAGAGACTGCGCATTGGCGGAAATGCCGTTTTCGCCCGCGGCCACGTAGAGCTTGCCGTCGCCCCGGCCGAAGTGTATCGCGCCGCCGTTGTGATTGGTCGCGGCGGAAAGATCGTCCAGATCAAATATGACCGTCTTGCTGTTGACGACAGGATGGTCGCCGTTTGCGGTAAACCGGGTCACGCGATTGTGGATGTTCGGCGTGAGCATGGTGTGATAGACATACACCCAGCCGTTTGTGGCATAGGCCGGGTGGGTGGTCACACCGAGCAGACCGCGCTCCCCGAGCGCCTGGGTGTTCATGGTCACAAAGGGCTTGGGCAGCAGCACTCCGTTCCTGACGATGCGCAGTGCGCCGCCCTGTTCACAGATGAAGATGCGCCCATCGGGCGCCAAGGTCATCGCCGTTGCGGAGTCCAACCCTCCGGCGACGAGGGTCTCGGTGAATCCCGCGGGGAGTCCGGCTGCTGGCGACCGCTGTTGGATTGAAACCACCGCGGCCGCGGCCAGACAAATGTGAGCCAGACGGAGAGACGAACCCGGCAAGTTCATAGCGCATCACCTCAGAACCCCTGGCGGGATCATAAGTTCTGCTGCAATCGAAGCGGGCGCGACGGTTGTGGGTTTACGGAACTTGAACAGTCTCGGACTTGCGGCGCCGGCTCTTGATCGCCTCCATGATGACCGGGGCGACGGATATCACAATGATGCCGATGACGAACTTCTCAAAATGTTGGCGGACGAGCGGAATCTGGCCGAGCACGTATCCAGCCCAAGTGAGGCTGACTACCCAGAACAAACCACCCAGGACGCTGTAGGGGAAGAAGCGCCGGTAGCCCATCTTTGCGACGCCGGCGACAAACGGGGCAAACGTGCGGATGATCGGCACAAAGCGCGCCAGAACGATGGTCTTGCCCCCGTGCTTGGCGTAGAAGGCTTGTGTGCGCTCGACGTACTCCTTCTTGAAGAAACGCGAATCGGGACGCTCGAAGATCCTCATGCCAGTCTGGACGCCGAGATGGTAGCCGGAGGCGTCCCCCAGGATCACGGCGATCCAGAGCACCAGGCAAATGGTGGGCAGGTCCAACTGGCCGGCGCCAGCGACCACGCCAATCGTGAAGAGCAGCGAGTCACCGGGCAGGATGAAGCCGATCAGGAGGCCCGTTTCAGAAAACACTACCGCAAACAGCAGCGCATAGCCCCACCAGCCCGTCACTACAGTGCTGAGCAGGTGGACCAGCTTTCCGGGGTCGGTCAGCGTCCGGAGAAAATCGATCAGCGTCTGGATCATGCGCGGCGGTAGCTGGCCGCCAACCGCTGTACGGCTTCCGAATTGATTTTGACCTTCTTCTGACTGATCAGCGACTTCAGGACACCATCGGCAAACAGGTCCCGGCGCTCCTTGGCCTTCTTCGACTTAATGCTCTGGACGATGCTGTCGCGCTGCGCGGCCAACTGAGTCAGGTCCGCCGGCGTCTTGGCGACGACTTTGCAAACGAATGCCTGCGCGCCGGAAATCTGCACCGGACCGAACACTTGTCCAATGTTCTTGCGGAAGCCTTCTTCCATCATCGTCGCGGGCCCGGCGCCTTCGACCGCGCCTTCGCGGGAGAACTCTGGTGGATTCTTGATCTCGGCCCCGAATTCCCGGGCGAGTTTCACAAAGTCCGGGTTCGGTTCCTGCAACTTCTTCCGGACCTCCTCAAGTTGCTGCCGGAAGGCCTTGTCGGCTTTCTCGGCCAGCGCCGCACTCCGGACCTGGGCTTCCACGTCCGACAGTTCGGCGGCGCGCGCGGGAATCACATCTTGAACTTGCACGACGATCCATTTGCCGCCCGCTTGCACCACGTTGCTGATCCCGTTTTTGGGCAATTTCGAGACGGCATCCTGAACATCGGCATTGACGCCGACCTCGGGCAACGGATCGGCATCGGCAAGCTTTTCGGCATGCACCACCTTGATCCCATTGGCCTCGGCAAACTTCTCGGCTTCCTGCGGGGACTTGATCAGGGCCGCGCGCACGCCATCGGCGAGCGACTGCGCCCGCGCCGAGACTTGCGACGACGAGAGGTCCTTGGCGAGTTCAGCGCGAACTTCCTCGAACGGCTTGACGTGGGCGTCTTCCTTGGCTTCGACTTTGAGAATGTGGAAGCCATAGACGGTTTTCACAATGTCGCTGATTGCGCCGGGCTTGGTCGTGAAGGCCGCCTTTTCAAATTCGGGAACCATCTGCCCGCGTACGACCCAGCCGACCTCGCCGCCCTGCGCCGCCGAGCCCGTGTCTTCGGAATTTTTCCTCGCCAGTTCGGCAAAGTCCGCGCCGGAACGGGCTTGCTTGAGAATATCCTGCATGCGCTTTTCGATCTTGGCGACTTCGTCCGGCGTCTTGTCCGTCGTCTTGAGCAGGATGTGACGGACTTTGACGCGCTCGGCCATCCGGTACTGGTCCTTGCGGGCTTCGTAGGCGCGGCGGAGTTCCGCCTCAGGCACGGTAATGGAATTCGCAACCTTGTCCTCGTCCACCACAAACATCAGGTACGACTTCTTCTCCGGCACCCGGTAGGATGCCTTATTGCGGTTGAAGTGCTCCTGAATTTCAGCGGGCGTGACCTGGATCTTGCTCTTCAGGCTGTCGGCCGATATCTGGAAATAGGCAATCTTCAGCTTCTCGGACCTTCTCCGGAACTCAGCCTCCACCTCGGCCGGCGTGACGACGACACCTTCCAGCGCGAGCATTTCGATCCGGTTCATCAGCAGTTGGTTTCTGACGTTCGTCTCAAACTCCTGAATGGTCATTCCCTGCGACTGGACCATGCGCTCATAGACGTCGTGACCGGCGAACTTGCCGCCCTCGTACAACTGGGGGAAGAGGGATTGCAGCGTGGCCGCCACCTCTTTGTCGGTGACCTGGAAGCCCATCTTCCTGGCTTCGTAGGACAAGGCGCGATCCTGCACCATCTGGTTGACGAAGACCGGGATGTAGAATTCCGCCATCTCCGGCGGAATCGACCGGTCGCGCATGCGCAACTGCAACGCCTGCCGCACTTCCATGTCGGTCAACTTCTCGTCTCCGATTTCGGCAATCACCTGCTCGTTCATCTGGGGGTTGCCCATTCCCCCGGTCGGCGCGAGCGTGTACACGAGCGTAAACGCGACAAAGAGAAGGACAGCGCCGAGAAGGTAACGAACAGACTTTTCCCGGCTGCGAAACAGTTGAAACATGGAAATCGAACTCCTGGAGCCTACACGTAAGGCGGGTACGCCACGAAACTACATTATACCGCCGGCGGCTCTCTACGAGCCGAGCGCGCACTCGGCGTGGATGGCGCGCACCGCCTTCTCCACGTCGTTTTTGCGGACCACGATCGCGATGGTCAACTCGCTGGAACCTTGAGCGATGGAGATGATATTGACCTTCTCGCGGGAGACAGCGGTGAAAATGCGACCCGCAAGACCCGCCGCGCCCTTCATGCCTTCACCGACGACCGCCAGCAAGCCGACATCGAGGTCCACGTCGATCGGGTGCATGTATCCGTGGGTGAGTTCGAGCGAGAAGGCTTCTTCCAGGCGTTCTGTCACCGCGGGGAGTTCCGTCTGGCGTATCAGGAACGAGAAACTCTGCTGGTAGGAGGAACTGGAAAGGGCCAGGATTTCGGCGTTGGTCGCCGCCAGGCCTTCCAGCGCCCGCGCCATGACTTTGGTCCCATTCAGGACGGCGCTTGCGGGTTCAATCGACACCAGGGCGACGTTGGTCATGGACGTGACCGCGCGGGGTTTGGTGCCGGGCGCCGCCGCCTTGGGTACGATCCGGGTGCCGGGCTTTTCCGGAGCGAAGCTGTTCTTGCTCCACACGGGGATGCCCTTTTCCACCAGCGGCGCCAGCGTCCGCGGATGCAGAACTTTGGCGCCGTTGTAGGCGAGTTCGGCCGCCTCGGCGTAGGTAATCTCGTGCAGGACGGATGCGTCTTTGACCAGGCGGGGGTCGGCGGACATGATCCCATCGACATCGGTCCAGATCCAAAGTTCCTGCGCATCGAGGACGGAGGCGTAGATGGAGGCGGAAAAATCGGAGCCGCCGCGCCCGAGCGTCGTGGGCCGGCCGTTCAGCGAGGCCCCGTTAAACCCGGTCAGCACCGTCACTCTTCCCGACGACAGCAGGGGCGCCAGCAAGGCTTGCGCCTTCTCGCGGGTCTGCTCGATCATGGGCGAGGCGTTGCCGAACACCGAATCCGTCACCACGACGTCGCGCGAATTGACAGCCACGCCGTCGACGCCGAGTTTGCGGAGCGCGGCGGCCATCAGAAAGGTGGATAGCCGTTCGCCGGCGGCGACGGCCTCGTCCACCGACCGCGGCGGGCGCTCGCCCAGCATCAGGATTCCGCGCGCGATCCGCTCGAATTCCTCCAGGATCGAGGAGAGCCGCGACCACAACTGTTTCCGCTCCTCTCCTTCGGTGAGGCCGGCGCACGCTTCGGAGTGCTTTTCGGCCAGTTTCGCCAGACGCTCGTTCAGGCCTTGCTCATCTCCGCCTTCGGCGTGCTTCATGCTGTCCAGCAGCAAGTCCGTCACTTTGGACATCGCCGAGACGATCACGGCGACTGGCCGGTGGCGCGCCTGGTCCGCAACCAGGCGGGCGGCGGCTTCGATTCGCTCGGCTGAACCCATGCTGGTTCCACCAAACTTCATCACGAGCAGGTTCTTCAACGATCAATATCCTTTCAGCGCGGGGAGTGTGTATTTATTATCACGATAGAATAGTGGCGGGATGCTTCGACACATTGCGTTTGTTTTCTGTTTCGCGTTTTCTCTGCTCTTCGCCGCCGATCCAAAACTGTTGAAGGAGGCTCAGGCGAAGGTGGATGCCAAGAAATTCGACGAGGCCATTTCCTTGCTGGATCCCGCCTACAAGGCGAATCCCAAGGATGCCGCGCTCGCCAAAGCCCTGGCCGGCGCGCACCTGAAGTACGGCGACTCGTACATGTACAACGAGCAACTGCCGCCCCGCCAGAAGTACCGTCCGGCGCTGGCGCAGTATCGCGAAGTCCTCAAGTACGACAAAGACAACAAGGACGCCCAAACCAAGATCCAGACCATCGAGAACGTGTACAAGTCGATGGGGATGCCTATTCCGAAGTAAGGGGGTTGGCCGCGAAGACAAACTCAGCGACCGGGACGCCGCCAATCAGGTGTTCCTGGATAATCCGCTCCATCACCTCCGGCGTGACGGAGTGATACCAGACGCCGTCGGGGTAGACGACGGCGATGGGCCCTTGTTCGCAGATCCGGAGACAGTTGGCTTTGGTTCGATAGACAACCGCGTCGCCTCGTGTCAATCCGAGTTCGTCGAGGCGGTCCTTGAGGAAACCCCAAGTGGCCAGCCCGGCATCGCGCTCGCAGCATTTCGGGTTGGTCTGATCGGCGCAAACAAAGATATGGCGCTTGATGTTTCCGATACCGCGTCCCGCCGCAACCTTGCGTAACTTTTCGATTTCCGCCATTACGTCCTTTCTACAATGAAATTGGCCTGTGCTACCGAGCGAGTTTGACCGGCTGGTGGAAGAATCGATGAGCGTGGTGCCGCGGCGGTTCCGCCGGCGGCTCAAGAACGTGGTTTTCGTCGTCGAGCCGGAACCCCCGCGTCCGGGCCTGCTGGGAATGTATCACGGCCGCCCGCTGACGGCCCGCAGCGTGAGCGAATCGTTTGCCATGCCGGACAACATCACCATTTACCAGGGACCGCACGAACGCATGGCGCGAAGTCCCGAACACTTGCGCCGCCTGGTGGAGGAGACCATCTGGCACGAGGTGGCCCATTACTTTGGCATGAACGAGGCGCAAGTGCGCGCCGCCGAACGCCGCCGTGCCCGGTCTTGATATAAACAAACGGGCACCTGTATGCTTGATCTCTTTTCTCTCGAAGGTAAAGTCGCGGCCGTAATCGGCGGCAGCGGTGTTCTGGGTGGCGAGATGGCGCTGGGTCTGGCGGGCGCCGGTTCCGATGTCGCTATTCTTGGGACGCGTCCGGATGCCGTCAAGTCCCGCGCGGCGGAAGTCGGCGCGCTTGGGCGGCGTGGGCTGCCTGTCACGCTGGATGCGACGAAGAAGGCGGACCTGCAACGCGCGCTCGACGAGATCTTAGCCGCCTTCGGTAGGATCGATATCCTGGTCAACGCGCCCGGCGTCAATTCGGCGACGCCGTTTCTCGACATCTCCGAAGATGAGTGGCAGCGCATCATGGACGTCGATCTCAAGAGCGTTTTTCTGGCGTGCCAGGTTTTCGGAGCATGGATGACGCGGCCGGGGCGCGGCGGCTCCATCATCAACGTTTCCTCGGTCTCCTCCGGACCTCCGCTGTCTCGCGTGTTTACTTATTCGGTCGCCAAGAGCGGCGTCAATCAGATCACACAGTTCCTGGCGCGCGAGTGGGCGACGCAAGGCGTGCGGGTAAACGCCATCCTGCCCGGCTTTTTCCCCGCCGAACAAAACCGCAAGATCCTGACGCCGGAACGAGTAGCCAAGATCATGGGCCACACGCCGATGAACCGCTTCGGCGAGGCCAGAGAGCTGGTCGGAGCAACGATTTTCCTGGCGTCGGACAAGGCCTCGAGTTTCGTGACCGGCACGATCCTGCACGTGGACGGCGGCTACATGGCGATGACGATTTAACGCCGCGTCTGGCGACACGGAGGAATGGTCTCCCGTCCAGCGGGCTCGCCGTGCGAGAATAAGGTTACCCCGCCGGACCATGATGCCAGGGTGTCATGAGAAGGTTCCTCCACCGATCGGGCCGTGGCGCAGCCTGGCTAGCGCGCTTGCTTGGGGTGCAAGAGGTCCCGGGTTCAAATCCCGGCGGCCCGACCAAA
>JADZCI010000087.1 GCA_020851655.1 Bryobacterales bacterium
GGGGCGAGCTGCTCAATCAGGCGCCCCATCTTTCCGTAACCGACAAGTGCGAGTTTCATGCGTAGAAAACCACCGGGTCGCGTTCTGCGAAGAATTCGTCGTGAAGGGCTTTGACCGCGTGCTCCACTTCCGCGTCGTCCACCGCCAGACTGACGTTCAGCGAGGACGCGCCATGCGAGATCATTCTGACGTTGATGTTCTTGAGCGCCTGAAAAATCCGTGCGGCGACTCCGGGCGTTTCCCGCAGGTCGTCGCCGACCAGGCAAACGATCGTCTGGTTCCGCACCACCGTAACATCCGCGATCCTCAGCAATTCCTGTTCGATCTCGGCCAGTTTCGACGTGTTGTCGATGGTCAGCGAAACGCTGACTTCCGAAGTCGCCACCATGTCGACCGGCGTCTTGTACCGGTCGAATACCTCGAAGATCCGCCGCAGGAACCCGTGTGCCATCAGCATGCGCAGAGAGACGATATTGACGATCACGATGCCGCGCTTGCAGGCGATCGACTTGACGGAGTTCCGGCAAGGCACCGCGCGCGAAACGATTTCCGTCCCCGGGTTGCCGGGACGCAGCGAGTTGAGGACCCGCACCGGGATGTCTTTCTCCATAGCCGGCAGCACCGTCGCCGGGTGCAGAACCTTGGCGCCAAAGTAGGCGAGTTCGGCTGCTTCGGCGAAAGAAATCGCGCGAATCAGGTAACCGCCGGGCAGGATTCGCGGGTCCGCCGACAGCATGCCGTCGACATCAGTCCAGATCTGGATTTCTTCGGCATCGATACCCGCCCCGGCAATGGAGGCGGAAAAGTCCGACCCGCCTCGCCCCAAAGTCGTGGTCACGCCGTCCGGGGTCGACCCGATGAAGCCGCCCATCACCACGACATGATCCTCGAGCGCCGGCGGAACCAGCTTGGCAAACCGCGCGTAGGCGCGGTGATAAAGCGGCAGCGCCTGCGTGTGGCGGCTGTCGGTGATGACGACGCGCCGCGCGTCGAGGTGCTGCGACTTAATGCCGTGCCTCTTGAAAGCGAGCGCCACAATCGCGCTGGAGAGCCGTTCGCCGAAACTGGTGATTTCATCCCACAGGGCGGGCGTCACCGAGTGTTCATGCGAGATGTGCTGCACGCAATCCAGAATTCCGTGGAAGTGCTCTTCGACGATCTCGTCGAGGCTGGCGCGGTCCGCGGCGAGCGTCGCGGCCACGCCCTCGGACTCGTGGAACCGCCGCAATTCGGCGATGTGCGCGCGGGCATCGGCGGCTTTGCCGGCCGCGGCGAGTTCCGCGATCGCCAGGAGTTTGTTGGTGGTCTTGCCCATGGCCGAAACAACCACCAGGGGCTTGCGGTCAACCCGCGACGCAACAATTCCCGCGACGCGTTCGATAGCGGCGGCGGATTCCACGGAGGTGCCGCCGAACTTCATCACAATCATGTTCAGCTCTCGAGCGAACCCAGCGTGGGCGCGGTCGCTTCCCGCACTACCGCTCCAGGAGTCCTTCGCTGCGCATCAGTTCCGCGTTAAGAATCGCCGCGCCGGCGGCGCCGCGAATGGTGTTATGCGACAGGCACACAAACTTGTAGTCGAGCACCTTGCAGGGCCGCAGGCGGCCGATAGTCGCCGCCATGCCGCGTTCGCGCAACGCGTCGCGCCGCGGTTGCGGCCGGTTGTCCTCCTCCATATAGAGGACCGGGACCTTTGGAGCGCTGGGCAAGTCCCGGCTGCCCAGCGGATTGAAGCCCGAGATGGCGGCGCGGAGGTCCTCCACGGTTACTTTCTGCTTGAACGCCACCGACACGGCCGCAATATGGCCGTCGACGACAGGCACACGATTACAGTGCGCGCTCACCGCGGCAGGCAAAGGGTCGATGCGATCGCCGGTAAACGCGCCGAGGATTTTCTGCGTTTCCTGCTCCATCTTTTCTTCCTCGCCGCCGATAAACGGGATCACGTTACCCATGATGTCCATCGACGGCACGCCGGGATAGCCGGCGCCGGAGATGGCCTGCATCGTGGTCACAATGATGCGCTCAATTCCAAAACCCTTGAGCGGTCCCAGGCCCATCGTCAAGGAGACGGTGGCGCAGTTCGGATTCGTGACAATCTGGCCCTTCCAACTGCGCTGGGAATGCTGTACCGGGAGCAGGCGCAGGTGGTCAGGATTGACCTCCGGCACGAGCAGCGGGACGTCGGCCTCCATGCGATGGTTCTTTGAATTGGAAACCACGGTGTGGCCCGAATCGGCAAAAGCGCGCTCGATATCGGTGGCGACTGCCGCATCCATGGCCGAAAACACCAGTTTCGGAGCATTGCCCGGCTTGCATTCTTCGACCGTGAGGTCCGCGACGCGGGATGGCATCGACTCCTCCAGCCGCCAGCTAGTGGCCTCGCGATACTTCTTTCCGGCGGATCGGTCGCTCGCGCCGCAGAAAGTCACCTTGAACCAGGGATGACCTTCCAGAAACCTGATAAAGCTCTGGCCCACCATGCCGGTGGCGCCGAGCACGCCAACTTCAATCTGCTTCACCATAAACCTCGAATTACTTCAGTAACTGACGAACCATGCGCTCGTAGATGAGCACGGCGTCGGTCAATTCTTTCTTGGAAATCCGCTCTTCGGCCGTGTGCGCCACGTGAATGGTGCCCGGGCCAAGCAGGTACGGCTGCCCCCAGGCGCCGCCAAATGCCGGAATGTCGGTGGTATAAGACACGACCGTGGTTGGAAAACCGTCCAGGGCGCCCAGGTGGAGCGCCGGAATGCAGACCACTTCACTCGCCTCCGCGGCGCCGGATGCGGCCGCCAGGACCGCGTCCCGCAGCGGTTGTGCGTCGCCAACCAGGCGGATCATCACCGACGCTTCGGCATAATCCGGAATTACGTTCGGCGCCCGTCCACCCTGAATCGTGCCGATATTCAACGTTGACTGACCCAGGACCGGATGATGCGGCAACTCAATCCGGCGCACCCGCTCCAGCACGTTGAGCAGTTTGTCGATGGCCGAATCGCCGAGTTGCGGATACGCTGAGTGCGCCATCCGCCCGCGGGCTACGAGTTCAAATCTCAAAGCGCCCTTGGACCCGAGCGCAAGACGGTTTTCCGTCGGTTCGCCATTGATGAGGAAGCGGGAACCTCGTGGATTCCTCGCCGCGTGGAATGCGCCCGCGCTATTGCGTTCCTCACCGACGACAAAGAGAAGGCCGAAATTCCGCACACCGCCATCCAGCAGCCGCCGGCCGGAGAGGATCATCGACGCGATAATGCCTTTGACGTCGCAGGCGCCCCGCCCCCAGATCTGAGTGTCATCTTCCCGCGACGGGAAAAAAGGCGGAACCGTGTCCAGATGCGTGGACAGTGTTACGACAGGTGTGCCAAAGGAGGCGAAGACGTTGAACCGGCGCGGTTCGACCTGCATCTTTTCGACGGCGCCATTCTGAGCGCGCGCGAGTTCGCTGAGATGGGCAAACAGAAATTCGCCCACCGCTTCCTCATTGCCGGTAATGGACTCAATGTCCACCAGTTTGCGCGTTAACTCGAAAACGTCCATCGATTGGATGCACTACGGCTACCGGAAGGCACGCCTGCGGGGTTCTTTCCATGGTAACAAGAAGTCTCATTTGGCGTGCTCGCGCGGGTTCTTCCACTTCAAGCCGCTGGCGGTACGCTCCAAGGTGGAGTATTCTATGAAACGTGA
>JADZCI010000088.1 GCA_020851655.1 Bryobacterales bacterium
GAGCGCGGCTGGCGAGCCGGGGTTTGACCAGACAAGCCGGACAACGATCGATACCGATTACGTCCGGCTCGGGATATTCCCGGTCACCGGGGACCGGGGGCTGTTCTTCTTTATTCCCAATGTGCCCAGAGCCGGGGAACCCCAGCTATTCGTTCATGGAGAGGATGGCCGGTTGTTCGCAGCCGTAAGGCTGGAGTTGCCGGAGGCGATGGACGCGCGAGTGAAAGCGGCCGCCACTCTGCCTCCCGGGGCCGGCGCCGGCCCTGTCGTGGTGGCGTCAGTCTATGCTTTGGGGGCCGGCGGTCAGACAGCCGGGCTGCTGGCGTTTGTCGAACGCGGCGGCAGAGTCATCCGTATGGTGCGGACGAATCCGTATCTGGCCACCTATCTGCGATCCGCGCCCGACGGCTCGTTTTGGGCCCTGGGTTGGGACATTGAAGGTGGCGCGAACGCGTCGGCCACCGGTATCCTGCGCCATTACAGTTCCAACGGAGAGTTACTCGGCTCTTACCTGCCCCGCGGCCAGTTTCGAGCATACGGCAAGCAGCATCCCGTCTTTCTCACCTCCGAGGAGGGATCGGCTGTGCTCGATGTCACCGGAGACCGTGTCGGAATGTTCCTGCCGTCGGCGCGGCTTTGGCTGGAAACGGATTACCAGGGGCGCGAGCTTTCCAGGGTCCCGGTGACTTTGCCCGCTTTGCCAGGCGGGGACCCACCCAACGACCTCGTGGGCGCCGGAAGAATCGTTGCCTCCGGGCAGTTGCTTGTGTGGCTGCGTAGCGGACGTTACGTCACGCTGGACCGGACGACGGGGCGGTTCGATTCTCCCAGACCACGCGTTGAGGGGCGGGGAAGCGTGCTCGGTGTGGAAGGGGACAAGGCTCTCGTCGGTGGGCGGCGCCAATCGCCCAACGAGATCTTCGCGTTCGAGTGGGTTCCCGTTGCGGACCTGCTCCGCTGACCGTTGCTCCTTGGCGGCCCGTAAGCGGCATCAGCCTACCGCGCCTCGGCCTCAATCTCTTGCCGCGTGACTTCCCGCTTCGCCTCCCGCGGTTCCTGCGTCGCGTGCTTCTCCCGCAGGCGCCGGAACTCGGTCAAGGCCTTCTGCTGCTCGGCGCTGTTACCCAGCGCCCGGTGCGCCTGCGCGAGCGTATAGTACGCCACTTCATCGTTCGGATTAATCTCCACAGCCTTCCGCAGCCGCGGCAGCGCCTCCGCCGGCCGCTCCAGGCTGATTAAGGTCCGTCCCAGCCCAATCAGCGCTTCCTCAAAATCCGGATAGGACTTCAGCCCCAGCTCAAAATACTCCCGAGCCTGGTTGAATTGCGCATCCTTCCGGTAAATCTCGCCGAGTTCGTACGCCGCATTGGCGTTCGTCGGATCGATTCGCAGTTCTTCCTCAAACTGCCGGATCGCCAGCTTGGTCTCCTCCGTCCGCGTCTGCGATTGGCGTGCCCGCGCCAGCATCGCGCGTCCGATTCGGAAATGAATGCCCGGGCGTCCCGGGTCCATAGCCAGGACCTTTTCGTATTGGCCAATCGCCGCATCGTAGGCTTCCTGGCTTTCGTACACCTCCGCCGAAGCCTGGAGCCGCCACACGGAATCCGGCGCGACGCTGGCCAGCCGCTGCATGGTCAGGTAGGCGTAATTTCCGAACAGGCGCGCCGTGTGATACAGCACCTCGGCGTCATTAGGGTACAAACGCCGCAGTTCCAGCGCGGTTTCAACCGCCTTGTCGTCCAACTCCAATCCCGTGTACGCGCGGGTGAGTTGCAACCCGCTCATCCGCCGGATCGGCGGGTCGGACATCCTCCGGAAACTCTTCTCCAACCCCGGCACGGCTTCCTTGAACCGCCCCAATTCCGACAAGGACATCGCCAGCAAAGCCTCGGCGTTGGACAGCCCGGGCTTGAGCTTGAGAGCTTGCCTCAGCACCGGTACCGCCTGGGCGAACTTCGCCTGCTGATAGTACGCGACCCCGAGTTGCGCCAGCGTCTCGGCGCTGAGCGGACCCGCCTGGCGCGCCTTCTCAAACGCTTCCCCGGCTTGCTGATACAGTCCTTGCGCCAGCGCCCGCTGGCCGTCCTCCACCAAACGCTGCCCCGCGCCAGGCGCTTGCGCGGAGACAACAAAGCTACAAACGGCGAGAACTGCGAGTCTGTGCATCAGATGGGATGCAACCGATGATAGCGCCATGGCAAACCCTCCGGAACCGCACCGCTCCGGAGGGTTTGCCTGATGGGTCGCCGCCTTCGCGGCCAAAATCAGAATATGAACTTCAGCCCGAGTTGGTTAATGCGCGCCGGCCGCGTCGATAGAATTTGACCGAATCGTGAATCGGCGACATTTCGCACCGGTCCGCCCCATTGCGTGTGGTTCCATGTGTTGAACGACTCGAAGCGGAATTGCAGACCGGTCGATTCGGTGATGCTGAAGTTCTTAAACAAACCCGTATCCCAGTTGTTGATGCCGGGCAGCCGCATGATGCCCCGGCCGGAGTTGCCCAGGAAGCCTGCCGCCGGTTGTAGGAACGCCGCCGTGTTGAACCACTTGGCGATCGACTTGGTGAAGCCCTCCGGATACGGATTGCCGACGATGTCAGCCCGGTTCGTGCCAAATGTGTCGTTCAGTCCTCCCACGTCGGACGCCGCGATCGTCATGGGGAACCCGCTCTGGAACGTGACAATTCCATTCACCTGCCAGCCGCCCACGATCGCGTCAACCACCGGGTGCATCTGGCTTCCGAACTTCTGCCCTCTACCCACCGGAATCTGGTAGACGAAACTCCCCACGAACCGGTGATCGACGTCGAACTCCGAACGGCCCCGGTCACGCCGGGCGTTGTGATTGTCGAGGAAGCCCTGCCACCCCGCGACGTCGTTTCCGATGCCGGCCGCGGCCGACTTGCTGTCAATGCTCTTGGCCCACGTGTAGACCACCGTGAACAGCGCCGAACCGCTGCGGTGTTCCAGTTTTACGTTGCCGGAATTGTAGCTGGAATTGCCGGACCAGTCGCTGTCGATGTAGACGGCGAAATTCGGATACGGCCTCCGGTTCAACACCGGGCAATCCCCAACGCTCGGGTTGGCGGCGCACAAGGCCGGATTCTTCGGCGCCAGCGACTGCGCGATGTTGCGGCGCATCAGGAGATTGGTGCCCTTGTTGCCGATGTAGTTGACTTCCAGAGTGGTGTTCCGTGCGACCATGCGCTGGACGGAAAAACTCCACTGCTGTACGTACGGATTGCGCGGTACCGGCGCGATGTTGACCGCCAGGAACGTATTGGCGGCCGGGGTCGCCGGCCCAAGTTGCGCAAAGCTCGGAAACATTTGATCGGTTGTGTTCGGGTTCGCTTGGCCAAGGGTCTGAATGTAGTTGCCGCGGCTGACGTACGGATAAATGTCCGAGGCGCCATCGATCTCGCGCCCTTCGGCCGAGTCGAAGAACACGCCGTACCCGCCACGGATCACGGTCTTGTCATCGGCCCAGGGCCGGTAGGCGAAACCGAAACGCGGGGCGAACACCGCCTTCGATGAGTCCGCCGGATTTCTCCGGCCCGCGAACTTGTAGTAGGACTGGTCGCCGACGATGCCCTTTTCAACCAGCGTCTTGTCGGCTACCAGCAGGCCGCCCTTCGGGTTCGCCAGGTCGCGCCATCCCATGCGGTCGTTGGTCTCAAACGGAATCGTGCGGAAATCCCAGCGCACCCCCATGTTCAAAGTCAAACGGGAATTGACCTTCCAATCGTCCTGGAAATACGGCGCATAGTAGCGGAAGTTGAACGAACGCGGGTTCCCCGCCTGATCGCCCACGCTGAACCCCGCCGGTTGAAACACGCTGGCGCCCGAGTAGTAACCCAGCAGCATGTCGGCCACGGCATGGTCCCGGGTCTTGTTGCCGGTGAAGAATCCGCTATAGGTGAACTGCCCAAGGAAGTCGTTGGCGAGGTCGCGATTCAGCGACCACGTCCTGATGTTGATGCCGAAATTGAACGTATGCCGGCCACGAATCCACGTCGTCGTGTTGCTGATGTCCCACATCGGTTGCCGGCTGGCCTGGTAGTCGTTCACCGCGCTGCCGCCGCCCGACAGCCCTGTGCCCACTCCGCCGAATCCCACCGCGGGATAACTCCGCTGCTGGTCGTTCAGGTTGGTAAAGACCCCGGTCAGCTTCAGCGCGTCGATGTCGGCTTGGGCGGCCGTGGCGCCGTATTGATTCGCCACCGCCTCCACCCAGCCGATGCGGAACTGGTTCACCAGGTTGGGGTTGATCGGTACGGTGTGCGAAACCTGCCAGTTCTTCGTCTTTTGGACGAAGAACACGTCTCCCAGTTCAGTCGTGTTCTGGACACTGGTGTTGGTCCAATCCGTGGTGGTATAGCGCCCGAAAACCATACCCCACTTGCCCAACTGCTGGTCGCCGCGCAGCGTGTATTGATTCTGGTCCCTGGGGATGGCGCGGCTGCGAATGTAGTTGCCTTGCGGAAGGTTCGAGTTGGGAGTGGGAAAGAACTTCGCCACCGCCAGCTTGGTCAGGCGCGTATACCGGCTTTGCGGCACCACGTTGCCGGGAAACAACTGCCCGGTGAGCGGGTCCGTGATCGGCGACGTGAACTTGCCCGCCAGTTGGTCAGGCGTGGGAATATTCAGGAAGTCCTGGAATGCGGTGCGAACTCTGACCCCTTCGTAGTTCGCCAGCCAGAATGTCTTGTTGCGGCCGTCGTACAGCTTGGGAATCCATACCGGACCACCAGCGACAAAGCCAGGCTGGTTCTGCCGCAGCTTGGACTTCTTTGAGCCGGTCAGGTTGTTGAAGTACGTGTTCGCATCCAGGGCGTCATTGCGCAGAAACCAAAAAACGGCGCCATGGAGATTGTTCGTCCCCGACTTGCTCACGATGTTGATCTGGTTCGCGCTGAAGCCGTATTCAGCCGAGTAGGTGGTGGTCTGTTCCTTGAACTCCTGGATCGCGTCTACCGAAAGGATCGCGCTCGGGGTGCCGAGCGCCGTGTCCGTGTTGGAAGTGCCGTCCAGCAGGTAGTTGTTTGACGTGGGCCGCGAACCGTTGATGCTGATCGCATTTCCGGCGCCCTGCCGCATGGAGCCCTGTTCGCCGCTCGTCTCCACCGCGCCGGCGCCTATGAACAGCAACTGCAGGAAGTTCCGTCCGTTCAGCGGTAGCTGCGTAACCTGGCGCTGGCTCACCACCTGTCCTATGGCCGCTGTCTCGGAGTCGATCGCCACCGCCGCCGCTTCGACGTTCACCGTCTCCGTGGTGGTTCCGACCGACAGTTCCAGATCCAGGCGCAGGACCTGATCGACGTTCAAGTTGATGTTGGTGCGCTTCGCCGTGCTGAAACCCTGCTGCTCGACCGTCACCGTATAGACCCCGACCGGCAGGAGCGGAAATGCGTAGTTGCCAGTTGAATTGGCCGTAGTCGACCGGCTCAGTCCGGTCTGCTCGCTATTGACCGTTACCTTTGCTCCCGGGATCACCGCTCCCGAAGCATCGCTGATCGTACCCGTGATCTGGCCTGTGGCGGTCTGTGCGTTCAATGCTGTTGGACCAGTACACAGCAACGCCAGCGCCAAGCTCAACCAAATGATTCTCCGCATACATCAGTTCCTTTCCTGATTGGACCAACCCGGCGAAGCTCAAGCGAGGAGACGCCTCACTCGAAGCCCCAATCCCAGTAGCCCTGATCGTGGAGTGAGTTTATGCCATTGCTGTGGTTTAGGCAAAGATCGGACTTGTGCGCATCGTCGCTTTTCGCAGGGCGATACATGGGGTGGAACACCGCGCTGGAAGCGGATCTGCCATTCGCTCAGTTACATAGCCTCTGGAAACGCGGCCGTCGGTGCGGTTCTCAATTAGCCAGGAAACACTAGTTGGCGTTTTGCGCTGCAAAAAAGATAGCGCGTTCATTCGGGAATACCTTCCGCTCCCGGCGGCATCTATGCTGGTGTCTATGTGGAAGAGTCCCTGGTTGTCGCGGCTGATCCTCGTCGCGGCGCTGGCGCCGTTGGTGTGGCTGGGCTGGAAGTGGTATCACAACGAGCTGGGCATCAATCGCATCGAGTATGTCGCAAGGTTCACCGGCATCGGGACATTGCGTCTCCTGATGCTCACGCTGGCGATTACGCCGCTGCGGCGGATTCCGGGGCTCAGCCCGGTCATTCGTTTCCGCCGGATGCTCGGCTTGCTGACTTTTTTCTGGGGGTGCCTCCACGGGTTGCACTATTTCGCGATTGACGCGCAGTGGAGTGGGCTGGTGATTCGCGAGGATCTGACCATCCGGCGTTTTTTCATCGCGGGCGTGCTGGCGCTTACCCTCATGGCGCCTCTGGCGGCCACCTCATTCGATGCCGCGATTCGCTGGATGGGCGGCAAGAGATGGCGCCTGCTGCA
>JADZCI010000089.1 GCA_020851655.1 Bryobacterales bacterium
ACAGTTGCAACGACTGCCACGCCGATAACACCTGGAACGTGCCGGTGGCCGCGGTGGCTTCCAAGACAGATCCACGCGGACTTCTCAATCCGGTCAAACCGGCGACGGGCGCCTGCACGGGCTGTCATACCTCGGTTGACGCGGCATCGCACGCACTGGCCAACACCACGACTCTGGGCGAAAGCTGCGGAGCGTGCCACGGTGTGGGCGCGGCTTACGACGTTAACAAGGTGCATGCCCAGTAGGCGCGAGCCCAAGGCTCGCGTTTCGGGACTAGGAGCACACATGCTTCGCCAACCACACGCAAACACCGTGGTGGGGCGAGCGCATTGGGATTGGCGGCGCATCTCTTTAAGGGGATGCGCCGTCCCCGTTTCTCTTCTCCTGTTTGTTGTCGCCGTCCGGGCTGGCCAGGACCAGCAGCAGCCGGCCGGCTATGCGGGATCGGAGACCTGCGCCACCTGCCATGAGGACATAACCAAGGCGTTCGACAAGAACCGCCACGCCGCGCTCGAGACGAGCAAGACCCGCGGCTGGGCTACGCGCGCCTGCGAAAGCTGTCACGGACCGGGCGCAAAGCACGCCGAGTCGGCGAGCGCCGGCGACATCCGGCAGCCAGCCAAACTGGCGGTGAAGGATTCCGAGAAGATCTGCCTGGGGTGCCACCTCAATCAACCAACGCAGATGGGACGGTTGACCTCGGGCCATGCCCGCAACGCAGTGGCCTGCGTCGCCTGTCACAACGTCCACGCCACCGGCGAGGAGCGCTCGTCGGTAATGTTCCGCAAGGCGGCCGGCATCAACCGCAAGTGCGGATCCTGCCACACCGATGTGTGGGCCTCTTTCCAGAAACCGCACCATCACAAGCTTCCTGAGGGCGCGATGTCGTGCATCGACTGCCATAACCCGCACGGCAGCAACCAGGCGCACCTGTTGAAGACCGCGTTCGGGCCCCAGTCGGGCTGCTTCCGCTGCCACACAGACAAACGCGGGCCTTTCACCTTTGAGCATGTCGTGGTGCGAACCGAGGGCTGCTCGGCCTGTCATGAACCCCACGGCTCAGCTAATCCGCGCATGTTAACTCGCGCGCAGGTTTCCAATCAATGCCTGGAGTGCCACTCCAACATCCAGTCGCCTTCATCGTCGGGATTGGTTGGGGGGCCGCCAACCGCTTTCCACGATTTGCGCAGCGCCCGGTACCGGAACTGCACCATCTGCCACCAGAAGATCCACGGCTCACACGTGAGTAGGGCACTACTGCGATGAGAAACTTTTTCCCGTTGTTAATCGCACTGCCTCTGCTGGCCGCGGGCGCTGGAACGGCGAAAGACGAGCCGCAGGCGCCGGTCGCCGGAAAGGCGGAAGAGCAGAAGCCCGAGGAGAAGAAGGCGGAGGAAAAGGTGGAGGCGGCGCCAGCCGAGTCCCCCGCCCCGCAGCTCGAGGGTCCGTTGAGCGGCTACATCGACGCCGGTTTCCGCATTCGCCCCGGGCTTGGCGGAGACCGGAACACCTACCGGAGCATTGTCAACCTGGGCGAAGGCATCCGGCTGATGGGCATGGATGTCAACTACCTTTCGCCGGCCAACAAGGCTTTGGACGAGTTTCACCTTCAGGGATACAACTGGGGCGGCGATCCGTACAACACGGCGCGCCTCGACGCCGGCAAGCGCGGCGCCTGGCATTACCTGGGCACGTACTCCAACGTCGCTTACTTCAATTACCTGCCATCGTTTGCCAACCCCGGAAGCGGCCCCGCCATCCCCGGCGGGCCGAAACTGCCCCTCTTCATGAACGAGCGGGCCTACGACACGGCTCTGCGGAATTTCGACAACCTGTTGGAATTGTTTCCCGGCAAGCACATTATTCCGTTTGCCGGGTACCAGCGAAACGAGATGTACGGCAACGGCATCACGACGCTGGTGGCCGGCCAGAACGAGTATCCGCTGCGCAACGTCATCAACTGGCGCCAGAACATGGTCCGCGGCGGCGCCAGGTTCGAGTTCTCTCGCTTCCATGCCACCGTCGAGGGCGGGCATACGTCGTACACCGATGGCCAGGAGGTTTATTCCACCGAGAAGCTCAACGGCAACCGGACAGTCCCCTACCTCGGCCAGACCCTGTTTCTCACGAACGGGAAACAGACGTACGACGTCACCGGGAGCGGGCCCTATGCCAAGGTCCTCGCCACCGCGCAAGCCACCCGGTGGATCGACCTGTACGGGCAGTTTCTCTACACGCAGCCATCGTCCACGGTCAAGTTCCAGGAGACCGCCGCCGGCAACCTTGTCGACCCCATGGCGCCATTTCTGTTCTACGCCCAGACAGGCGATGTGCTGACGGGCAGCTCCAAGCTGCCGCATTCGTCGGGCCTGGTGGGCGCCGAAGTCCGCCTTGGCGAACGGCTACGGGTTCGTGAGACTTGGGACACCGATCGTTTCCACACTTCATCAGCGGCTCTGCTGGCTACTACACTGACCCCGGCCGCCGGCGCGGTCGTCAACCGCAACACGTCCTACAACGATCTGACGGTCGTCAACCATGACCGGAATCAATTGGAGGCGTTGTTCGACGTGACCTCCAAGATCATGTTCCGCGGCGGATGGCGCTGGGAAAGAGGCAATGCTTCGTCTCGCGCCAACACGTACAACCCGGCCATGACTTACGAACCGAGCCGCATGGAGCGCAACGTCGGCTTGGCCGGGTTGCAGGTCCGGCCGTTCAGCGGGCTGACCTGGAACCTCGACTATGAACGGGGCGACGGCAAGCAGACCTACTACCGCACCGGCCTGATGACTTATTACAAGTTCCGGACCCAGGTGCGGTACCAGTTTCTGAACGATTTCCATATCAACGCCCTCTACTCGGTCTTCAATAACGAGAATCCGTCGGCTGGCTCAGGGTACAAATACCAGGCCCAACAAGGTTCCCTCAGTCTGCAATGGATGCCGCAGAAGTTTAAGGCGCTCACGTTGCTGTCGGACTACACGTGGTCGTCGATTCATTCCGACATTACCTATCTGATCCCGTCCACAATGGAGCCGGTCGCGTCGCTGTATCGTGACAATGCGCACGCGCTCACCGCGCTGGCCGATCTGACTTTGGCGCCGAAGTTCGGGCTCTCGCCGAGGCTGAGCTTGGGCGGTTCGCTGGTCCGGACATCGGGAAGCCGTCCAACGCAGTATTATCAACCCGTGGGTAAGGTGATCGTCCCGGTTCACCGGAAGGCCCAATTCTATTCAGAGTGGCGCTGGTACGGTCTCAGCCAGCCGTTCTATCTGTACGAAGGTTTCCGCGATCATCAGATCGTGGTGGGTCTGCGATTCATACTGTAAAGGGAGGCAACAAATGAGAGTCCCGCGTTTGTCAGCAACGGCGGTGGTGTCCTTGACCGCGTTCGCAGCCACCGGAGTGATACCTGGAGACGCACGGAAGGGAGCTCAGGTGTTTCAGGAGCAGAAGTGCGTAACCTGCCACTCCGTGGATGGAACCGGCGGCAAGAGCGCCCCGGATCTGAGTAAGAAATCGGGCCGTGGATACACGCCCGCCGACATGGCCGCCTTAATGTGGAACCATGCCCCGGCAATGTGGACAGCGATGGAGCAGGCAGGAATCGAGAAGCCCAAGCTGACGGCGGAGCAATCCGCCGATTTGTTCGCATACTTCTACGCCGCGCGCTATTTTGACCGTCCGGGAGATGCCGCGCGCGGCCGGCGCGCCTTTATCTCCAAAGGCTGCGCCCAGTGCCACAACGTCGGATCCACGGCGCCGGAAGGCGGCAAACCGGTCATGACCTGGAAGTCCGTTTCCGACCCCATCGAGCTGGCGCGCGAGATGTGGAATCACGCTCCTCAGATGCGTCAAGCCATGGCGGACAGGAAAGTCTCCCCGCCAACGCTCACCGCCGATGAGATGAACGACATCGTCGTCTATCTGCAAAACCTTCCGCAGACGAGGAATCTTCAGCCGGAATTCTCGCCGGCTTCACCTGAGACCGGCGAGACGCTCTTCCAGGTGAAGGGTTGCGCCGAGTGCCACCGGGGGGCGCATTCGCTGGACAAGAAAACCTCGTTGCGCACCGGCGCCGACTACGCCGCCGCGATGTGGAATCACTCCCACAACATGATCCAACTGCAGCCGGAGTTGCGCCCGGAAGAGATGAGGCGGCTGGTTGGCTATATCTGGGCGCTCCAGTTCGCCAACACGGGGGGCAACGCCGCGCGCGGCCACAAAGTTTTCGAGGCCAAAGGGTGCGGCAATTGCCATGGCAAGGGCGCGGCTCCCTCGTTGGACGCGATGGCGGGACGCGCCAACCCGTACACGGCCGTTTCGGCACTCTGGAACCATGGTCCAAACATGCTGAAACAGATGCAGGCGCAGAAAATCCGGTGGCCGCGTTTCAAGGATACGCAGATGGCGGACCTGTTGGCGTATCTCAACGCGGGCAAGTAGAGCTGCCCGGAACGGCGCTACTTGCCAGCCCGTTCGTCGTAACAGCAGCGCAGTTCGCGCCGCACTTCTTCATCGAGCGGCGACGGAAGCTCGGCAATCACGTATCCTTTGAGGCTTTGACGCAGCATTCCGCGGGCGCGGCGCAGGCGCTGCTTGACGGCATCTTCGGAAATATCGAGCAGTTCGGCTGTCTCGGCGGTGGAAAGTTCCTCGACTTCCCGCAGCAGTGCGACCGAGCGGTACGCGTCCGGTAACGCACGCAAAGCCTGGATGATCTCTTCGCTCATTTCCTGCCGCAGTACCCGGTCTTCGGGCAGGTCTCCGCCGTCGGGGATTTCCAGCGGCACGTCCCGCGGCTCATCCAGCGAGACTTCCGACTGCGGCGCGAAGATGCTGCGCCGCCGTTTCATCATGCAGTAGTTCTTAGCAATCCGGAAGACCCACGAGCGCACTCTCTCCGGATCGCGCAACTGATCGAAGCTTTCGAAGACTTTGAGCAGCGTGTCCTGCGCCACTTCTTCAGCGTCTTCGCGGTGGCCGCACATCAACCAGGTGTATTGAAAGATCTTGGACTGAAAGCTCTCAACGAACGGGGTAAAGGCCTCAGGATTCCCCGCCACCAGTTGTCGCGCCCACGAGACTTCGACCGGTTCCGTCCTGCTCACTCCTCGATTGTAGAACTTCGATTGCGACCGAAGGAGCATGAAGCAGGGTCTTGTGAATCAGGCATTTTTCCGCGGCGCGGTACAGCCCCTCGACATGCCGCGGATCCGTGATTGCCGGTGCGTCGAGAAGGATGCGAAAGGAACCGATGCGAGCCGGCTGCTGCGCCTTCTCGGCCTCGACACGGACCGTCAGGCCGTCAGTGGGAAGACTTCGGAATTTGAGGTATTGAACCGCATAATATCCGGCGCACGCCGCCAGAGAGGCCAGCATGAATTCCGGAGGCGTGATTCCCGTATCGTCTCCACCGGCTTCGCGGGGTTGGTCGCAGAGCAAGCGGTGGCCGCGAGCCTCCACCTCAAACTGGAATCCATTGAGATATTTGACCGTGGTTTCGATCATGATTGCCTTCAACCGTGCAGATGCATCCTTTGGGAAAAAGTGACATGCCGCCCAAAGTGTCACCAGAACCGGATCGCTGCATCCTCAGGAGTAGTTTCATGAAGATTTTGTTGCTTCTTGCCGTTCCGCCGTTGCTGGCGCAGCAGTCGCTCACTTTAAGAGAGGCTGTGTCGCAGGCCATGACCAGCCATCCTTCGCTGGAGGCTGCCGCGGCCCGCCTCAAGGCCGCCGACCTGCGCATCGCCGCCGCCAAGTCGGGCTACTTGCCTCGCCTTTCCTACCAGGAATCGTTCCAGGCGGGCAATAACCCGGTCTTTGTCTTCAGTTCAAAGTTGGCCCAGCGGCAATTCACGCAAGCTGACTTCGCCATTGACCGGCTTGTGCGCCCCGATGCGACGACAAACTTTCAATCCCTGGTCACGGCCGACCAGATGATCTGGGATGCCGGCCGGACCAGGACGGCGGCGTCGCAGGCGGGCGCCGCCAAGCAGATGAGCGCCGAAGAGAAACGCAATACCGAACAGATGGTGATTGCGGGCGTGGCCCGGGCGTATCACGGAGTGACCGTGGCCGAAGAAGCTCTGGAAGTTGCCGGGCGGGCGGTCCAGTCGGCGGAAGCCGACTTGAAGCGCGTGGAAAACGTGCGTGCCGCCGGAATGACCACCGACGCCGATGTGCTGGCGGTCAAGGTTCACCTGGCGGCGGCCCGCGAAATGCAGATTCAGCGCAAGTACGACGTCAGCGTTGCCCGCGCGGCCTTAAATGAAGCCATTGGGTTGCCCCTGGACACCCAGCTAACACTGACATCGAAACTGGAAGCCGCCCCGCCATCGAACGCAGCCGCCAAAGAGTTTGAAGACCAGGCGAGCGTCGCACGGACTGAAGTCCGGATGACCCGGATTGCGCAGGAGATGGCCGGCCTCCAGGCGCGGCAGGCCAAACTACAGTTGTTCCCGCAAGTGGGATTGCGCGGCTCATTCGAAGCGGACCGCAAGGAGTTCTATCGCAAGGGCGGAGCCAACTGGTTCGTGGGCGCGACGTTCCGCTGGGACTTTTTCGACGGCAAGCGAAGCTTCCGCGAGATGGATGCCGCGCGGGCCAATCTCGAAGCGGCCAAGGCGGACCAGCGCCGCGCCGAAAACAGCGTTCGCTTACAAGCCCGGAAAGCCTGGGCCGACTCTCAGGCCGCGGCCGAACGCTTGAGCGTCACATCGGCGGCGGAAGCGCAGGCCGAAGAGACCCTGCGGATTATTCGCAACCGGTACGAAAGCGGGTTGACCACCGTGACCGAATTGTTGCGGGCCGAAACCGCTTTGAACGAGGCGCGGATGCGCCACCTGGGAGCCGCCTATGACCAGCGCGTCTCGCGCGTCCAACTCGAAATGGCTGCCGGAGCCCTCAATGGAGATTCGAATGTCCTTCAATAGATTTGCGTTGATTTCTTCCTTAACGGCGGCCGCCATGGCGGCAGCAGGGTGCGGCACGTCCGGGCCCCAGAAAGGCCAGGGAACAGCGGCGCCCGCGACCGCCGTTCACGTCGTCAAAGCCGAGCGCGTGACGGTCCCGGTAGAAGTCGAAGCCGCAGGCACTGTCCGCGCGCGTGTCACATCGGTCCTGTCAGCTCGTCTGATGGGACAGATCATGGAAATCCGTGTCCACGCTGGTGACCCGGTTCGCGCCGGACAAACCATCGCGGTTCTGGATTCCCGGGAAATCGAGACCGGGTACCAGCAGGCGGAAGCCGCGCAGGCGGAAGCACGCGGCGCGCTGCCCGAAGCGGCGCAAGCCGTAGCCGCCGCCAAAGCGCAGGCGGACCTCGCCGAAACGACGTTGAAGCGCATGAAAACGTTGCACGACTCCAAGTCGATTTCCGAACAGGAGTTCGACGAGGCCAAGGCCAGACATCGGGGAGCCCTGGCGCAATATGAAATGGCGCTGGCGCGGCAGAAGCAAGTGGATGCCAGGATCCGGCAAACCCGGGAGCAAGTGGCGGCCGCCGCGCTGCATAAGGGATATACGGAAGTGAAGGCGCCGTTTGCCGGAGTCGTGATCGAGCGCAAAGCGGAACCCGGCATGCTGGCGGCGCCCGGGATGCCGCTCGCCGTCCTCGAACAGTCCGGCGCCTACCGGCTTGAAGTAGCGGTCGAAGAGTCCCTGCTGCCCAAGGTGAAGGTTGGACAAAAAGTGCCGGTGACGCTCGACGCCCTCGACCGGCAGTTCGATGCCAGAATCAGCGAGATCGTCCCCGCGCTGGACCCCGGTTCGAGGTCGTTCACCGCCAAGATCGACCTTCCCGCAATACCGGAGTTGCGTTCCGGCGTGTTCGGCAGGGCACGCTTCCCTACCGGGCAGCAGAGCGTCGTGCTCGTGCCGGCGGCGGCGGTCTTGGAAGACGGCCAGGTACAACGCGTCTATGTCGCAGCCGGGGGCTTGGCCCAAGGCCGGCTGGTGAGCCTGGGCGCCCAGCGCGGCGACCGTTTCGAGGTGCTCTCGGGACTCACGGCCGGTGAATCCGTGGTGACCGCGGCGCCCCCCGGCTTGCAGGATGGCGCGCGGATCGAGGTGCGGCAGTGAAGCAGGGTCAGGGCCTCGGGCTGGCCGGCCGGATCGCCGCCGCCTGGATCGATTCCAAATTGACGCCTCTCGCCGTTGTCGCGTCGCTGATGATCGGCGCGTTCTCGGTGCTGATGCTGCCCCGCGAAGAGGAACCGCAGATCATCGTCCCCATGATCGACGTCATGGTGAGCATGCCCGGCGCCTCGTCCCGCGAGGTTGAAGAGCGGGTCACTCGTCCCATGGAGAAACTGCTATGGGAGATCCCCGGTGTCGAGTATATTTACTCGACCAGCAGCCCCGGCTCAGCCATCGCGATTGTCCGTTTCAAAGTCGGCGAGGATGAAGAGAAGAGTATTGTCAAGCTGAATCAGAAGATGTTCGCCAACTTCGATCTGATTCCCGCGGGGGCCACGCAGCCGCTCATCAAGCCCCGCTCAATCGACGACGTGCCGATTCTGGCGCTCACCCTGCACAGCAAGACCTACAACGACTTTCAGCTCCGGCAGGTGGCGGCGCAGGTTCACGATGCGATCAAGCAGGTGGCCGATGTCTCCGAAGTGAAGCTCCTGGGCGGGCAGCGGCGCGAAGTCCGCGTCACTCTGGATCCCGGCAAACTGGCCTCTTACTCGCTTTCGCCGCTCCAGGTGATGGGCGCTATCGGCGCGTCCAACCGCCGGCTGCCGGCGGGAGCGGCGGCAACCGGAAACCAGGAGATCATCCTGGAGGCCGGAGACCTGCTCCAGAATTCCGCCGAAGTGAACCGCCTGGTGGTCGCCGTGGTGAACGGACGCCCCGTCTATGTTCGTGACATCGCAACTGTGTCGGACGG
>JADZCI010000090.1 GCA_020851655.1 Bryobacterales bacterium
AGGACACGGACCTCACGGACCCGACGCTGGTTCCCGTCAAATCGCCGATCGTGGGAACTTTCTACGAATCTTCGGCGCCGGGTGCGGCGTCCTTCGTCAAGATCGGCGACACCGTGGAAACATCCACCATCATGTGCATCATCGAGTCGATGAAACTGATGAACGAGATCGAAGCGGACGTCGCCGGAGTCGTCGTCAAGAAGCTGGTCGAAAACGGCCAGCCGGTTGAGTACGGTGAAACGCTTTTTCTGGTAAAGCCGAACTGACGGCCTATGTTTGAAAAGATCCTCATCGCCAACCGCGGGGAAATTGCGCTGCGGGTGATCTGCGCCTGCAAGGACCTGGGCATACGGACCGTGGCGGTCTATTCGGAAGCGGACCGCTACAGTCTGCATGTGCGTTTCGCCGATGAGGCGGTTTGCATCGGTCCGGCGCGCAGCGCCCGCAGCTACCTGAACATTCCGTCGGTCATCAGCGCGGCGGAGATCACCAACGTCGATGCGATTCACCCGGGCTACGGGTTCCTGAGCGAGAATGCGGATTTCGCCGAAGTGTGCGAGACGTCGGGCATCGCGTTTATCGGACCCAAACCGGATGTGCTCCGTATGATGGGGCTCAAGCAGCAAGCGCGGACGGCGATGAAAGCGCATGGCGTCCCGATCCTGCCGGGATCGGACGGGATACTACAGGACGCGGAACACGCCGCCGGGGTGGCCGGGACGATCGGCTACCCGCTGATCCTGAAGGCGTCGGCCGGCGGCGGCGGCCGTGGAATGCGAATCGTGCGGTCGGCCGAGGAACTGCCCGCGCTGCTGGTTCAGGCGCAGCAGGAGGCCGAAGCGGCTTTCTCAAACGGCGATGTCTACCTGGAAAAGTACATCGAGCGCCCGCGTCACATCGAGTTTCAGGTGCTAGCGGACTTGCATGGCGGCGTCGAGGTTTTGGGCGAGCGCGAATGCTCCATTCAACGGCGCCACCAGAAGTTGATCGAAGAGGCGCCCTCGCCCGCGGTGAGCGAGGACCTGCGCCAGCGCGTGTCCGGCGCCTTGAAGCAGGCGTTCGCCTCGGTCGGCTACTCCAATGCGGGCACGGTGGAGTTCCTGATGGACCCCGGCGGAAACCTCTATTTCATCGAGGTCAACGCGCGGATCCAGGTGGAGCACCCGGTTACCGAAGCGGTCACCGGCATCGACCTGGTCAAAGCGCAGTTAAGGATCGCCGCCGGTGAACGTCTGCCGGACATCCTGGGCGGTCCGGTCACGCTGCGGGGCCATGCGGTCGAATGCCGCATCAATGCCGAACACCCCGAGACGTTCGCGCCGTCGCCGGGACGGATCCGGGCGCTGAGCATTCCCGGCGGAGTGGGGATCCGCGTCGACACCGCCGCCTATTCGGACGGCATCATTCCGCCGTACTACGATTCGCTGGTGGCCAAGTTGGTGTCGTACGGAAGCGATCGAACTGAAGCCATTGCCCGGATGCTCCGCGCGCTGGACATGTTCGTGATCGAAGGGATTCACACGTCGATTCCGCTGCACCAGCGCATTCTCGCCGATCCCGTATTTCAGGCGGCGGAGATCGACACGTCTTACATTCAACGTTTGTTTGCCCGCGAAAAGCTCGAAGCCGTCTCGGCGTAAAGAGCGGTCATACTGGGAGACATGTCTCCCGAGGAAAAGAAACGCTCGGCCGCGCGGGCTGCGCTCGACTACATCGAATCCGGCTGGGTTATCGGCGTCGGCTCCGGTTCTACTTCACGGCTGTTTATCGAAGCGCTGGCGTCCGTCAAGTCGAAACTGGCCGGCGCGGTTGCCAGTTCGGAGGACACGGCGCGCAGGCTCTCGGCCCTTGGCATTCCCGTGCTGGAGTTGAATGAGGCGGGCGCCCTTCCCTTGTATGTCGACGGCGCCGACGAGTCCACAGCGCAACTCCATCTCATCAAGGGCGGGGGCGGCGCGCTGACCCGCGAGAAAGTGATCGCCGGCGCCAGTGCGAGATTTGTTTGCATTGCCGATGATTCGAAGCTGGTCGAAAAGCTGGGGGCGTTTCCGCTTCCCGTCGAGGTGATTCCCATGGCGGAGAGCCACGTGTCGCGCTGTCTGGAGTCCTTGGGCGGAAATGCCCGCCGGCGAGCGGGATTCAAGACCGACAACGGAAACATCATCCTGGATGTTCACCGCTTCACGATTCCGGACCCGGTGGAGACTGAAAAGGCGATCGATCACATTGCGGGCGCCGTCACGAACGGCATCTTCGCTCTGCGTCCCGCCGACGTTCTGCTGCTGGCTGGCGATGGGGGCGTGCGGACGCTAACGCGCGTCCTATAATGAAAACCCGGAGGAGGCCCCATGTCGTTTCTGTCAAAAATGAAACCGGCGCCGGCAAAGAAGCTGCTCGCATGCGACGGCGGAGGCATTCGCGGCATTATCACGCTGCAGTTCCTGCGGCGCATTGAAGAGATCCTGCGCGATCAAGCCGGCAATAAGGACCTGCGCCTTTCCGAATACTTTGACTATGTGGGCGGGACGAGCACCGGAGCGATCATCGCCACCTGCGTCTCGCTTGGGATGACGGTGGATGAGATCGAGAAGTTCTACCTCGAGAGCGGCCCGGCGATGTTCAGCAAAGCCGGTTTCACCAAGCGGCTGAAGTACAAATTTGTCGATCAGGCGCTGGCGAAACAGCTCAAGGAAGTCATTGGCCCGAGAGAGACCCTGGGCACCCGCAAGCTCGAAACGCTGCTGATGATCGTAATGCGGAACGCCACGACAGATTCGCCTTGGCCGCTTTCCAACAACCCGGATGCCAAGTATAACGACCGTAGCCGGCCGGACTGCAACCTCAATATTCCGCTGTGGCAGTTGGTGCGCGCCAGCACCGCCGCGCCAACTTACTTTCCGCCCGAGACCGTCACCGTGGGCAAGCACACGTTCATTTTCGAGGACGGCGGCGTGACCATGTTCAACAATCCGGCGTTTCAGCTCTACACCATGGCGACGCTGCCGGAATACAAGCTCGGATGGCCCACCGGAGAAGACAAGATGCTTGTCATCTCCGTGGGAACCGGCGCCGCGGCGGCGGCGAACGCCAATCTCCAGCCGGGCCAGATGAATCTCCTCTACCAGGCGGAGACGATTCCATCGGCGCTGATGTACGGGGCAGGGGTCCACCAGGACCTGCTGTGCCGCATGGCCGGCAAATGCATAGCGGGTGACAAGATCGACAGCGAAATCGGCGACTTGGTTGTGCCCGCCGCAACGGCGCTGAACCGTAACTTCACCTATGCCCGCTACAATGCCGATCTCGACGAGAAGGGCCTGAAGGCGCTGGGGCTGGACGACATCGATCCCGAAGACGTTCAGCAAATGGATTCTGTTGCGCACGTGCGGGAGATGAAACTGGTGGGGGAGAAGGCGGCTGAGCGAAAGGTCAAGCCGGAGCACTTTGCGGCCTTTCCCGCCCAGGCTTGAACGCAAATGGTGATCGTCTCCGCGGGCCGCCGTCCGGATCCAAGCGGCGCGACGACAGCGCGCTTTCCGGTGCAAAACGTGGTTGGAGTTCGCGAGAAGATCCGCGCCGAACTACTCCGGCAGAAGCCGGGCGACGTGATTTGCGGCGCGGCGTGCGGAGCGGACCTGCTGTTGCTGGACGCCGCCGGCGAGCTTGGTATTCGCCGCCATCTTGTCATTTCCGGAGCGCGCGAAGAATTTCGAAAGTCTTCGGTCGCCGACCGTCCCGGGGGCTGGGAGATTCTGTTCGACCGGATTGTCGAGGCGGCCGGCCGAGAAGGCGGCGTCGATTTTTTGCGTGTTGCGCCGGGACTGGAAGGGTACCTGGCCACGAACCTGGAACTGTTGAAGGCTGCCGAGGAGACTGCCGCACAGCGGGGCG
>JADZCI010000091.1 GCA_020851655.1 Bryobacterales bacterium
GCCAGCCGGAACTGCGCCTGGCGCAGAAAAACGTTCTTCGTATTCAGCCCGGTCGTGATCCCATAGAACCAGCCGCCCTGGGAGAAATAGCATACGGGAATCTCCGCCTCGCACAATGCCTGGATCGCCTGCGTGGTCAGTTGAATGTTGCCCATCAGGTTCACCTGGCAGATTTCGTTGAGCCGGAACTCGTGCCGCAGCGCGTCCTTCTCTTTGACCTGCAGCACAGCGCCGGACTTGCCCGCCCGCAGCCCCTGTGTGTGCAAGTAGACCGGCTTGAGGTCGTCCCGCGCGGCTACCAGACGGCGGACTTCGGCGCCGGCGCGTCCGGGTGGCCGGCGCCGCGGTCCCATCTCCTCGCCAAACAACGTCAATTGCTCGGGCGGGCTCTCCTCCCCGCGCAACCGGTTGGTCTCGTCCGGCAGGCAGATGCCGGCCAGCGAGCAACCCACGCACTTCGGAGAATCTTCGAGCGGCGCCGGAATCTCGCCGCCCGCCGCCAGATGCCGCGCGCGCGACGCCGTGGCCAAAACTTCAGCCATCAGGCCGTCTTCGAATTGCACTCGCACACGCTGCTTCGACTTGGCGTAGTAGATCAGCCCTTCATCGCAGGCGTACCCGTTGTCGCGCAGGATCAACCCCTGTACGCCAAGCTGGATCCGGTCCGCCGGCCAAACCTCGATACCCTCCGGACCCTCGCGCGGCTGGCCGTGCTTGTAATCCACCGGCGTCAGCTTGCCGTTTTCGATCTCCAGCAGATCCATCTTGGCGATGAGCCGGTGTTGTTCGCTCGCCAGCATAACCGAACGGCTGTGGATCTTCTCCTCGCCGAGTTCTTCCGGTGGCGCCAGTTCGCCTTTTCCCGCGTCGACCCGGGCATGCTGCGCCTTCCCCTCCAGCGTGTCGGCGCTTTCGCGGAACAGCCCGTCAACCCACTCATAGAAGAACAAGCGCGGGCAGTACACGTATTCGTTGACCAGGCGCGCCGGCAGGTAGTCCGGCAACTGGTTTCGAACCCGATTCGGTGGAACGGCTGGCTGCGTGGCCATGGGACTCGAACCTCCTTACGCGATGTAGCAGGGTCCGTCGACGTTGGTGTAGGGCTTGCCAAGCGCCGTAATCACCCGCTCGCCACGGCCGGTGGCGGGGCCCAGGTCGACGAACAATACCTGGTCTTCGGCGTGGTTGATCAACCCTCCGAGGGCGTGCTTGAGTTTGACCAGGTCCGAGGGCGTCAACTGGCATTCAAAGACCGAGTACTGGAGATGATCGCCATACTCGCGCATCGTCTGAAACACCCGGCGCAGCCTCTTGTCATCGGCGATGTCGTAGCTCACCAGGTATGAATTCCGCATCTACCCTCAACCTTCGTTTTTTGCGGCAAACAGGCCCAGGCCATAGTGGCGGCCAAGCCCCGCCGCGATGGGGCCCTCCACAGCCTCGCGAAACTCAACGGTCACGTGATAGCGCGGCCAGCCGTCCAGGTGCCTGGGGACGCGGATTGCCGTGATGCCTCCGCACCCGGCCCAGTATGGCGCCGGCTGAAAGGCCAGTCCGGCAATGAGCCGCTCCGGGTAGCCCGCGGCCTCAAAAGCCTGTAGCAGCAAGCGCTCGGTCTTGGCGGGCGAGTGCCTGCCGCGCGCCGCGTTGTGTCCATGCAGAATCAACGGAGTCACCGTGCGCCACTGCTTCGCCTTCCCGAGGTAAAACTGGACTACGCGTTCGCCGGCCGCGGGACGCGCGAGCCGGCAGACCGGCTGGCCGGCTTCATCGGTGAGCGGCGATACGGGCAGCTTCAAGGAGAGCAGCCGCAAGGCGTCCGTCTGGCATCCTAACGGTTCGGCGATGGCCACCCTTCGCACGCGGCCGTCAGCGTGGGCGTGCCCGATGGATGGCAGCGGCAGGAACGAGAGCCGGTTTCCAGGGGCTTCACCAGTCGCGGCATGGCCAAGCACATAAGAATCGATCTGGCCCGCGTCCCAGTGCTCCTCGCGCAGAGCTTCCGCGGCGGCATGCCGCAGCCAAGCGGCAACCACCATTGCCTGCCGCCAGCTCACGCTGAAGCCCTGCTCCCCGCCAGGCGTCTTCAGGGTGAACACGATCCACTCCCGGGCCGCGCCGCCCTCCTTGCGGTACGCCTGTTCACCATAGACCCGGGCTCGGACATCCGGGTTCAAACCCTCGGGCGAAAGCCGTCCACAAAAACGCCGGTGAGTGTCGCGCAGGTCATCGAGAAATCCCTCGACTGGCACCTGTAGCGTTGTGCTCCCTGTGGCTGATGGGTACCAGCGTTCCCCGGAAAGTCCCGCAAGTTGGTCTTCGTTCAGCAACGTGGCCTGGGCGTACGCCATGTCAATGCCCCATCCCAATGTGTGCATGGACTGGGCCAGGGATTCGACTCCTGCAATGACCGCCTCACCGTGTGCCACGTCCGCGGGCGAGACAGGCCAAATGTAGTGCACCTGGTGGGGCTCCTCGGATTGCCACGGCACGGCCGTCTTGATCGTGAGCAGCTTGGCCGCCCGGTCTTCGCCGTCTGCTTTGGTCCTCTTCTTCGCCACGACATCCAGGTCGTTGTTGGGGACCGCCAGTCCATAGGCGGTCTGGCGCATGGCCTTATCCGCCACGATGATGGGGGGCTGGCGTCCCTCCAGCCACCGAAATCCCCCTTCCACCAGGGGCCAACGATCGCGGTACCTGCCCGTCATCGCACCCGCCAGCAGCGCCCTCATGAGGCGCGCCGGCGCCGGCGGCCACTCGCGTCCGTGATATCTCCCCGTCAGAAAGACAGCCCTGACGCATAAGTAATCGGACATTGTACTTACTTCTTCGTCTCCTTCTTATCTTTCTTGTCCTTCTTCTCCTTTGCCTGCTTCTTCACTTCTCCTGTATCGAAACCGGTCTCAATGCGGTCCCGCACACCGAACGCCTGGGCGGCTTCCGTCGCGTAACCTGTCACCGTCTCCGGCGGTATGCCCAGGTCTTCCCGGTGGCCGTCGCGGTAAACGGCTTGTGCTTGAGCGGGATTTTCGGGATCCCTCGTCAGCAGGCAGCCTTGGCGGAGGTATAGGCTCATCGGGGCCAGAAAGCAGATCAAGGAAAGCCCGAGAATATAGCGCTGCAGCGTCAGGGACTGTTCGTCAGTATGAGACTTGAGAGATCGCAAGGCGACCAGGTTCAGGACCGCATCGCGCCGGATTCCGTCGCGGGCGCACACGCCGCCGTGGGAGAGTCCACTGGGATTGTCGACTAACCCCACTGCCGCCGGAAACTTCCTGTCGTTCAGGGCTTCGGCGGTGATTCCTTCGGCCTCGCGTGTGTCTTCCTCGATCGACGAGACGTATTGCGCCGCCCGATTCAACTCGACCACGCCATAGGCCCTGATGGTTGACTCCACCAATCGCGGAACCTTCGCCTGGGTGTCCCGGGAATCCCAGGCGCCAAAGACGAGACTGGTCGGTGCGATCCGCGCCAGTTTCTCCGCTTCTCCCCGCTCTCGAACCGCCAGGAACGCTTCTCGCAGGTCTCTCCACAGTCCCGAGAAACGCACAATTGCGTCAGCCGCCCGGTGGCCGGCATTGAGCAAATTGACTTCGCGATCCCCTACCTTTACGGTCACCTGGGGAACCAGGCCGGCATACTCCCGCCGCAGAAAGAGAGGCTCCATGCGGTTGGCTTGCGAGCCGACGCTGTCCACCAGACAGACACCATGATCAATCACATAAGTCGATTTCTTCTCCTCGTCATCCTTATCAGGAGCAAACGTCGGCGGAAAGAAGATTCCATCCCGGCCGGTCACTGGGATCAAAGGCTCCCGTATGGCCAGAGCCACGGGTCCCTCATCGTTCAGCCACGCATCAAACCTGTCAATCACACGATCTCCCTTCTGCGGCGCTGGACGCCGTAGGTGAAAAACTTATAGCTGCCCCTTTTGCCGAGGCGAAACACGTACTCCCTGTGCTGCAGACCCTCCCATGGAGCAGCACGGCCAAGCATCACCGGTAAAGGCGACAACCACAGGCAATAGGTCAAATCGTAGCGATCAGCGGCTGGCCGCGGACGAAAGCCCTGAAGGCCGATCGCGCCGAGGATCTCGACTCCCGGATAGCCTGCCGCATCCTGCGCCTGATCGTTGGGCGAGTAACCGACGTCGAGACTCATCCACGCCGAACGCGGATCCAACCCGATTACGGGAGAGCACATTGTCTGATGGCTGGCCGACAGTCCCAAGGTTGGCGGAAGGCGGCTGAAAAAGTCACGTGGGCCGATCCGGCCTGCCCAGGTCTTCAGTTTGCTCGCCTTTTCCCTGAATTCATCCAGCCACCAATCGAGTTCCACTTGCGCCCAACCAAAGTCCACCGCTACCGGACAAAGCTTGTCGTCGCCATGCGGTCTGAACTCGTACCTGGCGTTCTTCAACTCCGTCAGCGCCCAACTTTCGTTCAACTCCGCCGGCCCATCGATCACAAACCGCGCGAGGCGCGGTTGTGCGGCCTCCAACTCAAACCAGGAAAGCGCCGCCTTGCCTCTCAGTTCGATCAGTTCCAGCAACCCGCAACAGGCGTAGAACTCGCCCGGATTCGTCGGATCGATGGAGATTCGGAGTTTAGGCATACTCTGGTTGCTCCCGCATCTCCTGCTCTTCTTGTGACGCAAGCCCGTCGCCTGCTTTGAACAACGCCTCCAGGTATGCCAAGCCCCAGTGTCCGTATCGTCGCGTGAGGCGTGAGAATCGTCTTGCACACTCCAAGGAGAGTTGCTCACTGCTCTTCAACGCCCGCCGGTCGAAAGCGCGCAGCGGGAAATGCGGCCGCGACCAGCCGTGATGGGCCGCGACGAGGTGGAGCGCGAGGTCTTCAGCCGCTCCCGCCATGGCAACGGACTTGAACTCATGGCGAAATCCGTCCAGCAGCCCGGGCCGCCCCCCTCCCTTTGTCTTGCCAAGCGGCTTTTCCATGTTGCCGTTCATTGCGCGCTGCCAGATTGGGTCGGCCTTCCCTTGGTCGTGCAGCAGACCGGCTAGTTCCATGGCCGCGACGATCTCGGACGCCAGCCCGAGGCGCCGCCCAAGATCTCCGGCAGTGCGGCTCACCCCTTTGAGGTGCCGCTCCAGATCCACCTCATCGAGGTCCGGCCCTTTCTTTCGGCGGGCCGTCCAGTAGTAGAGCGTGACCGGTTCAACGTCGTCTTCGGCGTCCTCCGGCGGTTCGATTTCGACTCGCCATGCTTCCGTCCACTCGTTGCCGTCCAGCGGTTCGTGGGAGCGTGTGCGCCGCCTGTCGTCTCCGGTGTGTTCGGCGACGTCCCTGACTCCTCCGTCGGCGGTCTCCGGTGAGAACATGCCATTCACCAGCGATCCCGCCGCTACGGGCAGCACCAGCAAACAGTACTCAATGTCTCCGGCGTCCCCGGTTGTTACTGCTTCGACGCGCCCGTCGCGGCCAACTTTGAGGCACTGGAGTCCGGGGGGAAGGTTTGCCAGCTTGTCCTTGATACGAGTTGTCGAATCCCGGAGTCTCTCATGGGCGAGAACAGGGAAACGCCTCAGAACCTCCTGCCGGTCTTCAGCGCTCACGCCGTCCTTTGCCAATTCGGCGGCATCCCAGCGCCAGGCGAGTTCGGTTTGCGGCGGTTCGCCATCCTGCCGGCCGTGAAGCCACGGCGCCACCGGCGGCCGCGCCGCGTGCTGTCCCAAACTGGTTTGACTCCAGATGTCCAACAGCCATCCTTCCAGCCGGGGTGTTAGCGGCTCCGGCGGCCATGCCTCCTTTGGGGCTGGTTGGCTTGAAAGGGCCTCGGGGCAGACGTCAGCGCTTCCGGTGTCATCCTGCAGAGACCGGAGATACTCCAGCGTGGCTAGCCTCTCGGGTTCCTTGGGCGGCTTTTCCAGATGGACAACATGCGCCTCGCCGCTGGTTTCACCAAACCGGTTGAGCCGTCCGAAACGCTGTAGCAGGTGGTCGGCTGTGTCCAGATCGCTGATCAGCCGGTCTGCCGAAATGTTCACTCCCGCTTCGCCGGCGGATGTCGCGACCAGCCAGCAGCGCTGCTCCGGCGGCGTCTTCTGTTGGAATGCTTGAAAAACCGGACCTTCGGCCAACCGGTCTCTCTCATACCCGCGTAGTGTTCCGGTCAGCAGTTCGACCAGCTCGCTTTTTACGGCTTTAGCGATCTGCGTCCGGATGGCCGCGGCGTCTTCCGGGCTCTGCACGAAGACCAGGGTGCGGCCGGCGCCATCGGCCGCCGCCAGTTCTACCATCTTCTTGTGCATCCGGGCGCGGTCGGCGCAAGTGTGCAGGCGCAGCCGCTTGTGGGCGGAGAAACGCTTCCTGAACTCCGGCTGCTCCTTGTCTTCGTCAAGCGATTCCGGCCACCTGTCGCTGCCGGCCAAAGTGGCCGAAAGCTTGAGCGATCGTACAGGCTTGATGCCCGGACTGTTTGTGGTCCAAGCGGCGACCGTGTCGATCAGCGTCGAGAACGCCGGTGTCAAGTGGGCTTCGTCGTTTACCAGTAAGGCATCCTGGCCGAGTAGTCCGGCATGATAGGGGCGATACCAAGGTCCATCACCGTAGCCGGAGAAGAGCAACCTGCTTCCGATGATATCCACGGTTCCAACGGCAATCGCGGGGCGTGATGGGTCCCGGCTCCATTCGCGGTTGTCTGCTAGCTGGCCCCGCAGCGTGCTCACGCCGAGTACGCCTTGGCTCGCTCCGATGATGGACAGGGCCGCCAAGCTCTGGCGGAGTTCCGGGATCTGCTCAACACGTTGAGCAAGGTTCCGGGCCTCGTCCGTGGCTTGGTCCACGACCACCCGCCGGTTCACGACCCAAATGAGACGCCGGGGCACCGCGTCAGGCGCCTCGGCAAGGGCTAAGAGCCAGACCGTCATAACCGACGTCTTGCCCATGCCGGTGGGCAACGTGACAACGCGAGGTACGTCACCGCTCTTCAATCGTTCAAACAACTTGGCTTGCCAAGGAAATGGCTCACCGCTAATTCCAGTCAACTGCCGGAAGTAGCTTGCGAAATTCTCCATCTTCACGACCGACCCTGGGCTTCCACTGCTCCGCTAGTACCCATATCACTGCCGGAACCGGCGGTGCAATCATACCTGGGCAACCGGAGGGGGTAGGCAAGCGGAGGCCTACTGCTCGCGGTCCGGCAGCTTGTAACCCTTTCGCGCGCGGATCCGCGCATCGGGATAAAGCGTCTTGGCTTGCCCTTGCAGTTCCAGCCGGACCTGCCGCAACTCGCCGGGATTTCCTTGCGGCATTTCGTAGTAGACGCTGTAGCGCATGCGCAGGCGCTCCATGAGGCTGGTAAACTCGGCGCCCGGGTCGTCGGCGTGGACCGCATCGCCTCCGGTCTCTTCCGCCAGGCGGTCCACCCCCACACGGCGGCGCTCGCGCTTGGCGCTTTCCCTCGGGTTTTTGACAATCAGCCCGGCCAGCACCACGCCGGCTTCCTGCAGGTAGGTCAGCGCCTCGGGTTCTTCGACCTCATGGAGCTGGCCGAAGTTATCTGTCACCACCAGAATGGCCCGGCGTCGGGCCGCCTTCCTCTCCATCAGGAATTGGGCCGCCGACTGCGCGACCGCGTCCAGAATGTAGGTCGCGCCGGAAAAGGGCAGGCCCAAGACATCCTCCTGAATGACCCGGCGGACTCTTTCCAGATCTTCCGTGAACGGACAGAGCAGCCGGACCTGGCTGGAAAACACGATCACCGCTACCCGGTCCCCGCCGCGAAGTTCATCCAGCGCCTTTCGAGCCGCTGCTGCCGCCCTGGCAACTGGCTGCCGCATGCTGCCGCTGACATCGAACAGCAGGACGACGTCCATCGGTTCCTGCTCCTGAACCACCTTGACAATCTTCTGCTGCGTGCCGTTGTCGTAGACGATGAAATGATTCGCGGCAAGGTTCGGCACCGGCGCCGTGCCGTTGATCACCTCGGCATCGACGCGCACCAGCGACACCCCGGCGCGGAACACCGGCGGCGCGTCCTGGGCGCTCCACACGCAGGTTGCGGCCAGGTTGGCCAACAGCAGCAGTCTTCTCACCGGATAGACAGACGAAACCCAGGCGGCTTGGTTCCGTCGAAATCGCTGCTATCCTGGGGTTTCCCGCATGTTTTTGAAGATCCTCTCCCATCCGGTCTTCGTCAACCTGAACTTCCACATGCCGATGATTGTGGATCTGTCGCATCCGCTCATCATGCTGGCCGGCGAGAACGGGTCGGGCAAGTCCACACTGCTCCATTCCATCTTCTACGCCCTGCGCGGCGAACAAGCCGATGGCTATGTCTACCGCCTGGAAATGGGTGACGTCAAGATACCCAAAGTCTTCCTCTTTGATGCCGAACAGCACAATCCGCGCATGCACCCGGAACTGTTCGCCGGTAACCCGGTGATGCAAGAATTCGTCAGCATGGCGAGCCACGGCCAGGTGATGCTGGCGATGTTTCGCGAAAACTTTCCAGCGCTTCCCAACGGTACGTGCCTGCTCCTCGACGAACCTGAAATGGCTTTGTCGCCCGCCAACCAGCGCCGCATTCTCAAGATGCTCAAGGAACTGGCGGACCAGAAACAGTTCCGGATCATCTGCGCCACGCATTCGCCCACGCTCATCGACTCGCCCGAAACGTACGTGATCAACCTCGACAATCACATCAACAAGAACGTTCCGCTTGAAGATTTCGGCATCGAGGGCGCGAGCACGCTACAGTAGGCCGGTCCATGGCTCACCCGGTGGCCGCCCGGCGGGAAACGCTGAACGATTACTTCCACACGGTCGCTTCCCGGCGAGGCGAGTACCTGGTCTACGACGACGGGTACCGTCCCAGAAGCTACTCGTATGCGGACCTGGCCCGCGCAGCCGGCAACTTTGCCGCCCGGTTGGAAGCCGCCGGAATCGGCGCGGGCGGCAAGGTAATCCTGTGGAGCGAAAACCGTCCCGCCTGGGTGGCCGCATTCTGGGGTTGCGTGCTGCGCGGGGTGGCGGTCACTCCCGTGGACGAACGGCACTCCGTGGATTTTCTCGCCCGTGTCGCGCGCGCCGTTGAGCCCAAAGCCATCCTTATTGGAGAAGAGGTGGAACTGCCTCCGGGCAACACGCCGGCGCCCGTCTGGAAGCTCGCCGAACTGGATTGGACCTCATCGCTCCCGTTCCACGAAGTTCCCAACACCCCGGATACGCCCGTTGAGATCCTCTTCACCTCCGGTGCGACGGCGGAGCCCAAAGGCGTGGTCATCACGCACCGCAACATCCTTTCCAACATCGTTCCGGTGGAAACGGAAGTGCGCAAGTACGCCAAGTACGGGCGCCCGTTTCATCCCCTACGCTTTCTCAACCTGCTGCCGTTGAGTCACATGTTCGGGCAAGCCATGGCCATCTTCGTTCCGCCCATGTTGGGTGGCGTGGTGATCTTCCAGCGCAGCCAGAGCCCGAATGAGATCGTCCGGCAGATCAGGACCCGGCGGATTTCGGTGCTGGTCTCAGTTCCGAAGATCCTCGAAGTGCTGAAAGAGTACGTGATCCACGAGCGGCCCGAGGCGGCGGTTGCGGCGCCTCCGGGAACCGGACCCGCCGCGCGCTGGTGGCGTTACCGGCGCGTACACACCATGTTCGGGCTGAAGTTCTGGAGCATGATCGTGGGTGGCGCGGCGCTCGACTCCAGCCTGGAGGAATTCTGGGGAGGACTCGGCTTTGCGGTCATACAGGGCTATGGGTTGACTGAAGCCGCTCCGATCGTGACTTTGAACCATCCCTTCCATGCCCGGCGGGGAACGGTCGGCAAGCCTATCGCCGGCGTGCAACTCCGGATCGCTGAAGACGGCGAGGTGCTGGTGCGCGGCGGAAACGTCACCTCCGGCTACTACAACAACGCCGCGGCGACGGCCGAAGCTTTCGAAGACGGCTGGTTCCACACCGGCGATATCGGCGAACTTGACGAATCGGGCCGCCTGCTGATCAAGGGCCGCAAGAAGGAGATGATTGTTCTCCCCGATGGCCGCAACGTTTTTCCTGAAGATGTCGAACGCGTGTTGAACCAGATTCACGGCGTCCGCGAATCGGCCGCCGTGGGCGTCAAGGCGGAGGGTGGCGAAGCCGTTCATGCCGTCCTGGTTCTCGACGAGGGAACCAGCGCCGTGGACGTGCTTCGCGCGGCCAACGCCCGCCTGGAGGATCACCAGCGAGTCAAAGGCTTCACCGTTTGGCCGGAGCCGGAACTGCCGCGCACCGAAGGCACGCGCAAGCTCAAGCGCCGCGAGATCCGCTCGCGCATCGGCGGCGAGGTCAGAGCCGTCAAGCCCGCACAAGGCGGCGCGGTCGATGCCATCCTGAGCCGCTTTGCGGGCGGGCGTCCGGTCAACCGGGACACCACGCTCGATGAACTCGGCTTGAGTTCGCTGGAACGCGTGGAACTCCTGGTGGCGCTGGAGCAGAAGCTGGGTGTGACGGTCGACGAGACGGCGTTCGCCGGCGCCAGGACGGTCGGAGATCTCGAAGCGTTACGTCACGACCCGGCGGCTGCCTCGCCGCCGGAGACGTTCGAATTTCCCCGCTGGAACCGGTCCTGGTGGGCGCGTCTGCATCGCGTGTTTCATCTCAACCTCTGGCTGCTGCCGCTGGCGCGCATCTTCGCCTGGGTTAGTGTGACAGGCCGCGAGAACCTTGCCTCGCTGAACGGACCGGCGCTGATCGCCTCCAACCATCAGGGCTATTTCGACACGCCCATCATTTTTATGGCGATGCCCTGGAAGTGGCGTCACAAGCTGGCCCCAACCATGCGCAAGGAATTCTTCGACGCGCATTTCCACCCGCAAAAACACGGCTGGTGGAAGTGGTTTACCAACAGCCTGAATTACTACCTGTCCTGCCTGTCGTTCAATGCGGTTCCGATTCCGCAGCGCGAGGCGGGCGCGCGGCAGACGCTCCACTACCTGGGTGAACTGGTGGAAGAAGGCTGGTGCCCGCTCGTGTTTCCTGAAGGCAAACACAGCGAAGACGAAAACGTCCACACATTCCAGGCGGGTGTCGCGATGATGGCGTCGCGGCTGCGCGTGCCCGTGGTGCCGGTGCGAATCCGCGGATCGAACCGCGTGCTCCATTCGCGGGCGAAATTTCCGACTCCGGGACGCGTGACGGTGGCGATCGGCAAGCCGCTGGAACTCGCCGGAGACGATTTCGCCGGCCTCGCCCGGCGCCTCGAAGAGACGATCCGCTCCATGTAGCCCTCTGCTCCGGCCATAGAATGAATCGCATGGTGCGGCGCATTCTTGGCATGGCCTTCCTTCCGCTGCTGGCGGCGGCGCAATCGCCTTCGGTTCTTCTCGACGGGTACCACAACGACGAGCCCCAACCCCACTACCGGTGGGACGCCGCGACGCCGGGCGGCTATTCGGAACTCGCGAAGGTGCTCACCTCCCTTGGTGCGCGGCTGAGTACGTCGAACGCGCCGGTGACGGCTCGTCTGCTGGCCGGAGTGGATTGCTACATCCTGGCCGACCCCGACACGCCGGCCGAATCTCCTAATCCCAAGTACATCTCCGGCGAGGAGATCGCCGCCTTGCGTGAGTGGGTGCGCGGCGGTGGGAAGTTGGTCCTCTTCGGTAACGACCGCGGCAACGCCGAGTTTGCTCACTTCAACAGGCTGGCCGGCGAGTTCGGGATCCGGTTCCTGGAATCCAGGCACTTGGACGCGTCGCATTCATCCAAGCTCACCATTCAGGTTCCGCCATATCACGGCGTGCTGGCCGGCGGCGGCGCCTTCTATGCCGTCGATGTCGCGCCGCTTGAGATCCATGCTCCCGATGCGCAGGTGCTGATTCCCGATGGGGACGCGGTCATTATGGCGCTGGTTTCCTTCGGCAAAGGGCAAGTGGCCGCGCTTGGCGATCCCTGGGTCTACAACGAGTACATCGGAACGCGTGACAACCGGCGCCTGGCGGCGAGCCTGTTCCGCTACCTGCTGCGCGACGCGTTGCCGAAGCAGGTCCCGATCGACCTCTCCAACCTGAAGCCGGGTCCCGTGACGGTCAAGGCGCAAGGGCAGTCCGTCGTGGTCACCTGGCCGGACGAAGCGGGGCGGCCCTGGGAAGCGGAGTTTTCGCTCGAGATCGGCAAGCCCTTGATTACCGCGGTTTCGACCGGCGGCCGGCGGATTATTGAGCGCGCCAATCCGGTCTACCGCTGCTCGACCGGAAGACGGCGCGGCGGCTGGGACGAGTTCTTCGACCATCCTCCCGCCGACCCGGAGGGCACGCGAAGCTTTCGCGGCGCATTTCGCCTCAAGGCGGCCTCGGCTCGAACCGTTGGCGACCGCGTAGAGATGCAGTTTGACGGCTTGAGCCTGGGCATCTTCGAGGGCGGCATCCGCTACACGTTCTTCCCCGGCAGCCGCCTGCTGCGCCAGGAGGCGGTCGTAACCACCAGAAGCGAGGACACGGCCTTCTACTACGACGCCGGCCTTGCGATGGCGGTGGATGCCGACCGGCGCGCGGGCAACAACATGGAGTCGCGCCTCGCTTACTTCGACACCTCCGGCAAACTGCGGGTTGAACCGGTTCATTCGGTCTCCGAATACAAGCCGGTCGAAGTCCGGTACCGCACAGTTGCCGTGCCGGTGGAGCGGGGCAGCGTGGCGGTGTTTCCGGCGCCGCATCAGTATTTCTTTACGCGTGACTTCACGAGCAACATGGGCTACCTGTGGCACAGCTCGTGGCGCGGGACGGTGGCTTTCGGTATCCGCCAGTTGCCGGACGACAACTCGGCGTTCTACCCGTGGGCCAACGCGCCGCCGGGATCCGAACAGCGCCTCGGTGTTTTCTTCCTGTTGTCGGACCAGGCTCCGGAGCGGGTGCTCGACGACGTACTGCGATTCACGAATCGCGACCGCCTGCCGGATGTCACCGGATATAAGAAGGTCGCGGCGCATTTTCATTTCGCCTATACGGTTCAGGCGATGGAAAAGGGGCTCGACTGGGTTCCGCCGTTCAAACCGGTGCTTCAGGCGATGGGCGTCGATGCCGCCGTGATCTCGGATTTCCACGGCGACGGGCACCCGCGGGACCCGGGCGCGGTGCGGCTGAAGGAACTCGAGTTCTACTACCGCGCCTGCCGCGCGCAGTCGGATCCGTCGTTCCTCCTCATCCCCGGCGAGGAACCCAACGTTTATCTCGGCGGCCATTGGGCGGTGACGTTCCCGCGGCCGGTCTACTGGATCATGGAGCGGCCGGCCGGAGTCCCGTTTCGTACGGACGATCCGAAGCTGGGCGCCGTCTATCACGTGAGCGGCGCCGCCGGCCTGCTGGAGTTGTTCCGCCTGGAGAACGCGCAGGTCTACACGTCGCACGCGCGGACGAAAGGCAGCCGCGGCTTTCCGGATGCGTACCGCACGAAGGACTTCTTTGTCGATCCACACTTCTTCGGCGCTTCGTGGAAGTCGATCAACGCCGATTACTCGCAGCCGCGCATGGGGGTCCGTTCGCTGAATCTCCTCGATGACATGAACAATTGGGGACGCCGCAAGCGAATTCTCGGCGAAGTCGATGTCTTCCAGATCGATCCCACTCACGAGTTGTACGCGCACATGAACGTCAACTACGTTCGCGCCGCGAGTCTGCCTGCGTTTGAAGCGTACGGATCGCTCCTGGAGGCGATGTCGCAGGGTGATTTCTTTGTCTCAACCGGAGAGGTGTTGCTGCCGGAAGCAAGCGTCACGCCGGTTGATGGCCGCGTTGCGGTCCGTGCGCGGGTACGGTGGACGTTCCCGCTGCAATTTGCCGAAATTGTCTGGGGCGACGGCGTCAAGACGGAACGAAAAATCTTTCCTCTCGACTCGACACGTCCGTTTGGCGACGAGACGTTTTCCTGGACCGCGGACGCGCCCGGTTGGAAGTGGGCGCGTGTCGCGGTGTGGGACATCGCCGCCAACGGCGCGTTTGTCAACCCGGTGTGGAAGTAGCGGTTCCTAAAATGCCAGCCGCATGCCGAACTGCAAGGTTCGGGGATCGGTGGCGCTGGTGATTTGCCCGAAGTTGCTGGCGCCCAGCGTCGTGCCCACGCCCCACCACGACAAGTGGTTGGGCGCGTTGTAGAACTCCGCGCGGAATTGCAGGTTCACTCGCTCGGTGAAGTGGAAGTATTTCTGAAGCGACACATCCCAGATGTTCTGTCCGGGGGCGATCAGGACGTTCCGCCCAAGGTTGCCGAAGGTCCCCGCCGCCGGGAGCGAGAACGCGGCTGTATTGAACCACTGGTACTGAGTGCCGGCATTTTGGCGCCAGTCACCCACCACCCGCGGCCTCTGCCCGGTTTGGCCGATGCCCGCCTGGTCGGGGTTAATGCCGAGGTTCAGCGGCAAGCCGGTTTGAATCGTCGTCACCCCGGAAACCTGCCAGCCGCCGAGTGCGAGCTTGTACCACTCGTTCCCC
>JADZCI010000092.1 GCA_020851655.1 Bryobacterales bacterium
AGTTGCAGGAGCTGCGAGAATACGCTACATACTTGAGTCACGGCTGATCCTCTTTTCTCTGTGAGTGGTTCTTGGCAGGAACCCATTCCAGGGTACTGGAGGATCGGCCGGCTCACCTCGCCGTCACACGGGCGGATCTTACCGCGCTATTTTGGACAGCAGTGGAGATTTACAGTTTACTATTACGGTCCCCCGCGGGCCTATCTCTTTGGATGCTTGGTGTTGCAGCAGGGGAAGGTTATTGGACAGACTCAACCCAACAAGAAAGTTCCTTGCGACTAAGAAAAAGTCACCGAGGAGAGTAGTACCCATGAAGCCTCACATCTTGCTGGCATCTGGCCTTCTGATTGCGAGCGTGGCCTACACGCAACAAGCAACCACACCCAAGGCATACTTCGAGAAACGGCTGGTGGATCGTCCGGACGCTCCGCCGCCGCCGTACGATACGCTTCTACGTGTGGTCGACTCCGTTGGCGCGAGCAGCGCGGGTGAGATAGAGGTGATCCTTCCTCTGATTAGTTCCGCATTGAAGAGTAACGTACCGAATCTACCGATCGAAGGTGTATTCGCCCTGTTCGCAATTGCCCAGCGCCCCGACGGAGGAAAGCTTCTCTCGGGCACTTTGCCAGAGATTGCGTCGCTGATGCGGCATCCAGACGAACGTATTAGTGGCGGTTCAGTTACCATTTTGAGGAATCTCACTCGCACGATTCCTGATTCCACTGTTCCGCTCTTGGTGAACCGTCTTGTGGCTCCGGGAGCACCTACGCTAGTGAAGTCCGAGATCGTTCGATCTTTGCTAGAATCATCGAAAAGAAACGAGCAGCAGGTACTGAAGTCAATCGAAGCATATCTCACTCTAGACTCGGCGCCAACAGTCAAGATGGCGACTCTTGGTGCAATTGCCTCAAACCGTTTCCAGACACCGGCGATCGCGACGTATGCTCTCGGCGGCCTCAATGACAAAGACAAGCACGTGCAGATCGCGGCTATTCAGGCGGTGTACGCGTTGGGCCAGGATGTCCGGGATAAGGCAGGGCCAAGAATTAGCCAGTTGGCCACCGGTCAGACAGTTGACGCACAAGTACGCGCGCTGGCTGAGAGGGCGCTGCAGAACCGTCTCGGGGAGCCACACAAGGTCGAGTTACCTCCGCCTCCCAAACGGTAGGGCACCCGAGCCTGCACCTGGAGCGCTGGAAATATGATGCGCATGCCGGGTCTTGGCAAGACGCCCCAAGCGTTCTACCTGGATGTTGACTCAGAAGGCGCCATCCAGGGTCTGCGCTAGGCTGAGAACATTAAAGCATTTTAATTTGCTTGCCTGTGTTTCGATGCGTTTTGACGAAGTGAATAGGCCATAAGAGTCATTAATCCTGACGTTCGAATGTACAATTTCAGGCTATCCAGTACTCACCGAACTTACAAGCTATTGACAAATTAGGGAATTCATTTAACGAACGTTAACCTGGTTAGGTCGGCCCTGGATGGAGACCGCGCCGAAAGATACCTGCGGAATCACATTTTGACCTTCCCAAAGCACTGTAAGAATTACGTAACGCCATTCTTTTCCAGATCTTGACGGAACAGTCCAATTCTGATCTCGTCCTTGACGTCTGGCTTCGACTAGTCGTAGTATTAATCCATTAGCAAGAACGTATCGAGTCCGGGTTGGTTGCCGGACTCAGCATCTGGGCCAGGACGTTCCAATTGAAGGGGGCTGCGTTTCAAATGACCAAGTTGCTCAGGATTTCTCTCGTAGCGATCTGTTTGACCATGCTGGCGGGGAGCGCGGTGGCGCAGTCCATTTATGCCACCTTGACGGGAGTCGTTTCAGACCCGGCACAAGCGCTCATTCCGAACGCCAAGGTTGTCCTTAAGAATTCCGCTTCGGGTGACCTTCGCAACACCGTGACCAACGCGGAGGGCTACTTTACTTTTGCTTCCGTGCCGGTCGGGACTTACGAGCTCTCGGTTGAGGCCGCGGGCTTCCAGCCTTACGAGGCGCATGGCCTCTCCTTTACCGGCGCTGAGAAACGGAACCTCGACATCGTGATGAAGATCGGCTCCACCGCGGAACGAGTGGAGGTGTCGAGCTTTGCCGACCTGGTTACGCCGGTCGACTCCGGCGAAAAATCGGCAACGCTGACAACAAAGCAGCTTCAGGACTTCTCCGTCGTCGGCCGCAGCGCGGCCGAATTCATCAAGATCCTTCCGGGATTTGCGATTTCCGGCACGGGAACCGAGAATCGTCAGAACTTCACCGGCGAGACCATCGGCATCAACGGCAACGGAGACGCGGGCAGCCAGAGCGCGTTTAACGGCGCATACAGTGTGAACGGTCTGCCAGGCGGTTCCCTCGATATCACCGCCGACGGGGCACACGTTTCCGATCCCGGGTGCAACTGCGCCACGCCTGTGAACCCGAACACGGACATGATTCAGGAGTTCAAGGTGTTGACGTCGAACTTCAGCGCCGAGAACCAGAAGGGTCCCGCCGTGGTGAACTCGGTGGCGAAAGCCGGCGGACGCGACTTCCACGGCAGCGGGTACGTCTACGCCCGCAACTATGCCCTCAACGCCAACGATTGGCTGTTTAACCGGAACGGCCAACCCCGGCCCGAGAACCGCTACTTCTTCCCCGGCGGCAACATCGGCGGTCCAGTCATCTTCCCCAAGAGCAACTTCAACCGTAACCGCGACAAGCTGTTTTTCTTCACCGGTTATGAACACTACTTCCAGCGCCTGGATACGGGCCTGTTGCGCGCCACCGTACCGACGGAAGGGATGCGCAACGGCAACTTCAGCCCAGCGGAACTCGCCAAACTGGGCAACCCGACTTCCTCCGGAGCGCCGCCGCAACAGATCACCGATCCGGCGTTTCCCGGTGGCATCATTCCAGCCAGCCAGATTGATCCCGGCGGCAAGGCTTTGATGAACATGCTGCCGGCGGCCAATGCCGATCCATACGCGAACGGCGGCTACAACTATGTCAAAGCGGTCGAGTTCGACCAAAACAGCTTGCAGTGGATGTCGCGCGTTGACTACTCCATCAGCGACAATACCAAGCTCTTTGTGCGGTTCAACCTGCAGGCGGAAACGCAACAGTTCCCCGTCGGGCTGTGGTGGCGCAACGGGAACCAGGTTCCCTACCCGACACCGATTCTGGGCAAGAACCGGTCGTACTCGACGACGGCCAGCTTGACCCACGTTTTTGATCCGACGATGACCAACGAATTCGTTTTCGGCTATACGGTCATTAAGTTTCCGAACGTGTTCGAAGACCCGTCCAAGATCGACCGGAACACCCTGGGTTATCCGTATAAAGGACTCTGGAAGAACGGTGTGGCGCAAATGCCTTCCTTTACCGGCTGGGGCGGCGAAATGGCGACGGTATTGAATCCCGGAGGGTTTGAAGTGGGCGGCAGCCGCGGACTGTTCGCGGACAAATATCTGCCCACCTTCAGTGACAACATCACCAAGGTCTGGGGGACCCACACCGCCAAGTTCGGTGGATTCTACGAGTTCATCATCAACAACCAGCCCGGCAACGGTAACACCAATGGCCAGGCGATCTTCTCCAACTGGGGCAGCAACACGAGCGGCAGCGGCTACGGCGACATGCTGCTCGGACGAGTCACGCAGTATAACGAGCAGAGCTTCAACCGCCTGAACAACATCGCATACAACACCTTCGAAATGTTTGCTCAGGACAGTTGGAAAGTGAACCGCCGGTTTACGCTCGAGTACGGAATCCGGATCTCTCACTTTGGACCCTGGTACGACCGCGGCGGATACGGCTACTCCATCTTTGACATCAACCGGTACAATCCGAACGCGCCCGCAACCGACTACTCCGGTTTCATCTGGAACAAACGTGATCCGAGCGTACCCCTTTCGGGCTTCCCGGCCCGGGCGTTGTACTACGCTCCACGCGTCGGCGGCGCGTTTGACCTTTTCGGCAGCGGCAAAACGGTCCTGCGCGGCGGGTGGGGCCGGTTCTACTACCACTCCGCCCAGTTCACCAACGGCCTGGATGTGTCCGCGGGGGTCAAAGCCTTCACCTTCCAATCCGGGACAACTTTAAAAGACATCGACGCTACCGTCCCCGGTCCCGGTGACCGGCTCGGCGCGGCCGCGGTCGACCAGCGGGACGACAGGACTCCGTATTCAGACAGCTACAGCTTCACCATCGCTCAGCGCACTCCTGGTTCGGGACTCCTGGAACTGGCCTACGTCGGGAATCGCAGTGCGCAATTGCCTAACAACGGAGCCCTGAACAACATTAACCCCGTGCCCGCCGGCGCGCTGCTCAAGCCCGGCGTTGGTGATCCCAACAACCCCAATGGCGGCTACGACAGCTACCGCCCCATTGCCGGGTTCCAGGATCTGACCATCGCCACACACGGGCTGTACCAAAACTACAATTCGTTCCAGGCCACCTGGCTGCGCACCAAGGGACGCTACAACATCAACTTGAACTACACCTATGCCAAGTCTCTGGGCATCGTAGGCGCGTACGACCAGTTCAACATCCGCAACAACTATGGCGTGATGCCGGGCGACCGGCGCCATCTGTTCAATGCCGCCTACTCGATCGAACTCGGCAATCCGGTCAAGGGCAACGCATTCCTGGGAGGCGTGGCGAACGGGTGGCAGCTTTCCGGTATTACTCAGATCCAGAGCGGTGTCAACCTCAACGGAAACACCGGCTACAACTTCAGCATGGACACCGGCGGATATCAGATCAACGGGACCGCGGTCAGTGCGCGCTCGATCAACGGAACGGACTCAATCCCGCTCCGGCCCGCCATCACCTGCGACCCCACCAGTGGGCTGAAGGACCATCAATATATGAACGGGGCTTGCTTCTCACTTCCCACAAAGCCAGGCATGAACGGCCCCACTGTCCCGAGGCCGATCTATGGACCGATGTTCATGAATCACGATCTGGGACTGTTCAAGAACTTCCAGTTCTCGGAGTCCAGGAAGCTGCAGTTGCGCTTCAACGCGTACAACTTCCTGAACCACCCGCTGTACTCGTTCATCGGCAGCTCCAACAACGCCAAGCTGGTCTACAGCCAGACCACCGGCCAGATGGTGAACTCGGTGTTCGGAACAACGACCGAAAAGCAAGGCCGGCGAATTGTCCAGGTTGCCGCGAAGTTCTACTTTTAGGCATCGCCGTAAACCCGTTATCTGACTGCACGGGGTGGTCCGCGGACCACCCCGTTCTCTTTTCCTACACTGGAAACTGGATCATGACACTGCGATGGATCGGTGTTTGTGTGCTGGCAGGGTCGCTCCTGAAAGGGCAATCCGTTCCATCACCCGCCCCGCTCCCTCCGAAGTTGGCCGCGTTGGCTTCCCAGGCGGAAGCCGCCCGTAAGACCAACCGGACAGACGACGCTGTCCGGTTGTACCAGCAAGTCCTGGCCCAGGCGCCCCGGTGGGCCGAGGGCTGGTGGAACCTGGGCGCCATCCACTACGAGGCCGACCGGTTCCAACCCTGCCGGGATTCGTTCCAGCGCGTTGTGGCGCTCGACCCCAAGGGAAGTCCGGGCTGGGCGATGCTCGGATTGTGCGAGTTTCAGCTAAAGGACCTCGTTAACTCGCGCACCCACCTGGAGCGTGCCCGTATCCTCGGGTTGCCCAAAGACCAGCAGATCACGGCCCAGGCGTTTTACCACGAAGCGGTGCTGCAGAACAAGTTCGCGAATTTCGAGATGGCGCTGCGGCTTTGCGCGGCCCTGTCCCGCAAAGAGCCGGATTCCCCCAGGCTGATCGCTGTCGCGGGCATTGCGGCCTTGCGGACGCCGGTTTTTCCTCACGAACTCCCCGAGAAAGACCGCGACCTGGCCTACCGGCTGGGACGCTGCTTCGTAGTCGGCGGGGAGAAGCCCGCTGAAGAGGCGCAGCGCCGCTTTGAAGAGACTTTGAAGCTTTACCCCAATGCGCCCAACGTTCATTACTCGTACTCGATGTTTCTGCTGGCCAACGAACCCGAAAAAGGCATGGCGGAGTTGAGGCGCGAACTCGAGATCAGTCCAGACCACTTGCCGGCCATGGTCTCCTTGATCTCGGAGTACATGAAACGGGGCGAAACGGAGAAGGCCCTGCCGCTGGCCGAAAGAGCCGTCACGGCTGGTCCGGAGAACTTCACCTCTCACGCCAGCCTGGGGCGGGTTCTGATTGAACTGGACCAGATTCCACGGGCCATTCGGGAGCTGGAGCTTGCCGCGAAGCTCGAGCCCACAAGCCCACAGGTCTATCTCTCGCTGGCGACTGCCTACTCCCGGGCCGGGCGAAAAGCTGCCGCGGACCGCGCACGCGCGCAATTCTCGCGGCTGAAGAAAGCCGAGGTCGAGGTGTCAAACCCATGAGACGGGTTCTGGCTCTGAGTCTCGCCGCACTGGCGGCCAAGGCGGCCGGATTGCCGCCCGAGCCGTCCCGCCAGTGCGCCGCGTGCCATCCGGCGCAGTCGAGAGCACACTGGAAGACCCTGATGGCGCTCACGATGGCCAGCCCCACTGAGGCTCCATTGCTCCGCGCCAACCCGGACCTGTCCTGGAAATCCGGCCCGTATTCCTACCGGATTTTCCGCGAAGGGGACCGCCCGGTTTACAGCGTCACCGATGGCAGGAATACGATCTCCAGCCCCATCCTGTGGGCGCTGGGAGAAGGTAAGACCGGGCAGACGTATATCGTCGAACATGAAGGGAGGCTGTACGAAAGCCGGGCTTCGTACTACGGGGAAATCAAGGGCCTTGACGTGACCATCGGCCCGGAATTCGCGGATCCCGATTCGCTGCTGAAGGCTTTTGGCCGTTTCATGACGACCGGCGATGTCGTCGCCTGCCTGAACTGCCATTCCGTCAAGCAGCCCGGAAGTCCGGCGGCGCTGCGCTCCGGTTCCGTCGAGTGGGCTCAAGCGCGAGTCCCCGGCGTCCATTGCGAACACTGCCACCTGAGTCCGGCGCGTCACGCGTCGGCCAGGATGTCGGGGGACCGGAACACCGCAAGAATGCGACGTCTGAAGGACTTGGTGGCCGACGAAACGTCGGAACTGTGCGGGAAATGCCACCGCACTTGGGCGGATATCGACACCAATGGTCCGAAAGGCATCGCCAATGTGCGCTTCCAGCCTTACCGGATTGCTTTGAGCAAGTGCTATGACCCCGGCGACGTGCGAATCTCCTGCACCGCCTGCCACGATCCGCACGACCGTTCTAAAGAGCAGGCGCCCGCTTACTTTGACAAGGTCTGCGAAAGCTGTCACCGCGCGGGAGCGAAGACCGTCAGCGGGCGGCGGCTCCGGCTGTGCAAGACGGCCAAAGCGGACTGCGTGTCGTGCCACATGCCCAAGTACGAGATTCCGGGCTCGCACTGGAAGTTCGCCGATCATTTCATCCGCGTTGTTCGTCCCGGTGAACCCTATCCCGGGTGACCCATTAAACTGAGAGTTGATTATGGTCCGTCTCGCGGCACTCCTGCTGCTCGCCGGCGCCCCGCTCGTGGCCCAGCAGCAGGACCCGGTTCTCGCCAACGCGCTCCAAGCCCACCGCGACGGAGATCTGGATGCCGCGGTCACCGGGTACCGCGACTACCTCACACGTCATCCTGACAACTTTGAAATACGTTCCAACCTTGGCGCCGTGCTGTCGCACCAGGGGCGCTTTGAGGAAGCCATCGTCGAGTATAAGGCCGCTCTGAAACAAGCGCCTTCCAATCCAGGCATTGTCACCAACCTGGCCTTGGCTTACTACAAGTCCCGGGATGTCGTGGCGGCTGCGCGGGAGTTGTCTTCCATCCGGCCTCTCGTTCCCAATAGCCAGCAGATCACCATGCTGCTAGCCGACTGCTGGCTGCAAATGGGCGAATACGGCAAGGTGATCGACCTGCTTGGGCCCAAGGCGAAATCGAATCCCAACGACCTGGCCGTCGCTTACCTGTTGGGTACGGCGCTTGTCCGGGCCAAACGCGTTGACGAAGGGCAGCGCGTGCTGAACCAGATCTTCGAAAAGGGTGATTCGGCCGAAGGACGCCTGCTGTTGGGCAGCGCCAAGATGAACCAGGCTGATTTTGCCGGCGCTCTCCAGGATCTAACCAAGGCGGTCGAATTGAACGGCAAGCTGCCTTCGGTGAATGCGACTCACGGACAGGCATTGATGGCTACCGGGGACACCGCCGGGGCTGCCGTCGCGTTTCGAAAGGAACTTGCGCTCAACCCGGCGCACTTCGAGGCCAACCTGAACCTCGCGGTAATCCTGAAGCAAGACCAGGAGTACGCCGAGGCGCTGACACTGCTGGATCGCGCGCTGAAGATTCGTCCCGGGGACCTCGGCGTCCGGTACCAGGTTGGTACGATCTACCTGGCCGAGAACCGCATCGAGGACGCCCTGCGGGAACTGGAGGCATGCGTCAAGGAGGCGCCGAATTTCACTGAAGCCCACGTCTCGCTGGCCACCGTGTATTACCGGCTCAAACGCAAGGCCGATGGCGACCGGGAAAGAGCGATCGTGCAGAAACTCAACGATGAGGCGCAAGCCAACCAGCCGAAAGGCGAGGTGATCCGCAAGTGAGGCGCCTTTTTTCGCTCGTTGTGGCCTCGTCCGCCATGGCGCAGGCGCCGCCGCCACCGCCCGCCATTGCGACGCTGGCGGCGAGCGCCTCGGCCGCGCGCGAAGCAAACCGCCTCGATGAAGCCACGAGACTCTATCGGACCGCCGTCGCCAAGGCGCCCATTTGGGCCGAGGGTTGGTGGTACCTGGGCACGATGGCTTACGACCAGGATCGCTACCTGGAGTGCCGCGACGCCTTCCGGCGGTTTATCGCAATCGAGAAACGGATGGCGCCCGCCTACGCCATGCTCGGCCTGTGCGAGTTTCCGGCGAAGGAATACAAGGCGGCCGTCGCGCATCTGGAACGCGCGCGAACCATCGGCCTGCCGAATGGCCAGCCGCTAACCACCGTGGCGCTCTATCACGAGGTGCTTCTGCAGAATCACTTCTCCAACTTTGAGCAGGCTCTCCGGATCGCCAACATCCTGAGCCGCACGACCGCGGTTTCGCCGGAGATCATTACCGCCGCCGGAATCGCCGCGGTTCGCAAACCGGTCTTTCCGAGCGAGGTCCCAGAGAATACGCGAGACCTGGTCTTTCGTCTGGGCAGCGCACTGCTGCCCGGCGGCGAGAACCCCGTCGAAGAATCCTTGAAGCGCTTTGAGCAGATCATCAAGGATTACCCGGATGTGCCTCAGGTGCACTACGCGTTTGCGGCCTTCCTGCTCGCGGTTGACCCCGATCGCGGCGTTGCCGAGCTCAAGCGCGAGCTCGATATTTCCCCCGACCACATCCCGGCGCTCGTATCGCTGGCGGTGGAATACCAGAAGCGCGGGGAACCGGAAACCGCCCGGCCTTACGCGGAAAGGGCGGTGAAGTTCGCGCCCGCGAATTTCGCGGCCCGGGGCGCTCTGGGGCGGATACTCTTGGACATGGGCGACGTAGCGGGCGCAATTCGAGAACTCGAAAACGCGGTCAGACTGGAGCCCAACAGCCCGCCCATGCGTTTCTCGCTGGCATCGGCCTATTCAAGAGCGGGCCGCAAGGAGGACGCCTCGCGGCAACGCGCGGAATTCACCCGGCTCAAGAATCTGGCGGAGACCGGCGCATCGCGAGAGATACACCCATGATGGCGCTATTCGCACTGCTGGCGTCCGCTGGACCGCCACCCTGCGCGGCGTGTCATCCCGCCGAGGCGAAGGCGCACGCCTTGACGCTGATGTCACAGACGTTGGAGCGCGTTGAATCCGCGCGGATCCTCACCCGCTGGCCCGATCTCACCTTTCAACTGGGCCGCTATCGCTACCGGATCCGGCGCAACGGCGGCCAGAGTGAATACTCGGTGAGCGACGGCGCCGCGACGCTCACGGCGGCAATCCGCTGGGCTATGGGACAGGGCGACGCCGGACAAACCTACATCCTGGATCATCAGGGTTCGCCGCTCGAGAGCCGCGTGAGCTTCTATAACGACATCCAGGGTCTGGGAGTGACGATCGGCGCGCCCGCCGGACTGCCGAAGGATCTCGCAGAAGCGCTTGGCCGTCCCATGACCGCACAGGACATGAAGGAATGCTTCGGCTGCCACTCGGCTCCCGCCGCTCAGCCCGATCTCTCGGTGGCGAAGTACAGCTTTGCGTGGGCTGACACGCTACAGCCGGGTGTTCAATGCGAAAACTGCCATGCGGGTTCGGACGCGCACGCCGCCGCCCGGCAGGCTGGAGATGTCAAGACTGCCCGCCTCCAGCGCTACAAAGCGGCAACCACCGAAGAGATCTCCGATGTGTGCGGCAAGTGCCACCGGACTTGGGCGGAAATCTCGGTCCACGGACCCAAGACAATTGCCAACGTCCGATTTCAGCCATACCGCATCGCGCTGTCGCGGTGCTACGACGCAGTGGACCGCCGGATTTCCTGCACCGCATGCCACAACCCGCACAACCGGCATGGAGGGAGCGCGGCCGCGATTTCCGACCGGGTCTGTCAGACCTGCCACGAGCCGTCGACGGCGGACACCCGCGCTTCGGCGCGTCTCTGCAAGACCGGGCAGTCCGGGTGCGCCGGCTGCCACATGCCGAAGTACGAGATCCCCGGTTCCCACCACGAGTTCACCGACCACTTCATCCGGATCGCGAAGCCGGGTGAGCCCTATCCCATCTAGCAAACACCACACTGCCGTCACGGAATCCCGATATATTCAAGAAGGGTGTTTCTGATCGCGCCCCGGCTTACCCTAAACTCGCCGAGGTTCCTATGAAAGTCATCCGCGGCGCCGTTCTCGCTTTAGCGGCATTCCCGGCGTTCACCCTTTGCCTTCCGGCGCAGACCCCGCGTCCTGCCCAGGAACCACCAACCATCAAGGTGACCACCGAAGAAGTCATCCTTGACGTGATCGTTCGCGACAAGAAGGGTAAGCCGGTTAAGGATCTCACGCCGGAGGAAGTCGAAGTCACCGACAACGGCGTGAAACAGAAGGTCACAGGTTTCCGTTTGGTGGAGGGCCGGGAGGCCATCGAGAAGGGCGCGCGGGTTCCGCTCGACGCCATGAAACAGATTCGCCTGGTGACGCTGGTCTTCGAACCGCTC
>JADZCI010000093.1 GCA_020851655.1 Bryobacterales bacterium
GCGGGGGGCATTCGGGCCGCCCACCACAGAAGCATTGGAATAGACCATGACCGCGGGACCTCCCACCATGGCGGGTTCACCAGCCGTGATGGTCGCAGTGATCGTTTCAGACCTCGTTTCGGTCCTTACTTCGGTCTTCGCCTGGGTTCCGGCTTCGGTCCGAGGCATGGATGGGATCTGGAACTTCTCGGCGGTCTTGGCTTCCGGATGCAGCGTGTAATGGACACCGGCCACCGGATCATCGATGAAGACCAGCGACATCCTGCCCGATGCCGGGACGAATGTCATCGTCGGACCAAGGGTATTCTCCATGCGGGTCCGCCCTTCGCTGTCGCGGTACTGCTTGGATGAACTCTTTTCGGTAATCCGGTTGCCGTCGGGCAGCACCTGGACGCGTTCCGTGACCGCCTCGGCCGCATACGGGGCGCCCTTGACCGCCCCCGGACTGAAACCGAACAGACGGGCGCCCATGGCGGGGGCTGCCGGCATACCAAACATCACGTCACCGCCTTGCGGCCCCGCCCTCCGGATGAGTACATCCTTTTCGATCTTCTGCTCCTGCGCCGCGGCCACCGCGGTACAAAATAAAGCTGCCAGCATCATTCTTCGCACTGATTGTTCTCCTGAATTGAATTATCTGAATCGCGGTTTTCAACGGACGAACCGGATCGCCCGCATGATTCCGTCGTCGCCGATAAAGACATCGGCTTCCACGGCCGCGTCGGTGGAATAGCCCACGCCGCGCACGCCGAAAGCCGCCGCCGTTCCCCGGCTGACGCGCATTCTCACCACCTGCCCTCGAACGGGGCCGATGCCGCCCCGCTGCACAAACCAAGGTGTGTAGGCCTCGACACTATCCTCAAGCGCGGGACGGGAGGCGAGCCCTGCCTTGCCCGGCGAACCCGAGCGAAGCACGAACACGCCCAGCACTCCGGCCGCGGCCAGAGACGCGGCCATCGCCCACCGCCACGCCAGCGGAACGCCACGCTCCTGCCGCACCGAGAGCGCGGCCTTCAATGCCCGCTCGACCGCCGGAGAAGCCGTTCCTTCCGAAGTGTCGTCGGCCAGCGACCGGAGACCTGCTTGCAGAGATCGCCATTGCTGGTCCGTCATATCATGCACCTCACTTCCCGGAGCTTTCCGAGCAGCATCTCCCGGCCGCGCGACAACCGGCTCCGTACGGTTCCGACCGCGCATCCCAGCGCCTGGCTGGCTTGTTCATAACTCATCTCTTCCAGGTCGCACAGCACGATAGCCTCGCGGTAATGCACGGGCAGCGATAGCACGCCTTCCCGCACGCGCCCAGTCAGTTCCGCCCTGTTGAGCCCTGCCAGTGGATCGGCGCCGTCACCGGCCCGGCCGTCTTCGCCCGGTTCTTCCGCAACGTCCTTCATGGACTGGCGAACCAGGTTGCGCGCCATTCCGTAAAGAAATGGCCGCAGCGGGCCCAACTCAGGGCGGTAACCGTGCTTTCCGCGAATCAAGTCCAGAAACACGTCCTGGACCACATCGTCGGCCACCGCTGGCGAGCCGCTCATTCTGAGCGCGAAGCGGTAGAGGGCCGCCTGGTACCGTCCGAACAGGACTCCAAACGCCTCTCGATTCCCCTCGTTCAACAGCCGGACCAGCCGCGTCTCGGCGGCGTCGGTTCCGGTTTGACCTTCTGGCGGCGTCACGTGGTTCTGATCCTGATTGTCCGCCAGGCGGAGAAAAGTTCCCGAAAGTTCATAATGGCGTTGTGGAACTCATGGCCCGCAACGAGCGCCTCCGCGTCGTACTGGTCGACACGCGCAACCCTCTGAATATCGGCGCGGCGGCTCGCGCCATGAGCAACTTCGGGTTCTTCCGGCTCCGGCTGGTTGCCCCCTACGACGTTGCCTTCCGAGAAGCGGTGTCGGCCGTAGGCGCCGAAGAACTGCTGCGCAATGCCGAAGTCTTCCCTTCCGTCGCCGGCGCCGTGGCCGATTGCTCGCTGGTGGTAGGAGCGACCGGACTGGGTAACCGGCAGCCATCGCAGCCACTGCGCCGGCTCGAACTCGGCGCGCGACTTCTGCGCCGTCACCTGGCTGAGTCCCCCGCGGCTCTGTTGTTCGGCTCCGAGAAATTCGGCCTCTCGAACGAAGCCCTCAGCCACTGCCAGTGGCTCATCCGCATTCCCACGCGCGAAGAACATGAATCGATGAACCTGGCTCAGGCGGTCGCCGTGTGTCTCTACGAGCTGGTCCGCCGCCCTACCGCAGCCCGCCGCCCCCTGGAAGGGGTCCCAATGGCCTCCGGCGCCGGGTTGGAGCGCCTGACAAACCTGTTGTGCGAGATGCTCCAGGAGTCCGGGTTCACGGATTATGGGACGGCCATCAACGCCGAAGATAAGACGCGCCGTCTGGTGCGGCGGTTGTACCTGACCGCCAAGGACGCTCCGGTCGTCACGGGCATGATCCGCCAGGTGCTGTGGAAACTGCGGCATCCTGGATAGAGTCCAGGACTCACGTGCCCGGACCGAAGCAATACAGCGCCTGATCGGTGCGGATGTAGATCCTGTGCCCGGCGATAGCCGGCGTGGCGATCACCTGTTCGTCGAGGGCGCCCGATGAAATGACGTCCCATTTCTCGCCCGCCCGGATGACCGTCACCTTGCCTTCCTTATTGATGAAGTAGATCTTGCCATCGCCGGCCACCGGATTGGCGTAGTACTCGCCCAAGGCGTCTTTCAGCCGCTCTTCCCGAACCAGCGCGCCGCTGTCCGGACGGAAAACCGACAGGATGCCTCCGTTGCGGACGACGTACAACAGGCCGTCATACAGGACCGGGGCCGTTACGTAGGGCAAACCCTTGGTGTAACGCCACCCGGCGTGCGTCTTGGCGACATCTCCCTGGCCGCCCAGATGAGTCTGGACGAAGCCGCCCGACGGTCCCGCGTCGAATGCTTTCAAAAACTCAGCTTCAGTCACCGACCCGTTATTGTCGCCGGTGTTGGCATCGGCCGAGCGCAGGATCCGCCGCCAGATCTGCACATTGACTCCCTCGCCGGCAATCTCGGAAAGCTCGATCGTGCCGTTCTTGTCCTTGTCGAATTGAGCCGCGATGCCTTTGAAGGGCGGCGCGGCGTCCCCGACAGGCTCGAGCGTGTAGACCGAGTCGCCCGCGATCAGCGGCGAGTTGGCGGGAGCGTACGTCACTCCGCGCGCCCACCACAGCCGCTCGCCCGTCTGAGCCTGATAGCCGGTCAGTTCAACTGAACCCGCTGCCACGATCTGAACCGGACCGTGCGCGGGCCGGTAGACCGACGGCGTGGCGTAAGAGCCGAGAAATCCGAGCGGCCGCTCCGTCCGCCAAGCCTGTTTGCCGGTCCGGGCATCGAACGCCGCCAGGTACGCCGTCTCGGGCGTGTCAATCTGCAGGACGACGTTGCCGTCAACCACAATCGGTGAGCTGGCCATCCCTTGTATGCCGCCAAAAGGCCCCATTGGTACACGCCACTTTTCCCGGCCGTCCAGTTGATAGGCCACCAGGCCAAACTCCGGAAAGAAGGCAAACACCGCCTCTCCGTCACTGGCGGGACTTGGTGTGGCCGGTCCGTTCACCGGATTCGGAATCTCAGTGCGCGCCTTGGCGACTCCGCTCCGCCACAATGGTTTCCCGCTCGCCGAGTCGAAGCACAACAGCACACGCTCGTCTCCCTCGTGCCCCGTCACGAACACACGTCCCTTGACCACAATCGGCGAAGAGTTGCCTTTGAGGGTGGCGGTGCGCCAGAGGACGCCGCGGTCCTTGGAGATTTCGGCTGGCAGACCCTTCTCGGCGGACACGCCGGTACCGTTCGGTCCGCGGAACCGCGTCCACTCGGGTTCAGCGGACGCCAGCACGCCCGCGCTCAAAGCCACGACGACTCGCCAGAACATATCCGTATTAGACGCCGCCCGCGCGGCTTGGAGAGCAGGTCCCGAATGTTATTCTGTGTCTGGAATGACCAAAGTTCAGGCGCGGTACCGGCTCACCCGGCCGCTGGATGAAACGTTATTGGAAGCCGTTGCCGGCGCGCACGGAATTTACGGGCTTCAACGGATAGTGCTGGCCGGCGCCGGAGACGCCATGACCGTCGAGTACGACGCCTCGCGACTGACTTTGAAAGATGTGGACAACAGGCTTCGTGGCCTGGGATTACCCGCCGTCAGAGTCTGAGCGGAAACTTACTTCCCGGTCATCTTCTTGCCGGTCTTCTCGATCCCTTCGCCCATTTTCTTGAAGCCCTTTTCGGCCGTGCTGCCGGTGGCCTTGGCCGCATCGGTTGTGACTTCAGCCGTCTTACCCGCCACCTTCTTGGTGCCCTCGGCTGTGGCTTTCGCCGCATCGGTGGTCACCTCGGCGGTCTTGGACCCGGCTTTCTTGCTGCCTTCCACGGTCGCCTTGGAGGCGTCCTTGGTCACCTCGGCAGTTTTTGAACCGGCTTTCTTTGTGCCTTCCACAGTCGCCTTGGAGGCATCCTTGGTCACCTCCGCGGTCTTTGAACCAGCTTTCTTTGTGCCCTCTACGGTCGCTTTGGTCGCGTCCTTGGTGACCTCGGCGGTCTTGGAAGCAGCCTGCTCCATGACCGTGGCCGCCTTCACCAGGGGACCGCTCTGTTCCGCCATCGCTGCCGTAAAGAAAAGCATCGTCACCGCTGAGAATACCTTCATGAGTTTTTCTCCCGTCAATCAGCCGGACATCTGATCAAACCCGGTTAGAGTTCGAACAGGTGTCCCATTTTTTCTTTTTTAACACGGAGGTAGACCTCCGAGTCGTCATCCCGAATCACCACGCAAGGCACTCTCTCACTGACCTCGACCCCAGCCGACTCGAGCGCCCTCACCTTGTCGGGATTGTTCGATAGCAAGCGGACGCGCAGCACGCCAAAATGCCGGAGTATCTGCGCCGGCACGCTGTAATCCCTCAAGTCCGCTTCAAAACCCAGGTTCTCGTTGGCCTCGACCGTGTCTGCGCCGGCGTCCTGCAATTCGTAGGCGCGCAACTTGTTGAGCAGTCCGATGCCCCGGCCTTCTTTCATTTCGTAGATGATCATGCCGCGGCCCTCGCGGGCAACCTCTTCGAGCGACAGTTCGAGTTGATCGCGGCAGTCGCAGCGCAGGCTGTGAAAGACATCGCCGGTCAGACACTGCGAGTGGATCCGGACCAGGAGCGGCTCGGAAGACGCAAGATCGCCCATGACCAGGGCAATCGCCTCCTCCAATCGGTCGCCGTCCCGGGCTTCGAACCCGTGAATGCGGAAGTGGCCGAACTCAGTAGGGAAGTTCGCCTCCGCTACCTTTTCTAGTTGGAACATCTCAGTCACAATCTGTGTGAGGGCTTATCTTTAGTGTAGCGGTTCCGGTTTGCCGCCCGCCTTTTGCTGACATCGCATGGAACAGTGGCTCGTCCTGTTGCTGGTTAAGTTGACCGTTGCGGCTTCGCTGGCCAGCATTCTGTCGAGATCCAGCAAATTCCTGGGTCTGCTGCTGCGCGAGGAGCGGTCGCTGATCGAGCGGATTCAACTCGGGTTGGGGATCTCGGGCTTCTGCGCCGCCAGCGCCACCGTCCGGCTGGTGACGCAGTTTTACCCGGCGGACCTGTCGCTGGAAGGCAGCCTGGTGGCCGGCATCATCGGAGGCTATGTCTCGGGATTGCTCACGGGCGTGCTGGCGAGCGTGCCCTCGATGATTCGGGGCGAGTTTCTTTCCATGCCGCTCTATGCCGCCGTCGGCGTCTTGGGCGGTCTGCTCCGCGACCTGGCGCGGGACCCCGAGGAGATTTGGAAATTCTCGCCCTTCCTCGATCTGAGCGTCTACCGCTTGGTCCGGTACCCCGCCGACCGGCAGCGCAGCGCCTATCACCTGGCCATCCTGGCCACGATTCTCCTTGCCGAGTTGCTTCGCGGGATGGTCAGGCAGTTCTTCGGAGCAAACCAGATCTTCACTTTGTACCCGGCGGCTTCACACTGGTATGTGACGCTGGCGCGCTATCTCACCACCGTGTTTGCCACCGCCATCCCCATCAAGGTGTGGAACAGCGCCCGTAACGAGCGGCTGCTCGAATCGAAGGAACGTCTGCTGACGCAGGCCCGGTTGGCGGCGCTGAGCAGCCAGATCAATCCGCATTTCCTGTTCAACACGCTCAACACGTTATCCTCGTTGATCCGCACCAACCCCGAGGAGGCGCGCAAGGTCGTCTACAAACTGTCCAGCATTCTGCGCCGTCTCCTGCGCAAGCACGAGAATTTCAGCCCGCTGCGCGAGGAACTCTCCTTCATCGAGGACTACCTGTCCATCGAACAGCAGCGCTTTGGCGAGAAGCTCAAGGTCCAGAAGAATATCGACCCGGCAACCTTGGATCTTCAGGTCCCGGCTATGGTTCTGCAACCGGTGGTGGAGAACAGCCTGAAGCACGGCTTGGCGGGCAAAGTCGATGGCGGCGTGCTCACCATCGAGAGCCGCATCGTCGATGGACGCCTGCGGTTGCTGATTGCCGACGATGGAATCGGCATCGAACCCAGCCGGCTGGAGACGCTGCTCGACCAGGGCGGAATCGGGATGAGAAACGTCAACGAGCGGCTCAAAGTCCTGTTTGGCGACAAGTACCGGCTGGCCGTCCACTCACATCCGGGTGAGGGAACCCGGACGGAAGTGGACCTGCCGGTCAGCGCGCCCGTCCTACCATGAGAGAGAAATGAATCAAGAAGAAATCCTGCTGGCCCAAAAAGAATTCATCTTTCCGTCCCACCTGCACCATTATTCGCAGCCGCTCGTCATCACGCACGCCAAGAACCAGTTTGTCTATGACGCCGGCGGCAAAGAATACCTGGATTTCTTTGGCGGAATCCTGGTCATCAGCGTGGGGCACTGCAACGAAACCGTTAATGCCCGGGTACGCGAGCAGATGGACCGGCTGCAGCACACCTCGACGTTGTATGTCACCGAACCGCAGGTGCGGCTGGCGCAGAAGATCGCATCGATTACGCCCGGACGGGCGCTCACGCAATCGTTCTTTACCAACAGCGGTACGGAAGCCAACGAGATGGCCATCCTTACAGCGCGCTGTTACACCGGATCCTCCGACGTGGTGGCGCTCCGCTACGCTTATCACGGGCGGTCCGCCCTGGCGCTGGCCATGTCGGCCAATTCGTTTTGGCGCATTGGACCGTCGCAGACGCCGGGCTTTACTCACGCCCACAACCCGTACTGCTATCGCTGCCCGTACGGGTTGCAGTATCCTTCTTGCGACGTCCGCTGCGCCGATGATGTCGAGGAGACCATCCGGACCACAACCAGCGGCGCCATCGCGGCGTTCATCGCTGAACCCATTCAGGGCACGGCGGGATTCATCACCGCGCCAAAGGAGTACTTCGGCAAAGTCCATGAAATCGTCAAACGGTACGGCGGGCTGTTCATCAGCGACGAGGTCCAGACTGGTTGGGGCCGGACCGGCAAGTGGTTCGGGATTGAGCATTCCGGTGTTGTGCCGGACATTATTGTGGGAGCGAAAGGTTTGGCCAACGGGTCTCCTATTGGCCTGACCGTGGCGCGGCCTGAAGTCGCCGCAGGATTACGCGGCGCGACGATTTCAACTTTCGGCGGCAACCCGGTCACCGCCACGGCGGCCAAGGCCGTCATCGACTTCATCGACGACAACAACCTGGTCGGCAATTGCGAGCACACCGGCGCCTACCTCCGGTCGTGCCTTTTGGAGCTACAGCAAAAGTACCCCTTGATCGGAGACGTGCGGGGAATGGGTCTCATGCAGGGGCTCGAACTGGTGACAGATCGCCAAGCCAAGACGCCCGCCACCGCAGAAGCCGGACGGCTGATGGAGTACGCCCGGGAGAATGGCCTGCTGATCGGCAAGGCTGGGCTTCACGGCAACGTCATCCGTGTCGCGCCCCCGATGAATGTGACCCAGGCGGATATCGGCGAGTTCATCGCGCGGTTCGACCGGTCGCTCGCGATGGTGTGAGCCGGTGGTACTACCATAGGTACCTCCTCCCGTCAGCGCCAGCCGCTCATCTGTCCGTTAGTACCTCTCACCAATTGGTGAGAATGGCCGGCCGGATCAGGTTCATCGCACCAATCGAATCAATCACCTAGGAGCGGCTAAGGTTTGGCCCTTACCCTGCACTGAGTTGTGGGCGAGGACACAGGGATGAGACAAGCGGTGAATGACCTCACGTTGACAACGGGACTAATGATCTCGATGCTGGTGACCGCCTACGTCGCGTTCAGCATGTTCCTGCAACAGGTGGTTGTTCCCGTGACGGCGAAAGCCATGGCGGCTGGAGGGCTGCCTGGCATTCGCTGAGAACCTGTGAGTCGATCTGAGCCCGGATTGGGGCGAAGATCAGCGGAGGAGTAGCCCCGGACGCCACTCGGAGGAGCGCCCGGGGCACGGGCCGATTCGAAAGTTCCGCCTGGAGGGACTTTCCAATCGGCTTGGCCTTGACAAAGAGGCTGTTGAGAAGCGTGACGCCAGACTGGCTTGGAGCTCCGCCGGAGGGGGCGGAAGCCCAAGCCGGAGGAAGCTGGCGTTGCGTGGCCGCTTGGCAGCCTCTTGGTCATCGTAGGCGTCCCGCAACTCTGTGGATACCGCCTTCCTGCTCCGTAGTCTCAGGCACTTGAACACCGCGCGCATCAACCCTGCGTCCGGACATCAATTCCCAATGAATCGCGAGTACAGGCTTCGGGCTATGCCCGGGTCGGTCGTGCCCTTGATGATCGCCCTGCCGTCGGCAAAGATCGTCATTTCATACGATTCGTGGTGAAACCGGACCGCGAACTCGTTGGCGCGGGTTTCACCGAGGGGCGCGAGCCGCTGCCGCAGTTCCCGCAAGTCCACAGGACGCCGGCGGTCATGAATCTGCACGGCGTTCCGGCCGCAGAGGCTGATCGGAATGCGTTCCTTCCCATGAAGATGGCGGCAGGTGCGTTTTCCGCATGCGGGACAATCCGGGTGGGCATCCGGTAATCTGACTTGATGTGCCGTGCCTGCCCAAAGATCCATGGTGGTCAAGAACGGCGGCATGCCGCCGCTGACCAGAAACTTCATCGCCAGGCTCGCCTGCCAGGCGGCGACGCTGGCCGTGACCGTGTTCAACACGCCCGCGGTTTCGCAAGTTGGCTGTGCGCCTTGCGGCGGGTTCGGGTAGATGCACTCGAAGCACGGTCCGCGCCCCGGCAACACCGGCATGACGATGCCGTAGCTGCCGACCGCGCCCCCGTAAATCCATGGGACGCCTCGTTCTACCGAGAAGTCGTTGATCAGGTAACGGGTGTCGAAGTTGTCGGTTCCATCCAGCAGCAGGTCCGCGTCCGAGAGCAGGTCTTCGGCATTTTGCGGGTTCAGGTCGTCGACTACGGATTCAACAATGACTGATGAATTGATTTGCGCCGCCTTGCGGGCCGCGGCCACGGCCTTGGGGAGCGCCTCGCGGGCGTCGGATTCCTCAAACAGCCACTGGCGCTGGAGGTTGCTCCATTCGACAAAGTCCCTGTCAATCAATCTGATGCGTCCCACGCCGGCGCGCACCAGGGCGGCGGCGTGAAAACTGCCAAGCGCGCCGCAGCCAACAATGGTCACGCGCGCGTCCACCAAACGCTGTTGCCCGGCCTCGCCAATTCCCCCAAACAGCACTTGCCGGGAATAGCGTTCCCTTTGGGAATCGTTCATCCGACAAAATGGTAGCAGTCGAGATGCTGGCACTGTCGCCGCGCCGGACGCGGCCCCTGCTTGGGTGGCTGACTGTTTCATTTCTTTGTTACGGTCAGGCGCCGGCTATCGACCCGGAAACCAAGTACGAGGGCAAGCCGATCCGGGAACTCCTTTTCGAACCCAGCAAGCAGCCGGTGAGCCGGGCCCAACTGGGAATTTCGTTGCGCATCCGCCCAAACGACAAGTTCAATTCCAAGGAACTCAGCAGGGCGATTCAGCGGCTCTATGAGACTGGCCGGTTCGAACAGATCATCGTCGATGCCGTCGAGTCCGGCGACGGGGTTTCCCTGACCTTCAAGACAAGTCCGAAGTCGTTTATCGGGCGCGTCACGGTGGAAGGAGTTCCCGAACCGCCAAGCCGCATCCAGCTTGTCAACGCGGCGAAACTGGACATTGGAACCGAGTTCCGGGAGGATGAACTGCCCGAGGCCAGCAACCGCCTTTCTGAAATGCTGCGCGCCAACGGCTTCTACACCGCGCAAGTCCGGTGGAGCATTATTCCCAAGCCGGACACCCAGCAGAGCGACATCGTGTTTTCCGTCACCCCCGGGCCGCGCGCCAAGTTTACGCGGCCGCTGTTCGAGGGCATTCCCGCTGAACAGGAGAAATCACTCATCCGGAAAAGCGGCTGGCAGCGCTGGTACGGGCTGCGGGGCTGGAACGACTACACCGAGGTCCGCTTGCAGCGGGGACTGGACCGCATACGCCAGGCGTTCCTCAACAAGGGCTTTCTTCAGACACAGGTGCAGGTGAAAGAGGTGAACTACAACCGGGTTCGCTCAACATTGCAACCCGTGATCGGGATTCAACGGGGTCCCAAGTTCACCGTCGAGGTGCAAGGGGCCAAAGTATCGAAGGGGGTCATCCGGAGCCTGGTGCCGGTGTATCAGGAGCGGACCGTCGACCGGGAGTTGCTCATGGAAGGCCGGCGCAACCTCCTCGACTATTTCCAGGGCCAGGGTTACTTCCAGGCGAAGGTGGAATTTGAAACCGGCGATCCCAACTCATCCGGCGCCCAGGCGGTGATTTATCACGTTGACCGGGGCGACCGGTACCGGATGGTCCATATCGAAGTCGACGGCAACCGGTATTTCGACACCGAGACGATTCGGGAACGCATGGCGACCATCCCTGGAGGCACCATACGATACCGCCGGGGGCGGTTCAGCCGCGACCTGGTTGAACAGGACAAGGATTCCATTCGGGAACTCTACCGGTCCAATGGTTTCCGCGACGTAAAGGTCACTTCCCGCGTGGAGCCGAACTACAAGGGTAAGCCGCTCGACCTTTCACTCGTCGTGCAGATTGACGAAGGAGTCCAGTGGCTGGTGTCCGGCGTGGACCTGAGCGGCGTCGATCTGAAACTGATCCCCACAATCGAAGGGTTGATCTCGGCCCGGCGTGGGCAACCATACAGTCCGAGCAGTGTCGCTGCCGACCGAGACGCGATTCTGGCTTATTACTTCAACAACGGATACCCCGACGCAACCCTGGAGTACAGCGTTGCCGAGGACCCCAAGGCGCACCAGGCAAAGCTGGCCTACGAGGTTCGCGAAGGACGGCGCAATTTTGTCCGCGAAGTCCTTATCAGCGGGACCGTAATTACGCATCGCGACCTGATCACCAACCGGTTGACGTTTGCCGCCGGAGATCCGCTTTCGCAGGCGAGCCTGGTGGAGACTCAGCGTCGGCTCTATGACCTCGGAATCTTCTCCCGAGTGGCGATCGCGGTACAGAATCCGGACGGACTCGAGCGCGACAAGACCGTGCTGCTGCAAGTCGACGAAGCGAAGAAGTACTCTCTTATGTTCGGATTTGGCGCGGAGTTAGGCCGGATCGGAGGCGGCAACGATTTCACTTCGCCCGCCGGTACCGCGGGATTCAGCCCGCGCGTCCTGCTCGGCATCACGCGCACCAACTTCATGGGCATCGGACATACGGTGGGCCTGACCGGCCGTGTCTCAACCTACCAGCGGCGCGCCCTTTTCACTTACACCGCGCCGCAGTTCCGCGGAAGAGAACGCTTTTCGCTGACCACGAACATGCTGTATGACTACTCACGAGACGTGCGGACGTTCACGGCGATCCGCTACGAAGCGGGTGCGCAGTTGAACCAGCGTCTGAACCGGCGGGACTTTCTGCAATACCGGCTGACCTATCGCCAGGTTGATGTCCCATCGGAAAGCCTCAATATCGATCCCAGCCTGATACCCATCTACTCTCAGCCGGACCGGGCGGGCTTGATTTCCTCGTCGTATGTACGCGATCGCCGCGACGATCCGCTCGACTCGACGCGTGGGAGCTACTCGACTTTCGACGGCGGCGTCGCGAGCCGCTGGCTCGGATCGAGCACGCAATACACACGGCTGGTTACGCGCAACACCACGTATCACAAAATCGGCCGGGACGTGGTTTTCGCACGCTCCACCTCCTTTGGCTGGCTTTACAACTACGCGCTGACGCCCATTCCGCTGCCAGAGAAGTTCTACGCGGGCGGCTCTTCCACACATCGCGGATTTCCGGACAACCAGGCGGGACCACGAGATTTGGTGACCGGGTTTCCGATCGGTGGCGATGCGTTCTTTCTCAACGGCCTCGAGCTGCGCTTCCCGCTCATTGGAACCGTCGTCGGCGGGGTCCTGTTTCTCGACTCGGGAAACGTCTACACGAATGTGAATACGATCTCCTTCCGGTACAAGCAGAGGGATCCCACGGACTTTGATTACATGGTGCAGGCGCCCGGACTTGGGTTCCGCTTCAAGACGCCGATCGGGCCGATCCGTCTGGACTTGGCGTATGGACTCAACTCGCCGCGCTTTTACGGGTTCGAGGGGACGCGCGAAGATCTGATTAATGGCGGCGGCGGCCAGTCGGTTTTGCAGCGCGTGCGGCCGTTCCAGTTCCATTTCTCGATAGGACAGACATTCTGATGAGACTCGCCACCGCGCTGCTGCTATCGCTGGCCGCCCTGTATGGCGAGATGATCGACTGCGTTGCCGTCGCCATCGACACTCAGGTCGTCACCGCTTCGGCGATTCGCAGGCTGATCCGCCTGAACGCCTACCTGCAGCGCATTCAGCCCGACTTCAGTCCCGAGTCGCGCCGCCGCGCCGCGGAGCGCCTGGTCAATCAGACCCTGATTCAAAAAGAGATGACCCTGATTCGCTATCCCCTGCCCAATGTCCCGGAGGCGCTGAAGGAGATCCAGGAGATCCAGGAGTCACGCAAACAGAATGACGCGGCTTTTCACGCCGAGTTGGCCCGCTACGGGTTCACGGTAGACGACCTGCAGCAGGAGATCATCTGGCAACTGACGCTGACGCGCTTCATCGACTTCCGCTTCCGGCCCGCGGTGCAGGTGAGTGAAGAAGAGATTAGCAAGTATTACGAGGAGGAGTTGAAGCCGAAACAGACCGAACCCGCGGACCTAGACGATGTGCGGGCCGGCATCGTGCGCGTGCTGACCGCCCGCAAACTGAACGACGCGCTCTCGCAATGGCTGGAACAGCAGCGCGCCGCCGCCAGAATCACGTACTTCCCGGTGGCGTTTCAATGAAATTCGCCTATCGCGGAACGCTGGTCGCTGTCCTGCTGGCCGGGGCATTGTGTCTCGCCGCGTTCGCCGTGCTCGAGAGCCGCTGGTTCCACCGTTATGTCCACGACCGCCTGATCGCGCTGATCGAAGAGAATACGGGCGCCAAAGCCGAGTTCGGCGACTACCACATCTTCTGGCGCCAACTGCGCGTGCGGGTGCAACCCTTCGTGCTGCATGGCAAGGAAGACCCCAGCCGGGATCCTTTTGTGCGGGTCGAAAGCGCCGAGATTGGCCTCAAGATTCTTTCCCTCTGGAAGCGGGACATCGACCTGCGTGACTTTCGGGCTGTCCGGCCGGAACTGCACATCTACGTTGACAAAGATGGCAAGACCAACGTGCCATCGCCCCGGAAACCACCATCGGGAAAGAACCCCATGGAGGCCTTTCTGCGCCTGGCGATCGACACGGTTGAGCTTAGCGATGGCGTCGCCGAATACGATTCCTCGCGAGTCCCTTTTTCGCTGAACGCCCAGGGGGTGGCAGTGAAGATGGCCTACGATCATTCGGGGCCCGCGTACCGGGGCGAGGTGGCGATACGGGAGATTCTGCTCGACCACCGGTACAGGATCGGCTTTGACAGCAGCTTCATCCTCGAAGGCAATCGCGTGAAATTTGAGTCCGGGCGGCTGGTGTCCGGCACATCCACAGCGCAGGTTCAAGGCACGCTGTCCGATTTCAAGCATCCCGCCATCGAGCTCAATTACAAAGCTTCCTTGAATCTCAAGGGTCTCCCGGTGCGCCCGGTCACCGAAGGCCACGCGGAAACAGAAGGTGTGTTCAGCTACAGCGAAAAGAGCGGCTACCAGTTCCGGGGTCATGCTCGCGCCACGGGATTGAGCGCCGAACAGCCGGAGTGGCGCATCCGCTCAGCCGATGCCGCCAGCCGGTATCATCTGACCGCCGAAACACTCGAACTCGAGAAAACGGAGGTACGGGCCTTTGGTGGCGCCTGGCAGGGCAAAGTCCGCCTGGCCCGGTGGCGCGACTTCGAAGTGGAGGGCATTGCCGATGGCCTTCAATTGAACGAACTGGTGCGCATCAAGCCCAATCAAGCGGCGCTGCCGTGGAATGGGGCGCTCTCCGGTCCGGTCAATGCCTCTGGCCGGTTCATTCCCGGGGGCATCGGCGGCCTGGTGGTTTCGGCTCAAACCAAGATCGAACCCCTCGAAGGGCAACTGCCGGTCACCGGCGAAGTGGATGCCAGCTACGACCAGGGCCAGGGGACACTCAACCTCGGCGCCTCCTATTTCAAGACTGAGGACTCGCGCCTGACATTCCGCGGCATTCTGGGGCGGCGCCTGGAGGTCTCATTCCGGACGGTCAATACCGCGGAACTCGAGCCTTTGATTCGCACGCTTTCGGGAGACGAATCCTTCCAGGTCCCGGTCACCCTCAGCAATGGAGACACGGTGTTCACAGGCACGGTGGACGGCCATCTGGATGACCCGAGGATTCGGGGCCGTCTCACCGCGCACGGTGTGGTTGCGCAAGGGATCGTGCTCGACCGGATCGAGGCGGACACAACGCTTTCCAGGAACTCGCTCCAAATTGCCAACGGGCTCATCGCGCAGGGCGACGCGCGTATCAGCGGGAACGGCCGCATCGCGTTGACCGATTGGCGCCTGGGAGCCAATCCGCCCGTCCAGGCCGCCTTCGCCACACGCAATGTGGATGTTGGGAGGCTGTTGAAAGAGAACGGCGCCGGCATCCCCATTGCGGGGCGGCTCTCGGGAACCGTGGCGCTGGAAGGAACCCTGGCCGCGCCTCAAGCCGCGTTCCGTTTTGATCTTTCCCGGGCGGAGGTCTACGGAGATCAGTTCAAACACATCGCGGGCCGCTTTCAGTACGACGGCGGCGCCGGCGGCCGCTTTCAGGGCCACCTTGCTCTCGATGAGGCGCGCTTTGACCTGGGTGGGGATTACCGCCACAATCAAGGCGACTGGCGGAATGGCGTTCTCAACCTGCGCGTGAAACTGGACCGGTTCGACTTGGCCGCTTCCGAACGTTTGCAAGCTCACTTTCCCAAGGTGGCGGGCCAGGCGGTAACCGAGTTTGCGACCGCGCTGGAGATTGCCGGAGGCCAGATCCGGATTCGCGCCCTGGACGGCGCCGCGTCGGTGAGCAACCTGGGCTATGGAGGGCAGCGGATTGGGGATCTAAGCCTCACATCAGCCACCAAGGGCGCCGCGTTGAGCGTGGAGGGCGGCGTCACGCTGCAATCGTCCCGCGTTACCGCCGCGGCCACGGTTGCTCTTGCCGCCGGCTATCCGGCGAAGGGCGTCATCACCTCCCACCGCCTGACCTTCCGGCTGCTGTCGGAACTGGCGGGCAAAGACTTCGGCGCCGAAGGGCCGCCGGTTCGCGGCTTCGTTCAAGTCAGAGCGGATTTTCAGGGGCCGCTCCTCGATCCCTCAAAGGGCTCCGGCAAAATCGTCATTGAGGAAGCGCAGTTTCGTCCCCGCGACACGCAGATTGGCGACACCGCCGTCGATTCCAGCGAATTCACGGTGCGAAACGAAGGCCCGATTGAACTCGACGTCACCGGAAAGGGCATCCAGGTCAAGACAGCCAAACTCGTCGCCAAGGACACCGATCTGTCGGTCGACGGCGTGTTCCAATTCAACTCGAAAGCGCCCTGGGATGCGCGTCTGAGGGGCAGTATCAATCTCGGGGTCTTGTCCACATTCAATCCCGACCTCGTGGCGTCGGGCCGGTCCGTGATTAGCGCCTCGTTGCACGGCGCGGCGGACAACCCGGAACTGTCGGGGCGCATGGAGATCAACAACGCGTCGTTTTTCCTGCGGGACGTTCCGAACGGCATTGACAAGGCGCAGGGTGTCATCCTGTTTGATCGAAACCGGGCCACTATTGAAAAGCTGACCGGCCAGACCGGGGGCGGGACCTTCGACCTGAAAGGCTTTGTCAGCATGGCGCGCGGTGAAATGCTGTACCGCCTTCAGGCCATCGTTTCGCAGGTCCGGATTCGTTATCCGGAAGGCGTTAGCACGACGTTTGATGCGGACGTATCGCTGACCGGGAGCACCACGAGCAGCCTGCTGACCGGCACGGTCACGGTGCAGCGGTCCGGATTCAATCCCCGGGGCGATATCGGCAGTATCTTCCGGGAGCCCAATCGTCCGGCGCCGGCATCGGTCACGGAAAACAAGTACCTGCGAGGGATGCAGTTCGACGTGCGCGTCCGGAGTTCGGCCAACGCTTTCTTCCAGAGCAGTTTCACGCAGGAGACTCAAATCGAAGCGGACCTGCGCCTGCGCGGCAGTCCCGCCAAACCGATTGTCCTGGGCAGTCTCAAAGCCAATGCGGGCGAAGTGGAATTCTTCGGCAACCGCTACACCATTACGCGCGGCGAATTGCTGTTCTACAACACCGCGGTCATACAGCCGGCCCTGGACTTTGACGTTGAGACACGCATTCGCGGCGTTACGGTCTACATCAATGTGAACGGTCCGCTTGATCGCATTAACGTGACCTACCGGTCCGAACCACCTCTGGCAACCAACGAAATTGTGGCGTTGCTTACCGTGGGACGCACGCCTGGATCCCTCAGTGGCGTCCCGCAAGGCTCCACATTCCAGTACGGCAATGTCCTGGAGCAGAGCTCGAACACGCTGCTGGGCGGGGCTTTGAGCGGCGCGCTGTCGAGCCGCATGGAGAAGTTCTTCGGCGTGAGCCGCGTCAAGATCGACCCCGGAGTGACGAGTCTCGAAGGCACGTACCAGTCGCGCCTGACGGTCGAGCAGTCGGTCTCGAAAGACGTAACAGTCACGTTCTCCACCAACCTGGCCAAGACGCAACAACAGGTGATTTCGGCGGAATGGAACATCAACAAAGCGTGGTCAATGGTCCTGACCCGGGACGACAATGGGGCCTTTAGCGTCGAGTTCCGGCTGCGGAAACAATTGAAATGAAGCTACGAACAAATCAGGGCAAGCTCAAGATTGAACACAGCATCATCGACGGGTTGAGGCCGGTCCTGGAGGATTTGCTGCTGTCGAAGGAGATCCGGGCCATCATTCCGGGCGCGATTCGCCCGGTGCGGAATGCCCGCGGCCCTGTACAGGTTCGGGTCACCGTGCCGGTTGTGAACGGCTTCCGGGCCATCGCATTGTCCTCGGGAGCCCGGCAGGAGTTGTTCATCTCCACCGTCCTCGACCGGGAAGGTCTGGAGTGGTTGATCAAACTGGCGTTGGAGTAGCGTCCTACCAGCCCATTTGTTTCATACGAGCCAGGATGGTCTCGGCGTAGCCGGAATTTCTCAACGGACTGCGCCGCCGCGGAGAAGGGAGAATAGACGCCAGCCGGGAGCTCTGTTCACGGTTGAGCGACGCGGCGTGCACCCGAAAATAGAACATGGCGGCGGCTTCGGCGCCGTACACTCCTCGGCCCATCTCGCTGATGTTCAGGTATAGCTCGAGGATGCGCTGCTTGCCCAGGACCGCTTCCGCCAGGACGGTCATTGGCAGTTCCAGTGCTTTCCGGATCAGCCCGCCCCGGGTCGTGAGGTAGAGGTTCTTGACGGCCTGCTGCGAGATGGTGGATGCGCCGCGGATCCGTCCCTCTTCCCAGTCGTCTGTGACCGCGTCTTTGATCTCAATCCAATCGAAGCCGTGGTGCTCAAAGAAGCGTGAATCCTCCGCGGCGATCACCGCGTGCGCCAGGTGTGGCGAGATGCGGCCGAGCGGCACAAAGGCATAGCGCTTCTGATAGGTTCCCGGAGCAAACCAGGATTCGACTCTGCGCTGAATCTGGACGGCTGTCGTTGGCGGGTCAATCCACTTCAGTAAGAAGAGAGAAAGACAAAGCAGGAGACATGCGGCGCCCAAAGCGATGAGCGTGATCCGCGCCAGCTTCCGCCAACGGATTTGCGGAATTCGCCTGGCGATCGCATTGGGCGGACGTACCGGGCCGTGCTTCACTTTCCTCAGTATGAGGGCAAGACGAAAGGGAGGGGCCGGGAGCGCGGCTCGAAGCGGCGTCCCGGCCCCTCGCAGTTCGCCTAAGCAAACTACTTACTGCGCGGGCGTTTCCGTGCTCTCTCCCCCGCCGTGCGGAAGGAGTGTACATCCGCCCAGCAGGCTCACATCATAGGCGGTCACGTCGCCCGGGCCCTGGGGTCCGGTGTAGAAGGTCACCCGGATGTAGTAGGTGTTGGCGGCATAGTTCAACGCGTGCACCGGGAAGACCGCCTGGCGGTACTGGAAACCCGAGTTATCGCTGCCGACCGCGCCGATAATCACCGCGGGACCCGCCGCCACGCGAGGTTGCCGCGTGAACTCGGCGCGAATCGACGTGCCGGGATTACTGTCCTGGGAGCGCAAACCGATGCAGGCGAACTTGGTGGCATTGGCGGCGGTCACTGGAATGTACAGGTGGGCGTAGCCCAGGCCCTCGAAACCGGGCCGCGGACGAACACCCTTGCCGTTGGGTCCCCCGTCAAACGTCCAGGTCTTTACCGTGCCGGCGGGGGAGAAGTTGGGCACCCCGGTGGTGGTGTTGGCGTCCCACACCTGCGCTGAGACCTGCAACGCTCCGAAAGCTGCCAGGCACAGAGCCGAAATCGTGATCTTGTTCATTTGTTTTCCTCCAATGGCGCATTCCCTGTTGATAAATGCCGTGAATCCGCAAGCGAACAGCGCCGGAAGCGCGTTATACAAGAGCGCCTGCTCTTACCTGACGGCGGCAAAGAATGAGAGCGAGCTTTCTCAGCGCGGCCGGCGGTCTTCACCCCTCAGGCCGCGAATCTTTTCGCGCAGCACGTTGATCTGAGCCTGCTCCTGGCCAGCTTGCGCGCGGAGAGAATATTCTTTCTGCCGCAGCAGCAGCGAGTCCCCGCGCACTTGCTCCGAGCGTTCCGTGAGCAGCGAATTCCTGACCGCCTGGAGCGCCGCCATGTCGGCTTCCGGCAGCCCGCCGCCGGCCAGCATGAGCTCGGTCTGGCCGAGCTCGGCGCGGCTGGTTGCTTCGGTATCTTCAACTTGCCGTTGCTCTCCCGCCAGGCGGTTGATCTGTGTTTCAACTTCACGAAGTCTCTCTTCGTGGTGGGCGAGCCGGTGTGCGGCCAATTCCAGCTTTAGTTCGCGAACCTCCTCCGAGAGCTGGCGAACCGTCTCGAGGACCCGGTCGAGAGCTGGTGCGGGCTGCTGCCCGTAAGCCACGGCGAAGCTAATGACGAGGATTATGTGTTTCACTTGTCAGCCTCCAATGCGCCCGATTTGTATTGGCCGCACAAAGGGGATGTGAATGCCGGTGCGATTGCGTTTCACTTTTGGCGCAATTTATGCGCCTGGAGTAGTATTGCTAGGTACCGAGACAACCGCGAGGGAGCTTGCGTACGTGTTCGACCAGGCTTATGTCGCCCGGCTGCGAGGGCGGGATCCGGAGACAGAGGGCCACTTTACCGCCTACTTTGGGCGGGTGGCCCGGATCATGCTCCAGCGCCGCCTCCGCGCTCCCGAGATCGTTCAGGACGCCTGCCAGGAGACCTTGATGCGCTGTCTGGAGTACTTTCGCGCGGGAAAGCCACTGGACCATCCGGAACGCCTTGCCGGCTTCGTCCACTCCATGTGCCACAACGTCGCCATGGAGATGATACGCGCCGGGACGCGTCATCCGCAGGTGGCCCGGGATGCGCCCGATACGCCTACGGCGGGGCCAAGCCCGGAAGACGAGGCCGTCAACGAGGAACGCAAGCGGGTGGTCCGCGACGTATTGCGGCGGCTGCCGGCCAAGGACCGCGAGTTGCTCGAGTCGGCCTTTCTCGAGGAGGAAGATCGTGAGGAGTTGTGCCGGCGATTCCAAACCACCGAAAGCTACCTGCGAGTCCTGCTGCACCGCGCCCGCGAGCGTTTCCGCGCCGCCTTGCTGAGTTCGTCAGGGCCGGCGGCCGCCCCAGCGAGCGCAAATCGCCACGATACGCTGGTGAAACGAAAATCACAGTCAGTATGAGGAGCGCTGCGAGGTGAGTCCGATGGAGCATCAGGTGGCTGTGGAAACCGGCGCGGCTGAGCGCTATGTCCTCGGGCAGATGGCGGAAGAGGAGCAGGCGGCGTATGAAGCTCATTTCTTCGATTGCGTCACCTGCGCGGCGGAAGTCGAAAATGCAACTCTGTTTGCCGAAAACGCGCGGGAAGCGGTCCGGGAACAAGGCGCCTCCAGAACTCAGCCTGTCGCGGCCGGAATTACCTGGAAAGAACGGCTGGCGGACCTTTGGAGGGAGCCGCTGTTCGGCGCCGCCGCCGCGGCGTCGGCCCTGCTGGCGGTGGTGGTTGTCTACCAGGGGGTATTCCGCATTCCGTCTCTGGAGAGCCGGTTGGCCGGGCTGGAGCAGCCCAGGGCTTTCCTTTCCTACGCGGTAAAGGGGGAAACGCGGGGCGAAGAAAATACCGTTTCCATCCCGGCGGGAACCGCTTTCTTCGCCCTCCAGATGGATCTTGCCGGGACCACCTACCCGCGGTACCGCTGCACGGTCGAAGAGTCGAAAGTCCCCGGAACGAAGTTCGCCGTCGACAGCGGCGCTCCATCTCCGGGCATGCCGCTCAACATCCTGCTTCCTGGTGGAATGCCGCCCGGCGCCTACGTGATCCGGGTGAGTGGGATTGGAACCGGTGGCGGCACGGCAGAGGCCGGTGAATTCCGATTTGTCCTTAAGAAAGAAGGTCCCAACCAATGATCCCAAGGTTCCACTATCACGGCGAGGCGGTCGGGCTCGCCGGACGGCTCACGCTGCCGTTTGATGAGGTGATTCCAATTCAAGCCAGTTGCGCGCTCGCCGGCATGGGCGGCTACGGCTCGGTGCGTATCGACAATTTCCGCCACCGGGAGATCATTTCGGCGCACAGCGTCTATTCGCAGGTGAGCGGCGCCTTCAGCCAGAAGGACGATTCGTTCGACACCCTGGTTACCGTCACCGTGGAAGGGCTCAACGTTTTGAATGTGGTCACCGCGGATGCGATCGTGGCGCGCATCACGTCGAAACACCCCAACGACGCCTCGCAGGAACCGTCCATTACCCCGACCGGTTCGTACTTTCGGGGCTTGCGAATCGCCGGGGAGGCCGTCGAGTGTGACCTCGCCACCGATACCTTTGCCAAGTTCGACACGGTGACCAAGGTTCGCGCCGCGTATCAGGCCAACACCGACAGTTTCCGGACCGAGTTCAACGCCCTGACGCTGTGGGGGCAGGCCAGCACCATTCCCGCCGCCTTGAGGGTCTACTTTCCCTGGGCCACCGTGCCGGCCGCGACACAGATTCCGGCGGCGCGCTGGCTGATTCCCGGCACCTTGCTGCGCGGCGTTCAACCGGCGGCGGCAGCGCCCCTGCTGCGTGTGGGCCATGTGATTCAAGTGCCGGGCTTCGGTGTGGTGCGTCTAGCCGAGATCCGCATATCGCAGAAGCGTCTGCACCTGAACATGCTGCGCATCAACTTCGGCAGCGTTCCGGAGGGCGAGTTCATGTGCGCCGCGGGCGAGGGCAACGGATCGGATTGGTAGGCATGCGCGCGGCGCTGCTGCTGGTGCTGTTGGCGGGCTGCCAGACCAATCGTTTCGCGCCCCGGCAACGGCTGATTGAAGAGGCTCGCACCGCTCTTCAAACCGAGCGCTTCAGTGACGGTTTGCGCAGCGTGGAACGGGCGCTGGATGGGGCGCGTCGGGATTTCGATGAGTACTGCCGGGCACGCCTGCTGAAGGCCGAACTTCAACTGGCCAGCCGTGAAGCGCGCGCGGCGCAGGCCACCCTGAATTTTGAGATTCCACCGGAGCCGCGCTGGAACCTGGAGCGCGGGCGCCAATCGCTGCTTCGGGGCCACGCTTTCCTGCTGTTGGGCGACAGGGACTCGGCTTCGGAGAATCTGGAGCGGGCGGACCAACTGGCGCGCCTCGCCAACTCCGCATTGCTGGCCGCCGAGGTGCGGTTGCGCAAAGGCTCGCTGGAAGTCCGCACGGGCGATTTCGAGCAAGCCGAGGCAAGTTTCCGCAGCGCGCTCGAGTCCGGCGAGCGGCAGGGCCACATGCCGTTGCGTCTCTCGGCCACCGGAAATCTTGGGTTCCTCGACTTGCGCGCGCACCGCTATGAGGATGCCATTGAGTGGTTTGGCCGGACGCTGGTCTTGGCGGGGGAGATCGGCGCGGGCGTGTCCGCCGCCAGGGCAATGGGAAATCTGGGTTCGGCGTACTACCGGTTGGGCGACTACGAACGCGCCCTGGAATACTTTTCCAGCGCGGAGCGGAGCTTTGCCTCACTCGGCAACCGGTTCGAGCAGCAGATCTGGCGCGGCAACCAGGGTAACGTTCAACTCGGCTTGCGCGAGTTTGAACAGGCCAAGGCCAGTTACTCCGAGGCGCTGGCGATCGCGCGCAGCCTGGATAACTCGGTTTGGACCGCGACGTGGCTGAGCAACCTGGCTCAAGCCGCCATTGGCGCCCGGGACTGGGACGCGGCGGACCGTTACAACCAGGAAGCCCTGCAACTCAAACAGAAGTTGAAGGACCCACAAGCGCTGGCCTTCTCCCTGAACAACCTGGCGCGAATCGCCGTGGGACGCGGGCAGTATGACAAAGGACGCGAGATCTTCGACAAAGTGATCGCCTCATCCGCCGGTCCGGTAACAGTGCTGGAGGCGCATGCGGGGCTGGCGGAGTCATACATCGCAGCCGGGGATGCCGTACGGGCCGAACCGGCGCTCCAGGCCGCATTGACGGTTGCCGCTCAACAACGGTCACGTCTTGAGAAGGATGAAAGTAAGCTGAGTTACTTCTCGAATCTGATCGGGCTCTACCAAGAGTATGTTGAGTTTCTGATGTCGCGGGGCCGGGTTGAAGATGCGCTCCTTGTAGCCGACATGAGCCGGGCTCGCATCCTTTCCGGCCGGCTCCAACAGCGCCTTTCCGCAAAGCCGCTCCGCGCGGCGGATCTCAAACGCGCCGCCAGAATGCGCGGCGAGGTCTTCCTCTCTTACTGGCTCTCCGGTAAGCGAAGCTTCGTCTGGGTCGTGACCAAGGATGCGATTTCAGCGGTTTCTCTGCCGCCCGAAAGCGAGATCCGGAAGGCCGTCACAGCGTACAACGATGTCATTCAAGCCCAGCGCGACCCGCTGGAGAGCCGCCATCCGGCGGGCGTGCGTTTGTCGGAAGCGTTGTGGCAACCGGTTCAACACCTTATTCCAGAGCGGAGCCGTATTACGCTTGTGCCCGATGGCGCGCTCCACGCCCTCAATTTTGAGACGCTGCCCCGGCTGAAGCCCTCGCCCCCCGCCTACCTCGGTGAAGATTTCACCTTCATGGCCGCCCCGTGGCTTGGGTCTCTGGCTGATGCGGGTGCTGAGCGCGGACTGCCTGACGAGCGCGCCGTCCTGGTGATGGGCAATCCGTCACCGGGCGGGACGTTCGCCAGACTGGAGCACGCCGAGGATGAAATGTCAGCCGTGCGGGAGAGCCTGTCCGGGCGGGCGCAGGTGACGCTGCGGGGAGAGCGTGCTTCGGCCGCGGCCTATCTGGATGCGGCGCCGGGCCGGTTTTCGCTGATTCACTTTGCGGCTCACGCGGCGGCCAACCGCGATTCTCCGCTGGAGTCGGCCATCATCCTGTCGGAGCCGGGCGGACGCTTGACCGCGCGGCAGGTCATGGCGGCGCCGCTCACCGCCAACCTGGTCACCGTGTCGTCCTGCCGCAGTGGAGGCGCGCGGATTTACGCGGGCGAGGGAATGGTGGGGTTGTCATGGGCGTTTCTGCGCGCGGGCGCCGGCCATGTCATCGCCAGCTTGTGGAACGTGAGCGACCGTTCGACCGCGTTGTTGATGACCCGGCTCTACCGGGAACTGTCGCGGGGCGAGCGCCCGCCGGACGCTCTGCATGCCGCCAAACTGGCGTTGATCCGCGGCGCCGGGCCATACCGGAAGCCCTATTACTGGGCGCCGTTCCAGATCTACACTGCCGGACGGCGGCCACTGCGTCAGCCTGACCTCAGAAGCGCCAGGAGTTTCTCGAAAGGGTCGACCGCGGGATCAGGACGGTAGAAGTTGACGCCCACCAACCCGTACAGCCAAACCGGCATTTCGGCCTCTTCGAGAAACAGCGGCGCCAGGCGGCGCTTCCGCTCCGACATGTCCAGGACCTTGGTGATGACCGCCTCCTCTTCGCAGTTCCCGCTCCGCAAGTAAGCCTGGCTGACCAGGCAGAGTGTGAAGCGGCTCTGCTTGATGCAGCGCTCCATTTCCGCGAGGAAATGCTGGTTGGCGGCGAAATCCCGCTCGTCGAGCGCAACTTTGAACCCCGCTTCCTCAATACGCTGGACGAGTTCGAGCGCCAGGGTTCGATCGGGCTCCTGATGCCGGTAGCTGATGAAGCAGTCGTAAACAACGGGCGGCGGCGGCGAGACGGAGGGAGCGGTTGGCGTCCTGGGTCCGGCGAGCGACAGCAGCGCCTGACGCCGTAGGGCCAGCGCTGTCAAGGCGCAAATCACGAAAGAAACGATGGCTCCGGGCAGTCCGGCGGGTAGGATCTGAAGGCGCAGAGCGCAGCGGGAGATGGAGTCCCGCGTCCAGACACGCTCTGGCACGCCGGCTGCGTCAAAGAGCAGTTCGTCGTTGGAAAGGCCCGGATTGCGCTGCCTGTAGGCCTGCGATTCGGGGCGGAGTTGTGTGCCGATGACGCGTGGTTTGCCTTCATAGCTGGCCAGGCAGGCGGCGCGGCTGGAAAGGTCGGATATCGCCATCGCGATACTGAGCGCGCCGCAAAACACGCAAAGGCCGATCCAGAGCCGGAGGCGGCGGTGCTGCCCGAGGTTCGCCGCCAGAACGGCAGACAACCCCAGGGCGGTGAGCCCCACCAGCAGCGCTTGCACGGAAATCCAGACGGACAGGCTGCCAAGGGCCAGCGCGAGAATGAGAAACACCCAGGCCGGCAGCGGTCCGATCCGAAGCTTCATGGCAGTGGAATCTGCAACTCCTCGACAGAGCGTCCGCCGCCCAGGCGCACAACCGACCGTTCGCCTTCAGCACCGGTCGCCGGATTCTTGGCCCAGATGAGATACCGGCCGGGTGAGAGCGGGAATTCCGTGGGGCTGCTGTAGGTGGGGAAAGGCTCGCCCGCGCCTTGGTCTTCGAAAATCTTGGGAAGGTAGAAGACCCGCCAGTTCTTGACCTCGGCGCCACCCTTCATGGTGTGGACCCTGAGCTGGACTTTCCCGCCGAGCCCGGTATTTGTGGCGCGGCAATATTGCAGCCTCACCGTCAGGTCGCCGGCGGCGGATTCGAGCGCGGCGGCAGGCTCCGGTGAATTGCGTGCGCCGTGCAGCGCCCAGAGTGTCGCGGCCATATCGGCGAGATAGCTCGGCGAGACGGGTTGTGAAGGTTTCCAGAAGTGCTCGGCTTGCGAGCGCAGGTCCGCCAGTACCCGGGATGCGTGGGCCGCGGCTTCCTGGACGGGTGCGGGCTCGGGGCGCGAGCGCCAAAGCGCCAACTCCGCGCCCATGGCGTTCATGATGGCGCGCCAGCCCGGACGGAGCCGCCACAACGTCTCAAAGTCGCGAACCGACGGGAGCACCTTTTCAAGGGGCACTCTGTTGGCGGCGAGGTCCACGCGAACCTGAAGATACCGGACCACCTCTGCGTGCTCATTCTCGCGCGCTACCCGCACGGCGTCATGATTCGCTGGCAGTGTCAAGTCCGCGCCGGCTTCTACCAAGGCTTGCACGGTGGCCAGCCGCCCGCGCGCCGCCGCGGCCACGAGAGGTGTCCGTCCGCCCGCGTCCGCCCAGTTTGCGCTTCCGGGAAACATCGCCTGGAGAAGCGCGCTGGTCTCCCCGTTTTCCGCCAGCCGCACTACGCGGTCGCCGGCGCGAACCGCCGGCCGCAGAAGTTCGAGCGCCTCCTGTTGGCCGGAGGCGGCGCGGCTCGCCGCCAGCGCCGTAGAAGGATACGGGGCCGCCTCCAGCAGGATGCGAAGGATACCAGTCTGTCCCGTACGGACAGCTACCGTGAGAGGGTTGTGGTCTCCCGGCGCCGTTGCGTTCACCGACGCGCCCATTGCCAGCAGCGTTCGAACTCTCTCGGCGTCTCCGCGCCCCGCGGCTTCCATCAGGGCGGTGAAACCCTTGTGTGTAACAAAATCCGGATAGAGAGGACGCTTGAGAATCTTTTCGTAAGCGGTCTTGCCCGCGGCATAGGCGGAGTCCAGAAGGGCCGCGGTCCGGCTGAAGCCGCGCGCCTGAATACCGGCCACGCGGCGGTGGAATTCCGGTTCCTCGACCATCGCGCGCGCACCCGATTCCAGTAGCCGCGTCAACGCCGCAAGGTGGCCGTTCGACGCCGCGCTCCACAATGGGGCGCCGCCGTCTTCGCACTCGCGATTCACGTCAGCATGACGTTCGAGCAGGGCCTTGAGCAGGTCCGCCCGCCCGGCCGATGATACCCAAAACACGGCGGTGCAGGCGCGAAAGTCCGAGGCGTTGGGGTTGGCTCCCGCTGTCAACGCTTGCGCGAACGCCTCGGGGTCGCCCGCTTTGGCGGCGCGCAAGAGCGCGGCGTCCGCCCGCCACCCCGCCTGGGCTGGAACGGCCAGTCCTGGTAGTGCCATGAGGAGAACTCGCAACAACCTCATTAGCATGCAGGCAATTTTAGTCACGATTGCCGTGCCGTTCGCAAGTACTAGTACCTCGGAGCATTGATCTCGCTTCGGCGTGGATCCATGTTGAGGATGTCCGGGTTGAGATGCGTGTGTGGTCAGCGCGCGTGAGAAGGCGAGCCA
>JADZCI010000094.1 GCA_020851655.1 Bryobacterales bacterium
CCCGTCCGATGGTTTTGCACATCTACGTCCCCGATGCCGATGCCACTTTTCAGGAGGCTTTGCGTCACGGCGCGTCCCCGCTTTATGAACCTGTCGACCGGATTTGGAGCGACCGGGATGGGGGCGTCAAGGACCCCAGCGGGAATGTATGGGCGATTGCGACCCGGCGCGATGGCGGCGGCTACCTGCCGGCGGGACGCCGGACGATCACCCCGTATGTTTCCCTGGAGGACGCCGCCGGGTTCCTCAGTTTTGTCGAGACGGTGTTCGACGGTCAGCGGGAGTATCTTGGACGCAACGATACCGGAGGCGTGCTTTACGCCCGTGTCCGCATCGGCGACTCGGTTCTGGAGATGGGCGACGTGGCGCCGGGCGCCGCGCCGATGCCGGGCAGTCTCAACGTCTGGACGCCGGATTCGGATGAATGTTACCGGAGGGCGATCGCCGCCGGCGCCGCATCGCTTTATGCTCCCACGGACAAGCCCTACGGGGACCGCGAGGCGGGCGTGCGGGACCCGTGGGGAAACTGCTGGTTCATTGCGACCCGCCGGGCGTAACGATATAGTTGTTGCCTGAATCGTATGCCTGCTTACCGGTGTTTTCTCCCGCGCCTCGCATATCTGAGCCTGGCCGCAGCCTCGGTCTTGGCCGCCGAGCCGCCGCGGCTGGATCCAAAGAAGATGTCCCGGGTTGGTTCAGTGGATGAACGTTTCCAGTCCTACAACGTCGAAATGGTCGAGGTAACGGGTGGCAGGTTCTGGGCTCCGTACCGCCAGCCGTCTACTGCGCAACCGGCCCCGCCTGTGGGCGGGAGCGCGGCCGGACTGGATCCGGGCCTGTTCCGCCAACGTGAGCCGATCGACCTGGGTGGCGCGCGGCTGCGCAAACTCGCCTCCGCGCTGGCGCCGGCGTATGTGCGGGTGAGTGGAACGTGGGCGAACTCGACGTATTTTCACGATTCCGATGGCCCGCCGCCGGCTACGCCTCCGCCCGGGTTCGGATCGGTGCTCACCCGGGCGCAGTGGAAGGGTGTCGTTGATTTTTCGAAAGCCGTGAACGCCCGCATCGTCACGTCGTTTGCCGTGAGCCCGGGTGTGCGCGATAGCAACGGCGTTTGGACTCCGGCACTCGCCTCGCGGTGGGTGAAGCACACCGCGTCCTTAGGCGGCGAAATTGCCGCCGCCGAAATGTTCAACGAGCCGAACTTTGCCACCGTAGGCGGAGCGCCGAAGGGTTACGATGCGGCGGCTTACGGCCGGGATTTCCGGGCGTTCCTCGCTTTCGCCAGGCGTGAGCTACCCAAAATGATCGTCCTCGGCCCGGGTTCGGTGGGTGACAACGGGTTGGTCACCTCGTTCCCAAAGCTGAAATCCGAGGACATGCTGGCGGCTTCTGGGCGCGGTGTGGATGCCTTCTCTTACCATTTCTATGGCGCGGTGTCGAAACGTTGCGGTTCAGCCAATATCGCCGCCTTGACGACCATCGATGCCGCGCTGACCGAGCCCTGGTTGTCCCGCACGGAGAAGGACACCGTCTTCTATGCGGCGCTGCGTGACCAGTTTGAGCCGGGCAAGCCGCTGTGGCTGACGGAAACCGGCGAGACCGCGTGCGGCGGCAACCCGTGGGCTTCCACCTTTGCCGATAGTTTCCGGTACGTGGAGCAGTTGGGCCGCTTGGCGAAACTTGGCGTGCAGGTGGTGGCCCACAACACGCTGGCGGCGAGCGATTACGCTCTCATTGACGAAGAGACGATGATGCCGCGTCCAAACTACTGGACGGCGGTGCTGTGGCGCAGATTGATGGGCGCTTCCGTGCTGGAGGCGTCCTCGCCGCCACGTGAACATATCTATGCCCACTGCCTGCGTGACCATCCGGGCGGTGTGGCGCTGCTGGCGGTGAACATCGACAAACACGCTCCGCTGGAGATCGCCATTCCAGCGCCCTCCGAACGTTACACGCTGACCGCCCCGGAGCTGACAAGCGGGACAGTTCTGTTGAATGGGTCCGCTTTGCGGACGAGCGCGGCTGGAGATCTCCCAGCGGTGCGCGGCAAGGCTGCTCCGGCGGGAACGATCGAGTTGCCGCCCGCGAGCATCACGTTTCTGGCTGTCCCGTCGGCGGGCAACGCCGCCTGCAAGTAGGCCTGCCCGCAAAAACGAAAAGGGCCCGCCGGCTATGCTGCCGGCGGGCCCTTTCTGTTCAGACGCGATTTACGGGCAGGCCAGGCCTTGCGCGTAAGTAAGCAGGTTGGCGAAATTGTCCGCTTGGAAGTTTGGACTGTTCATTTCCGCCGGACGATTCGGGTTGATCCACTTGTATGAGTTGACGCCGTTGGCATAGTTGGTGGTGCCAAAGCCGACCAGCCACGGACCACCACTCGATCCACCGGTCATGTCGTTGCCCATGGAGAACGTGCCCGGCTGGTTCAGCGGGTCGATGTTGCCGACATCGCTGTAGGCCTGGATCATGTAGAGACCGTTGAACGGCGCGGCTTGCGGATAGCCCATCGACGTGTAGTTGCGATCGGCGACGTTGCCGCCGTAGAGCCAGCCGAGGTAGCCGGTGTAGGACTCGACGGTCCGGGTGCCCGAGCTGCCGTTGCAGCCGGATCCGCCTTCATCGTTGGTTTGAATGAAGCCGACGTCCCACTTATAGTTGGCGCCCGAGCCACCAAAGCCCCAGGTGGCCAGACGGCGGGCGGTCCATCGCTTCAGCTTCGGGTTCTGCCCGTTGGAGTAACCGGGATAGAACACCACGTTGGTTGCCCATCCTGTTGCCGCGCTAAGGATGCAGTGACGCGCAGTGAGCAGCAAGTGCGGCCGGATGACTGAAGCGCTGCACACGTAGTTTGTGCGGCCCATCGTGAAGAACAGTTTTCCCACCGTGCGGTAGGGGTAGATCGGGTAGAACGAGTATGCGCCGTTGTACAACCCGACCCACGGCTGGTGCCGGGTGAAGGGGTACGGATACGAGTTGAAGTTTCCCGCTTCCTGCGGTGCGATGCCGGATGCCTGGCCGGCCGGGTCGGCATACTCGTCGAGCGCGGCCTCCAATCCGGTGGGCTTGTGCCCTGGGGAACTCACGACCGGTCCGACCGCCTGCGCGGGTCCCGGGGTGGCATCGCCCGATATCCGTTCGATGCGAGGAATGGCGGCGGCCATTCTCTCCGCCGTCCAATAGGCAAGGACTTCCGCCGATGTTTTCTGACCGGGCCGGTTGAGCTCGGTAGAAACGAGCGTTTGAGCAGACAACGAAACACTACCAACTGCGAATGCAGCAGCGGCTAGGCATAGTCTCATTTTGGACATTCGTCCTCCTTGAATTGCTCACATCGCCGGTTTCCGGTGATGCGGGCGGCGCACAGTCAAGCTCCTCAATGACTGCGCCACACGAGAAAGCATAACGGTAAAGTGATGAAACGGTCAACCCTTTTTTTGTTTTTTTTGCCGTGGCACTTTGGCCGGTCCGTTTGCGCTATGGGTAAGATAAGTCAACTGCAATCGAGCTAACCGGAGCTAACCGCGAAGCGATGGAATCGCTCCGGCAAGCCTGCTATTTCTAGCCGGCCTAGGCTCCAGCAATACCTCCTTCACCACCAGGGTTCGACGCACCCGAGAGGATGCCTTCCAGGATTCCGGGGATCTCAAACACGGCCCGATTCTGAAGCGCGGCGGTATGCTCGCGGAACTGGCGCAAGGTTGTTCCGGCCAGAAGTTGTCCCGCCGCCGGAACGACATCGCGGAACGACCGGACGACGATGCCGAGCTTGTTTTCCTCCAGCCAGGCGGCGTTGTAGCGTTCCTGCGGCAGTGTCAGGATATTGCGAACCGTGATCACCGGCAATCCCATGTGGACCGCTTCGCTCACGCTCCCTGGTCCGGGTTTGCCGATGAAGAAGTCCGCCAGGCGCATGTAGGCCGGAACATCGGTGGTGAAGCCCGCGACGTGCTTGCGGACTCGCGTGGCGCGGGCCGAGAGCG
>JADZCI010000095.1 GCA_020851655.1 Bryobacterales bacterium
GTCGCCTCATGGATCCAATCCAACCTGAATCTCCAGCCCATCTTCATCGCCGGACCCGGCGACAGCCTGAGCGATTTTGACGGCTTCCGCCAGGTGGCCAACCGGCCGCTCCCTGAAGTAAAGTCGCTGCTGTCCGCCGCCACGCTATTTGTGGGCAACGACAGCGGACCAGCCCACATGGCGGCGGCCTTCGGCGTGCCGGTAGTCGTGCTGTTCGGGCCCTCGAACCCGGTGATTTGGGCCCCCTGGCGAACCGAGTCGGAAGTGGTGGTGTCCAAAGGTCCATTGGCGGAAGTGGCCGCCGCCACGGTGGTGCAAGCGCTGGAGCGCCTGCGGGTGCGCGCATGAGCGAACTGTTCCGTCTTCTCCGCTACGCCCGCAAGTACTCCCCTGCCCTGGCCCTTTCGGTGATCCTGATGGCGGTAGCCGGCGCGGCGCACGCCATGCTCCCGATCCTGATCGGACCCATCTTCGACCGCGTTCTCCAACCCGATTCACCCGAAGCCCGCGTGCCGCTGCCGGCCATCCCCGGCATCCACACCACGTTCTATCTCGACCAGATCATGCCCTTCCCGGTGCATAACGTCTGGACCTCGGTCGCCATCGCGATCCTGCTCGTGTTTCTCACCAAGGGGATCGCTGATTATTGCGGCAACTACCTGGTCAGCTACGTAGGTTTCTCGGCGGTAACCGACTTGCGCCAGGCGTCCTTCGACAAGGTCCTGCGGGAGGAAGCGCAGTTCTTCGAGACCACTTCGACCGGACGCCTGATGTCGTCCATCATGAACGACATCGACAAGATCCAACTGGCGGTCTCGCAGATGCTTGCCGATTGGCTGCGCCAGTCGTTCGCGGCCATGGGATTGATCTACGTCTTGTTCCAGAACGACTGGAAACTGGCCGCGGTCAGCCTGACCGTTCTCCCCTTCGTCCTCCTGCCTACGGCGCGGCTGGGAAAGCGCATCCGCCGGGCCACCCGCTCGGCTCAGGACGATCAGGCCGAACTGAGCCAGATCCTGCAAGAGGCGCTCAGCGGCAACGCCGTCGTCAAATCATTCAACGCCGAGGCGCATGAATCCGAGCGGTTTCACAAAAGCTCGCAGCGGTTCAAGCGCAGCAACCTGCGCTACATCGCCCAGCAGGCCCTCCCCTCTCCTATCATCGAATTTTTCGGCGCGCTGACCATCGTTGGGCTGCTCAGTTACGCGCGCATCCAAATCAAAGCCGGCGCTCTCACCAGCGGCCAGTTCACTGGTTTCGTCATTGCCCTGCTGATGTTGTACGAACCGGTCAAGCGTTTGACCGGAATTCACAACATCTTTCAACAGGCCATCGGCGCCTCGCAAAAAGTGTTCGAATACCTGGACCGCATTCAACAGATCCGCGAGCATCCCGAGGCCAAACCGCTCCCGCCATTCCGGAGCCTGATCGACTTCCGCGGCGTCGGGTTCCATTATCCGAACTCGCCGAATGGTTTTGCCATCGCCAACCTCAACCTCAAGGTGCGCGCCGGCGAAGTGGTCGCACTGGTCGGGCCGAGCGGCGCCGGCAAGTCCACCATCGCCGGACTGCTGCCCAGGTTCTACGATGTGACCTCGGGTTCGATCCTGATCGACGGACACGATATTCGCCAGGTCAGTCTCAAGTCGCTGCGTGCCCAGATTGCAAGCGTGGCGCAGGACACGTTTCTCTTTAATGAGTCCGTCGCTCACAACATCGGCTACGGCAGACGGCAGGCGTCTCTGGACGAGATTCGTGAAGCGGCCCGCCACGCCAGGGCCGACGAGTTCATCACCTCTCTGCCGCAGGGCTACGACACCGTGATTGGCGAGCGGGGCGCGAAACTCAGCGGCGGCCAGCGCCAGCGCATTTCGATCGCGCGAGCCTTGCTCAAGAATGCCCCAATCCTGATCCTCGACGAAGCCACCTCTCACCTCGACACGGAATCCGAACTCCTGGTGCGGGAAGCCTTAGGTAACCTGATGACAGGCCGGACCGTGATTGTCATCGCCCACCGCCTTTCCACCATCCGTAAGGCTGACCAGATTATAGTCATCGATGGCGGTGAAGTGCGCGAGACCGGCACCCACGAAGAACTGATGAGCCAAAGTGGAATCTACCAACGCCTCCATGAACTTCAGTATGTGGACCTGGAGCGATAGATGAGCATCCGGAGCATGACCGGCTTTGCCCGCGCCCGCCGCGCCGGAGTCTTCGGCGAGATCACAGTCAGCCTGCGCAGCGTCAACCACCGCGCGTTCGACATCCATTTTCATCTGCCCACCACCCTCGAACCGCTGGAACCCGACCTTCGCAACCTCGCCAAGAAACACATGATCCGGGGGCACCTCGACATCCGCGTGATGGTCGTACACTCCCGGGAGTCCGCTACTTCCGGCTTGAACCGGGCCCTTTTCGAAGCCTACCTGGGAGCGCTGAACGACGCCAAGGATGCCTTCGGCGTGCAGGCGCCGGTGGACTTGAACTCCGCTTTGCGCATTCCTGGCATGCTCAGTATCGCCGAAACCGGCGACCACTCCGAAGCAGTCAAGCAAGGTCTGCTGGGCGCCGCCGAAGAAGCCTTCGTCTCGCTGAACGAATTCCGGTCCCGCGAAGGGCGCGAGATCGCCGAAGTGATGCACGAACAAAACCGGCTTATCTTGTTGGCAAGAGACGAGATCGATAAGATCCGGGAGGGCGTGACAGCCGCCTTGCAGGCACGGCTCCAGGAGCGCCTCGGCGAACTGCTTTCCACAGTGGCCGTTGACCCGCAGCGCTTGGCGCAGGAAGCAGCCATCCTGGCCGAAAAAAGCGATATACACGAGGAAGTTGCCCGCCTGGGCGTGCATGCCGCCGAAGTAGCGTCGCTGCTCACCTCCGGCGGCGAAGCGGGCAAAAAGCTCGACTTCCTGCTCCAGGAAATGAATCGCGAAACCAACACGATCCTTTCGAAAACCAACGGCTTGGGCGGTCACGGGCTGCGCATCACCGAACTCGGCATTCAGGCCAAGTCCGCCATTGAGAAGATTCGCGAACAGGCATCCAATCTCGAATGAGTTCCGTCATCATCATCTCCGCGCCGTCGGGTTCCGGTAAATCCACGCTGGTCAACCGGTTACTCGCCACTGACGGCAACCTGCTGTTCTCGATTTCCTACACCACGCGAGCGCCGCGCGGGCAGGAACAGAACGGTCAGCAATACAACTTCATCACGCGGGAAGCCTTTGAAGACCTGATCCGCCGCGATCAGTTTCTGGAGTGGGCCGAAGTTTTCGGCAACTACTACGGCACCCACCGCGGCATCCTTGAGCGTGGTCAAGCGGAAGGCAAAGACGTCGTCCTCGACATTGATGTACAGGGTGCGAGACAATTGAAAGAGAGAATTCCTGGCGCAGTTAGTGTCTTCATCCTGCCTCCCTCAAAAGCCGAATTGTTGAACCGTCTTCGAAACCGGTCGGAAGACTCCGGCGAAACGATCAACAAGCGGTTGCGAGGCGCGGTGGCTGAAATCGGTGATTACTGCCGCTACGACTATGTGGTGGTGAACGAGCAACTGGACACCGCGTTCGACCAGTTGAGGTCGATCGTTCAAGCGGAGCGGTTGAAGACCGGGCCAGGAATCCGGGATCGCGTGGAGCGTATCCTGGAAACGTTCAAGGAATAGATAGAGAGTTCACCCGAAAATGTCGGAAAAGATTCATCGAGTGCCAGCCTTCGCAATTCCGGACGATCCGGAACAGAGCGCCTACCGGTTTATCATTGTCGCGGCCAAGCGCGCGCGCCAGCTCCAGAGCGGCGCCCGCTCGTTCCTCCCCACAACCTCGAAAAAGCCGACCGTTGCCGCGATGGAGGAAGTCCGCCGCGGCCTGGTCCAGTATGAGGACCCCGGCATCACGCAGCAACAGCAGGCCGTAAGCGAGTAGCCCCGGCCATGCCTGGCTCCCGGGTCGTCCTCGGCGTCGGAGGCGGGGTAGCGGCCTACAAAGCCGCTGAACTCGCGCGCAGCCTGATGGAAGAAGGCTGCCGTGTCCAGGTGGTGATGACCGGCGCGGCCATGGAGTTTGTCCGCCCGCTCACGTTTGCCGCGCTCACGGCCAACAAAGTCATCACGGGCCTGTTCAACCAGAGTTCCGGGGAAGAAATGCTGGCCAGCGCGGTGGAGCATATCGCGGTGGCTCAGGAAAACGACCTGCTGGCGGTCGCTCCCGCCACAGCCGACCTGCTCGCCAAATTCGCTCATGGAATCGCCGGCGATTTTCTGACGACACTGTACCTGGCATTCCAGGGTCCTGTCCTGCTGGCGCCCGCCATGAACACGGCCATGTGGGAGCACCCGGCAACCCGGGCCAACCTCGCAACGCTCACCAAACGCGGCCACTCGGTCGTTGGACCCGGCAGCGGCTTGCTCGCCTGCGGAACCACGGGACCGGGACGCCTGGCCGAGGTCGAAATCATCACGGCCGAAGCACTCAGACTGCTCCGGCCCGTGCGCGACCTCGAAGGAGAGACTGTGCTGGTCACAGCCGGTCCCACGCGGGAGCCCATCGATCCCGTCCGTTTCATCTCCAACCGGTCGAGCGGCAAAATGGGATATGCCCTGGCTGAAGCGGCGGCCAATCGCGGCGCCCAAGTCATTCTGATCAGCGGCCCTGTGGACCTGGCGCCGCCGCCCGGCGTTTCCCTGATCCGGGTGCAGACCGCCGCCGAGATGTACCAGGCTGTCATGACGGCGCTCCCCAAGGCCACGATCGTCATCAAAGCCGCGGCCGTCGCCGACTACCACGTCGCCAACGTGCCGTCGCAAAAAGTCAAAAAATCGGCCACCCGCTATTCGCTGGACCTCGAACCGGCACAGGACATCCTGGCCGAAATCGGGCGCCGCAAAACCAGCCAGTTGGTGGTCGGCTTCGCCGCCGAAACCCAGAACCTGGTGGCCGAAGCCCGGCGAAAACTGGAATCGAAAAACTGCGACATGGTGGTCGGCAACCTGGTCAGCGCCGCGGGAATCGGCTTCGAGTCGGACGAGAACGAGGTCCTGCTCGTGCTGCGCACCGGCGAGCCCGTCCAACTGCCGCGCGCGCCTAAACGCCGCATCGCCGGCCAGATCCTGGACCAGGTTCTGCGCCTGCGCCTCGCACTCCACACCCCGGCTTGAATCGATGGACCGCGAAACACTGCGCCAGTATCTGACCTTCTACCGCGACCTCCACATCGACACGGTCTTTTTGCCGGCAGGCGCCGCGATCGCATCTCAACCCGCCGTCGCCACCCCGAAGCCGCCCGAAGTGGTCCTGCCCGTCATGTTTGCGCCTGATTCGGGCGCCGATTCGCTGGAACGCATCTCGGCGGACATCGGCGACTGCAAACGCTGCCGCCTGTGCGAGCAGCGCAACAAGATCGTTTTCGGCGACGGCGATCAACGTGCCCGGCTGGTCTTCGTGGGCGAAGGTCCCGGCGCCGACGAAGACGCCCAGGGCATCCCGTTTGTCGGCCGCGCCGGGCAGTTGCTGACGCAAATGATCGAGAACACCGCGGCCAAGGAAGGCATCCCGTTAAAACGCGCCGATGTCTACATCTGTAATGTCGTCAAGTGCCGTCCGCCGGACAACCGCACGCCTTTGCCCGATGAGATGGAGATTTGCGGCCAGTTCCTCTACCGCCAGTTGATGGTGATCCAGCCCAAGGCCATTTGCGCGCTCGGCGCCACCGCGGCCAAGGCTCTGCTTAACTCCCGCGAGGGGATCACCCGGATGCGCGGCAACTGGCATAAGTGGCGCGACATCCCGGTCATGCCCACCTATCACCCCTCTTTCCTGCTTCGGCCATACAACCAGAACGCCAAGCGCGAAGCCTGGGAAGACCTCAAGAAGGTGCTGCACTTCGTCTATGACTGACCGGCGCGCGGGGCTGTTCGTCACTTTTGAAGGGCTGGACGGATCGGGCAAGACCACTCAAATGCGCCTGCTGGCGGGGCGCCTCCGCGCGGAAGGTTTCGAGGTCGTCGAAACCGTCGAGCCCGGCGGCACCACCATCGGAAAAGGCATCCGCCAGATTCTGCTCGATCCCGCCAACCAGCACTTGAGCCCCGTGGCCGAATTGCTCCTCTATTTCGCCGCGCGCGCGCAGAACGTCGATGAACTCATCAACCCCGCCGTCGAGGCGGGCAAGATCGTCCTGGCCGACCGCTACACCGATTCCACCATGGCCTACCAGGGCGCCGGCCGCGGCCTCGGACAAACCGTCGTGCGCCAACTGCACGAGATCGCCTGCCGCGGCCGGGACCCGCACATAACGCTGCTGTTCGACATCGACGTGAAAACGGCGCTCGATCGCGCACATGCGCGCAACCGGGAAAAGGCCGTGGAAGGTTTCAACGAAACCCGCATGGACGAACAGGATGCGGCCTTCTACGAACGCGTCCATACCGCCTACGAACAACTCGTGGCGGCCAACCCCGCGCGGTTCCGCCGCATCGACGGTAAGGGAACCCCACGAGAAGTAGCCATGCGCGTCTGGAATACGTTCGCACCCGTGCTGGAGCGCCATGTTCGATAACTTCATCGGCAATCCGGCGGTGGTGGCCTCCCTGGCCACAATGGCGCGTACGGAACGGATTCCTCAAACCATCCTGCTCGACGGACCGGAAGGCGTCGGCAAAGCAACGCTCGCACGCCGTTTCGGCGCGCTCCTCCTCGGCCAACCGGACAAGATCGAACAGGACGACCTCAGCCTGCCGCACAATGGTGAACTGATCGCGGAGCGCGAAAAGTGGACCAGCGAAAAGCGCGCCGAAGATCCGCTGTTGTTCTCCACGCACCCCGACTTCGTGACCTTTCCCCCGGAGGGGCCGCTGCGCCAGATCTCGATCCAGCAGATGCGCCTGCTCAAAGAGCGCGCGCAGTTCAAACCGCTCAAGGGCCGCTGGCGGGTCTTCCTGATCGACCAGATGGACAGGGCCAATGCGCAGGCTGCCGATTCCCTGCTCAAGACGTTGGAAGAGCCGCCCGAACATCTGATCATCATCCTGACCGCCGAAAACGTCTACGATCTTCCGGCCACCATCCGCTCCCGGTCCGTCTCCTTCCACTTGTCGCCGCTCTCGGACGGCGACATGCGGCAGTTCATTGCGCTTCGCGGGCTCACCGAAGGCGCCGAGCGGTTGGCCCTGGCCGGCGGTTCACCCGGCTTGGCCGCCAGCCTCGATTTCGCAGCCTACGAGAAACGCAGAGCGGTGCTGATCGCCATGCTGGAAGCCTCGGCCGGAGAAGGCAACTTCGCCACCTGGGTCACGCAGTCGGAATCCTTCGTGCAAAGCAAGCCGGAAAAGCTCGACCGGAGCATCAAGCTGCTGTATTCGCTGCTGGAAGACCTGCTCGTTCTTTCCAGCGGCGGCTCGAATCTGCGCAACCGGGACCTGGAGCCGCGATTACAGAAGATCGCGGCAAGAGTCTCGTTTGAGTGGATACGGAAGGCTGTCAGTCTGGCCGACGAGTTCGGGGGACTGCAGCGGCGGAATGTTCAAAAAGGTCTGATCATCGATCACTTTGTAGTAAGCCAGCGCGCCACGCTCGCCACCCGTTCCTAGCCCGTCAGAGTGTTCTCCATGGCCCACTTGATGAGCCGGAGGGCATCGAACACGCTCCGCCACTTGGCGCCCAACCGGACCTTGCCGTTCGCCTGGCGGTCGGCCGGAATATCCTCGACTCGTGACACCGAGTCCACCAGAAGGCCGGCGTTCACCTCGTTGAGCAGCAGCACGCGGTTGCGCGGTCCCAACCGTTTTGGCCGTCCGAAGTAAACCACCGCCGTGTCGGAACCCCGGGCTTTCACCCGGTACTGCGCCGGACCTCCGGGCGTGGGTGTTGCCGCTTCCAGGATGTTCGGCAGCAGGACTTCACGGATGGCCGTCATGGGCAACACGTACTCGATGCCGTCGATCCGGAAAACAATGTAGCGGCTTGTTGGTTGGACATCAGCCTGGCGAGTCATGTGGGTAAACGCCTATCCCAGAACCGGCAAGGACGCGGCCAAGCGGTCAGGCGTGGAGGACCTCTCACGCCGGCGAAAACAAATGCGTAGCTCCAGGCGGTGGCCTTCCACTTCAAACGCCGCCACGGTCCAGGCGTGGTTGCCCACGCTCCGCGTCGTGAGATTGCACCCGCAGATCACCGTGGGAATGCTTAGCCCCATCGGGCCAAGCTGTTCTTCCAGCATGGTCTTGACGTTGCCAAACACCATGTTGGACAGTTCACCAATAGCGTCGACGACCTCCTCATCGACCTCGGCGAACTCCTGCATCAGAAACTTGCCCGCCAGAAACCGGGCGGCGCCGGCCGAGCCCGAAATCGTGCCCGTCCCCACCCAATCTCCCGCAATGCCGATTAACGCCAGCACACCTTCGGCTGGGTCCGGCGGACTGTTCTCCTGGCGGCCCGCACGCTCCTCCGGCGTCACTCCCAGCATCGTCTCAAAAACGTCGTGAGTGGCTCTGCGCAATATCTCGGTCGCTTGTACGCTCGTGATTTCAGTCCGCATGGGACTCCCCCGTCAAATCAGTCCGGTTAGCTTCTCTTTGATCTGGTCCGCCGTGAACGGCTTCTTAACGTACCCGGCGGCGCCCAACGCCACAGCTTCCATGACCTTGCTGCTGCTGCCTTCCGTGGTGACCATAACCACGGGAACGGCTTTCAGGTCTGCCTGCGCCTTCAGCGCGCTCAGCAACTGCAACCCGTCCATGTTGGGCATGTTGATGTCGGAAAGGATCAGCCCGATCTTTTCCTCCTGCAATTTCCGCAAGGCTTCGCGCCCGTCGGCAGCCTCCACCACCTTGCCTAAAGGAACCTCCGCTTGTAGAAGTACACGGTGAAGAATCTTACGAATGGCGGCTGAGTCATCCACAATCAGTACGTCTACGGGCATCGATGATCCTTTCGCTGGAGCCTTCAAGACACCTCATCGGCACTCCACCCCGCGACTTGAGGCGATTGCCGGAAATGATCTAGGAATTTCGGACTAGGACCAATCCCCTAGGCGGTTCAAAGTCCGGTCTACGGTGTCCAGCGGCTCCAATCGGCGCCCGGCAGCGTCGAGAGATCAATGATCGAAACTCGCCGTTCGGACCGGCCGTTGTTGAACAGAACATAGCGGCCGGTGTGGTCGAAGGAGGCATGGGCGTGAACCGCCCTCACGGTGTCGCGAATCCCAGTCGCCAGCAGCCGCCGGCTCCCGCTGCGGGATTCGACCAGCCAGAGCCTTCCGGCATTATCGTCGGCGGCAATGCGCTGGCCGTCCGGACGCGCGGCGCAGTGCCAGTAGTCGCCTTGCAGCAGCCGGGCTTTCCCGTCCGCATCGGCGATCATGATCCCAACCTTGTCCAGGATTAGCGTCATCTCTCCCGTCTTCGAAATCCACGATTCGTGAGTCACCCACTCCTTCAATGGCGTAAACCACTCCTTGGGATCGGTCCGATAGTAAAAAGGGCGATTTCCCGAACCATCGTCTTCAACCAGCCAGGTTCGCTGCGGCGCATAGCCGCCCGTCTCCCAGACGTAGAAGATGCGCGGCAGCAGCGGGTGGTGCTGCGCATGGCCAATGCGGAAGCCTTGGGTCAGCACGCGCCGGTAGCGCCCGTTGGCGATCTCCATCAATCCGATTTCCCACGTGCGCGTGTCGCGCTGAAAAGCGAGCGTGAGATTGCGGTGGTCGTGGCTCAGAGTCGGCTGCTGCGAAGCGCCCTGCGTCAAACCGGGAATCGCGCCGACAACCCGCTCTTTCAGCGTGTTGATGTTCAACTCCACAATCTGCGCTTCCCGCGGGTAGTACAAAAGCTCCGCGTTGGTGGGATGCGGGCACGCCGCCGTGGACGCGACGCCCTTGCCATCGGTCAGTTGCGTGATCCTCCCGGTGGCGGCCTCGACCTTGAAAATCTGCCCCGAGCCGGAGCGGTCGCTCGACAGAATGATGTACTTCTGATCGGCCGTGAAGTTGGAGAAATGGAAGTAGAGGTTGGACGCCTGCGAGGGTCCGCGAACCAGGTCCGTCACCTGGATCCGGGTGACCGGGTCGGTGTAGGAAGTGCGCTCAACGCCCCAATCCCGGCCCACCTGAGCGGTGCAGACTGTACCAATCAGGAGGACAAGGCTACGGCTACGCACCACGGAGATTCATGCTATCACTCCGCCTCGGCTTGACAGGACGCCGCGCGTCACCGCCAAGGTGACCTGCTCGGTCGTGGCCGATCCGCCCAGGTCAGGCGTGAGTGTCTTGGCTTCCCGCAGGACCATCCGCACGGCCGATTCCATGGCCGCCGAAACAAGCCCTTCGCCAAGATGCTCCATCATCATCGCCGCTGAAAGAATCGCCGCCAGCGGGTTCGCGATCCCACGTCCCGCGATGTCGGGGGCCGAGCCATGGACAGGCTCGAACAACGAAGGCGACCGCCGCAACGGATCGAGATTCGCGCTGGCGGCCAAACCAATGCTGCCGGTGACCACCGCCGACAGATCGCTCAAGATGTCTCCAAACAGGTTCGA
>JADZCI010000096.1 GCA_020851655.1 Bryobacterales bacterium
GCGCGCATGTTTGAAGCCGGCATCGACCGTTACCACCGGCGCACGCCTTATGAGTACGTGCTGGGCGTTACGGTGAAGCAAGCGGGTAATGCCGGGGAGTTTACGCAGCACGACAGCGATAACGACGGGCTGTGGACGTCAATGTACGGCGCCGGGGAATGCTTCGCCTATGCGGCGACCAAGGACCCCGCCGCCAAGCGGCGCGCCGTCAAAGCATTTGAGGCCTTGCGTTTCCTGGGTACCGTGACACAAGGCGGCTCGCACCCCGCGCCCCCGGGATTCATGGCGCGAGCCATCCTGCCAACCAGCGGACCGGACCCGAACGCGACCCACTACACCCGCCAGAAGGATGAACTGCATCGCGCCACCCGGGATGCGTTGTGGAAGGTGCTGGTTCCCCGCTGGCCGGTGAGCGCGGACGGCAAGTGGTACTGGAAGACCGATACAAGCTCGGACGAACTCGATGGACACTACTTCTTTTATGGCTTGTACTACGACCTGGTGGCGCAGTCCGAGGAAGAAAAGAAGGCCGTCCGCGAGCACGTGCGAGGGATTACGGATCACTTGCTCGCACACAATTACCAGCTTGTCGACTACGACGGCAAGGCGGCACGATGGTCGATCTTCAACCCCGAAAACCTGAACGACAACCCGAATTTCTGGGAAGAGCGGGGCATCAACTCGCTGAGCATCCTCGCGTATCTGAAAGTGGCGGAGCACATGACGGGGGACGCCAAGTATGACGCCGCCGCGCAGAAACTCATTCGCCAATACGGTTATGCGGCCAACGTCCTGATTCCGAAATCGAACATGGGAATCGGCGCGGGAAACCAGTCGGACGACGAGATGATCTTCATGAACCTCTATCACCTCGTTCGCTATGAGAAGGACCCGCTGCTCGTATCCCGTTACGCGCTCGCGCTGCACCGCCACTGGACCCTGGAGCGAGGCGAGATGAACCCTTTGTTCAACTACATCACCGCCGCCGCGGCCAGCGGGAAGTCGTACAAGGACGCTTTTGGCGCCACTGATCTGACGCCGGACGGCGACTGGCGCGAAGACTCGCTCGATACATTGCGCAGATTCCCGGTCGACCGCTTCGACTGGCGGGTGGAGAATAGCCACCGGCTCGACCTGGTTCGCTGGACCCCGGCGCGCGGGCACAGGTTGAATGGCAAGGTTCTACCCGTCGATGAGCGTTATGTCGATCACTGGAACCAGGATCCCTGGCGGTTTGATTGGGGCTCGGGTGGGCGGCAGATGAGTGACGGCGCGGCTTTCCTGTTGCCCTACTATATGGGACAGTACTTGGGGTACTTAGATGGCTCCTCGAAGTAGAGGAGCGCTAAGCGGCCGCGGCGAGTTTCTTGACGCGGGCGTGGAGCCTGGCCTTATAACGGGCCGCCGTATTCTTCTTGATAATGCCCCACTTGGCGGCGCGGTCAACCATGGAGAAAGTGGTGGAGAGAGCGTGCGTCACGGCTGCGACGTCCTTCTTCTCCAGCAACTTACGGAATGCGCGAATTGAGGTGCGCAGCCGGCTCTTTCTCATCCGGTTGATAGCCGTCCGCCGTTCCGTAATGCGAACTCGCTTGAGCGATGAAACGTGATTGGCCATCTGTGCAGAGATTTCCTGTTGAGATTACCTTTACAGCATACCGCACGGCGCGTGGAGGGGTCAAAAGTCCGTAACAACCGGAACACGCCCGATCCGATTTGCGTATTCCGAAGTGTGTAGAGCAGCGGTTTGACTTCCCCCTCCCGGACTTCATATCTTGGCTATGACGTAACGCAGCGAAAGGGAACCAATGGGCAAGAAGTGGTACAACTACTTCGTTTCCGTGGGTGATGGCAGTGAGGGAAGCGCCGCCGGAGAACAGCGGGGTGACCACCCCGAACCGGCGAACGCCGCACAGGCGATTGCTGAAATCGCCGCTTCGGTGAAACCCACGCAATTCTCCCAACCGGTAGCCGACCCAACCTCCTTTGAACAGATCTACCAGGCGGCTGAAATCCGGACACCCCCTCATGGGTTCACGATTTTCAAGATCGCCGATATGCTCAAGAGCGAGCACATCCGGACGCTCGCGGCCGAAATCAAGCGCAGCTCGGTGCTGCTGGCGCTGGATGCGGCGGGCGTCAAGCTTCAGGAAGTGATTGAGGACGCCGTCAGGCGGGACCGGGCGCTGGACGCGTTCGAAGTCGTGCAGCAGCGCGCGCTGGAGCAGTTCGAGGCCAGGAAGGCGGACGAGAACAGCAAACTGCAGGCTGAAGCGGACCGGGTATTGAACGAACTGCGCGCCAAGATTCAAGCCAACAACGACGCCCTCGCGCAGGAGCGCGAGCGGATGCAGACGTGGCGGCTGCAGAAGCAGCAGGAAGAACGGCGAATCGCCGATGCGGTGGCGCCGTTTGCATCCGAGAATCCCATCACCACCGGGCCGGCAACCCCGAGCGGCACGCCGGCGCAGACCCCAGGCCAGTAAGCGGCAAGGAGCATTGGAATGTTTGAGCGGCTCTCAAGAGTGTTGCGATCATTTTTCGGCTTCTTCATATCGGTAGCCGAAGATCCGGAATTGATTCTCGAACAGAACATTCGCGACATGAACGATCAGGTTCCGCGAATGAACGAAAGCATCGCCATGGTGAAGGCCAACGTGACGCTGCTCGAGAAGGAAGAGGCCAAATACAAGTCGGAGGTGGCGGACCTGGCGGCCAAGGTGAAGGCCGCCATTCAGGCCGGCCGCGATGATCTGGCCGGTCATTTCGCGGTTCAACTCGAGCAGCTAAAGGGCGCGCTGTCGCGAACGCAGGGCCAATTGTCGGCCGCGCGCTCGGCGTTCGACAAGGCGATGAACGTCAAGACGGCGTTCCTGCGAGAAAAGGAACGCAAGACGCGCGAGGCGATGAACGCGATTCGCGATTACCGGCGGTCGCAGTGGCAGAAGAAGGTCGCCGATGCAATGGAGCAGTTCGAGGTGGCAGGCATCAGCCAGACACACGACGAAATGGTGCGCAAGATCGAAGAAACCACGGCCGTCAACGAAGCTCGCATGGAAATGGCGATCGGCAATGTCGACCAGCAGCGCTTCCAGATAGAAGAGGAAGCAGAAAAGATACGCGCCGCCGAGCTGGTGAAGCAGTTCAAGGTTGAGATGGGCCTGGCCACGGGAGATGCTCCCGTTGCCGCGCCCGAGAAGACCATCGGCGGGCGCGAAGCGGAAAAGAGCGCGTAAGGGCCGGAGGCACATATGGCGGTAAGAATTGAAAAAGGCGGCTGGATCCTGATCTTCCTTGTCGGCCTGGCCTTGGTCGGATACAGCCTGGACAAGTACGGAGTCATCGACATTTCCGGGCTGCTCGGAAAGAAGGCAGCCGCGCCGGGCGGCACGGCGGTCGACACAACGAAGCCCCTGCCGGTCTCCGGTAGTGTGGATAAGAAGGATGTCCGGGTGCGCGTCAACATCTGGGTCGGCTGCGCCGGCGGACTCGTTGCGAACGGCGGTCTCGACACCACGCCGGGCTCGATCTATGACAAGAAGGGTCTCAAGGTTTCCTTCAAGATCATCGACGACTGGACGGAGGGAGTCGCGGCGCTGGCTTCCGACAATGTCGATGTGATGTTAACCACGGCGGACGTTTGGGCCAAGGATTACGGCCAGCTCCTGGACAAGGGTTTCAACGCGCGCACGGTCTTCATGGTCGACTGGTCCCGCGGCGCGGACGGTGTGATCGGCAAGCAAGGCATCAATTCAATCGAAGACCTGGCGGGCAAGTCGACCGCGTTTGCTCCTTACACGCCTTCGCACTTCCTGCTCTGGAACGGCCTGAAAAGTTCCGGACTCACCACCGAGCAGCGCAACGAGATCTTCGCCAAAGCCGTACATACCAAGGACGGGATTGAACCCGCGACGCTTTTTGCTCAACAGAAAGTCGATGCGGCGGTAGCGTGGGACCCCGACATGAGCGATGCCGTGGAGAAGCGGAAAGGGTCGAAGAAGATCTACGACACGCGCGTCGCCAACCGCCTGATTGCCGACATCCTCGTGGTCAGCGACAAGTTCTCGGCCGGCTCGCCGGCAACGGTGCGCCAGTTCTTGGAAGGCTGGCTGGAAGGGGTCGAGTTCATCCGCAAGGAACCGGCCAGGGCTCACACGCTCATCGGTTCGATCAAGGACTTCAACATCCCCGCGGATCTCGCCAAGACCATGCTCGACGGTGTCCGGCTATCGGACTACGCCGACAACAAAGCGTTCTTCGGCAATGGGCCGGGATCGGACTACACCAACATCATGACGATGGCCCAAGAAATGTACCGCGAGATGCGTCTCATCAAGCGTTCGGCGGACATTGAAGGTAGCGTGGACCGCCGCTACGTCGCGGGAATGGAAGGAAGATTTTCGGCAACTTCGACCGAGGCGCCGATCGAATACAAGGCTCCGGCCAAGGGCGCGACGCCGATCGCGACACAGCGCCGGTCGATTTACTTCGAGAGCGGGTCTGCCGCGATGAGCCCGGACTCAAAGGTAATCGTCGATGAGATTGGGAGCTTCATGCGGGCCTACGAGAACACGGTCGTCGACATCGACGGCAATACCGATTCAACCGGCTCGCGCGAGCTGAACATGAATCTATCCAAGCAGCGCGCCGACGCTGTCAAGAACTATCTCATGACGAAGTACGGGTATCCGTCGGAGCGCATGCGCACGGCCGGCAACGGACCCGACAAGCCCATTGCGTCCAATGAGACCACGGAGGGCCGCGACAAGAACCGCCGCACGGACATCAAGGTCTATCCGAATCCCGGCCAATGAGTTCACCTCTTGCGACGATTCGGAAGCCCATCCCCAGACCGTATCAACTGGCGCTGGGCGTGGCGGCGTGGTCGGCCGTAGTACTGATCTGGTTCATCCTCACCAGGGGCAGGCTCCTGCCGCCCCTGGCGCTGCCTGATCCCGGAGGAGTGGTCTCGGCGCTGGGCCGGCTCATCGGCGAGTACGACCTGTTGGGGAATGTTTTCCAGAGTTGGTGGCGGATTGCTCAAGCGTTTTTCTGGTGCGCGCTCATCGCGATTCCGCTGGGCTTGCTGATGGGCAGTTTTCCGTGGATCTTTCATTTCGTCAATCCCATTGCGGCGCCCATGCGGTCGATGCCGATCACCGCTTTTCTTCCCGCCTTCATTGCGCTGTTCGGAATGGACGAGGGGATGAAGGTGGGATTTCTGTTCTTCGGCATGTTTTTCTACCTGCTGGCGCTGGTTGTCGAGGAAGTGAACAAGGTCGACCACGCGCTGCTGGAGACGGCCTACACGCTCGGCGCCAAAGTGCCGGATGCGTTGTGGCTGCTGTTCCGCGCTTCGTTTCCGGCCATTTTCGGATCCTTCCGGATTCTTTATGACATCGGCTGGACCTACGTCATCCTGGCCGAGATGGTGAACGCCCGCAAGGGCGTCGGGTACATGGTCGAGGCGGCGCGCAAAGTGCTGGACTTCGAACGCGTGTACGCCGGCATCATTGCCATTGGCGTGGCGGCATTCCTGTTCCGCTGGCTTCTGACCGTTTTGGAAGACCGGCTGTTTCCCTGGAGGCGCGCCGTTCCGCCTCAGTCTGGAACCTCACCGGTGGTGGCGGATGGAAACAAGAAACAAGGTTGAGTTGCGCAATGTCTCGCGCGTCTTCACGACCGCGGCGGGAGAGACGGTTCAGGCTTTGCGCGACGTGAACCTTGAGATCGCGGACGACTTTGCTTCCGACGGCAAGGACATTGGTGAGTTCCGGGTGGTGCTGGGTCCGTCCGGCTGCGGCAAGTCGACCATTCTCCGAATGATCGCCGGGCTCGATTTCCCCACGTCGGGCGAAGTGCTGGTGAACGGCCGCCCGGTAACGGGCCCCGGTTCCGACCGCGGGATGGTGTTTCAGAAGTACACTTCCTTCGCCTGGCTAACTGTCGAGGGGAATGTCGAGTATGGCCTGCGGATCAAGGGCACGCCGGAACACGAGCGGCGCGGGATTGTCAGCCACCTTATTCAAGCGGTCGGCCTCAGCGGGTTCGAAAAGGCCTATCCCCACACGCTTTCGGGTGGAATGCAGCAGCGCCTGGCGATCGCCCGCTCTCTGGCCGTCCGGCCGCAGGTGCTGCTGATGGATGAGCCGTTTGGTGCGCTGGACGCCCAAACACGGAACGACATGCAGACGCTGCTGCTTGGCATCTGGGACGAGTCGGCCGCTACGGTCCTTTTTGTGACGCACGACGTCGCCGAGGCTGTTTTCCTGGCGGATCGCCTGTATGTCATGAGCGGGCGCCCGGGCACGATCCTGGAAGATATTCCGATTCCCTTTGCGCGGCCCCGTGAGCAAGGGCTCAAGGAGAAGAAGGAGTTTCAGGAAATCGAAGCTCACGCGCTCGCTCTGCTGCGCCGGGCGGCCGGTTCGGGCCAGGTGCGGGTGAGCGTGTGAACCCGCGGGATACAATTTGTTAGCAGGTCCGTAGCGTGTCCAATGCCTGAAGACGGCTCCAATTTCGGCCCAGACAAGCTGACTGACAGCGAGTTGACGCAAGGCGACTACATCAAGGCCGCCTTTAAATGGCAGTACAACCTCATCGGATTGATCGGAGCGGCGGCCTATTCGGTGATCTCGGGTTCGCCGCTGCCATTGGTCCTGGCTTCGGGGTTGGAGTTGATGTACCTGGCGCTGCTGCCCCAGAACTCGCGCTTTCGCCGCCTGGCGCGCTCCTGGAAGTTCGAAGACAAAAAGCGGGAACAGAAAAAGCGCCTGAACGAGATCTACAGGAATTTGCCAACCGAGATGCGCAGCCGCGCGGCGTACCTGATGCAGACGGCGCAAGCGATTCGCACCACTTACGCGCAGCTTGAGTATGGCTCCCACGTGCTTGCGAGCCAGATGGACGAGAAGTTGAACGGGCTGCTCGAGTCTCACATACGCCTGCTGCAAACCGCCCGGACGCATCGCGAGTATCTAAAGTCGCTCAACCCCGACCAGGTCCGCACGGAAGCCGAGTACCTGGAGAAGTCTCTCGACAAAGAGCCGCTGAAGGTGCGGGAGATCAACCAGAGGCGCATTGACATTCTTCGGAAGCGCCTGGACAAGTTCGAAAAGATCCGGGAAAACAGCCAGGTGGTGGACGCCCAGTGCGCCGCGGTGGAGGACGTCCTGCAATTGATTCGGGACCAGTCGGTCACCATGAAAGACCCGCGCCAAATCAGCGCTCAACTCGATCATCTCGTGGCCGATGTCGAGCAGACCGAGCAGAGTGTCCGCGAGATGGAAGAGATTTTCGCGCTGACTGCGTCCCCGGCCGACGAGTTGACTCTTCCGCCCGCCGAGGAAGAGGCCCGCGGCGCCACCCGCAATCGTGTCCGGAACTAACTTCATGATTTCCGCCACTGCTGAATCATTGAGCGGCCTGCCCGGTTGGGCGAAACGGCTTTCGGAGAAATACTACTCGCGTACCTTGTCGATGTTTGTGCTTCACGGCAATGTGTACGACTTGCTGCCGGTCAAGCGCACCGGCCGCGCCGATTACGTGCCCCTGGCGGCCTTTCTGGAAAACGCCCTTTTCGGCAAGCGCGACCTCGTTCTGTCCTACGATCGCGGCGGCGGTGTCGGGTTCGCCAAGCCGGAGGTGCGGACGGACTTCCAGCGCGCCATCGAGGGCTACGACGCGTTTCACGGCACAAAGCACGCGCAAGGACTACCACGCAATCCGGACGCCGTGCTCGCCATTCTCGACAGCTACCTGAGGATCCGCGTCTCGGATGGGAAAAAGATCGCCGTGACGCTGGCGCATGCCGATATGCTCGCGCCGGCCGGCGACGCGAGCAGTATGGGTTCGGAAGACCGGAACACCCTGGTCATCCTCAAGCGCTGGGCGCAGAGCCAGACATTTCAGCGGGCGGATGTCACCATCTGCCTGGTTACCGAGAGCATTTCAACACTTAATTCGGGACTGGTGCAAAATCCGGCGGTGGCGTCTATTGAGATTCCATTGCCTGATGAAGACGCGCGTCTGGAGTTTGTCCGGTGGCAACTGGAGAAGACTCCGCTTCCGCCGGGCTCCGAACTGACGGCGGAAACCCTGGCCGCGCTCGGCGGGGGCATGAAACTCGTTCAATTGCAGAATGTGATCGCGCATGCTTGCGAGAACCGCCTGCCGCTCACAACGGCCTTGCTGACCGGGCTGAAGCGCGAGTTGATCGAGGCCGAATCCGGCGGCTTGCTCGAGTTTGTGCAGAGCCGCTTCGATTTGTCGATGGTGGCCGGGCACGAGGCGGTCAAGAAGAGGTTGCGCGATGCCGCCAATGCTATCAGGGCCGGCAAGTTTGACGCCGTTCCGATGGGATACGTCATTTGCGGGCCTGTCGGGACGGGAAAGACGTTCATGACGACCTGCTTTGCCGGCGAGGTAGGAATTCCGGCGGTGATGCTCAAGAATTTCCGCAGTATGTGGCAGGGCGTCACGGAAAGCAACCTGGAACGGGTGCTGGCGCTGCTCAGAGCCATGAGTCCAATCGCGGTTGTGGTGGACGAAGCGGACGCGCAGTTGGGCAACCGCTCCAACTTCGGCGACAGCGGCGTCAGCAGCCGTGTGTTTGCGCAAATCGCACAGTTCATGGGCAACACCGAATTGCGCGGAAGGGTGATCTGGTTTCTGCTCACCAGCAGGCCCGACCTGCTCCCGGTCGACCTGAAACGCCAGGGCCGGGCGGAAGAACACTTGGCCCTGTTTTATCCGCATACGGACGAGGAACGCATCGCCATGCTGCGCGCGATGCAGAAGAAGACCGGCACGCGCGTATCGTCAGAAGAAGCCGAGAAAGCGTTTCTCGCGCAGGCGGGAAACCTCTCCGGCGCCGACATCGAAGCGGTGCTGGTTCGCGCACACCTGAAGAGCGTCATGGAAGGCGACGCGGCCGTCGACGCCGAAGATCTCAAGGCGGCCATCGCCGACTTCATCCCTCCCTCCTACCCGGCTGAGATCGAGCTACAGAAGTTGGCCGCGGTCATGGAGTGCACTTCGAAGAGCCTGCTGCCGGAGCAGTACCGGGACGCCGACCGAGGTGAGATCCTGAGACGCGTCAGTGAACTCAAGCAACTGGTTCGGGAAGGGTAACGGGAGCGCGTCCTCAGGCAGCGAAAAAGAACTCGCCGCGCGCGGTGAGTTCGGCGGGTCCAGTCATCATCACTTCCGCGGCGTCCCAGCGGAATTGTAGCGGCCCTGCCAGGGTGTGGACGGTCACCGGACTCGTGGCAAGTCCGCGATGGATGGCCGCCACCACCGCGCCCGTCGAGCCGGTGCCCGAACTCATGGTAAAGCCGGCCCCACGTTCGAAGAACCTGACATCCAGGCTGTGTTTGTCCAGCACCTTGATGAACGACACATTTGTCCGGTTCGGAAAACGCGGGTGCCGCTCGATTTCGGCGCCCAGCGTCTTCCAGTCAAAGCCGAAATCATCGACAAACAGGGCGCATTGCGGGTTGCCCACGTTCAAGATCGTGACGAGCCGGACTTGCTCTTTGAGCTGCAAGGCAACACCTGACTCTTCAACTTGCGGAACTCCCATGTTCATCTCGAACTGAAAGAGGTTACCGCTGCGCTCCGTCAGGGTGAGGCGCTTCAGCCCGGCGCCGGTCACTATCTCGATCTCGTTGCCCGCCAGGCGGGCATCGGCCAGTAAGGCCGCGGCGCAGCGTGTGCCGTTGCCCGACATCTCCACTTCGCCGCCGTCGGGGTTGAACAGGCGGATGCGCGCCGGTTGGCCGGCCGATGGCGGGTAAACAAGGAGCCAGCCATCAGCGCCGACGCCGCGGTTCCGGTCGCAGATCGCGATCGCTGCCTGGGATAAATCGACGTCCGGGACGCTTTCCGCCCAGCTTAAGAGGAAATCGTTGCTGGCGCCGTGTGCTTTGGTGAATGGGATGTTCATCGGAGCCGCCGGAAGATCTCGATTGCCGGTTCTTTGGGGCGAGGGAAGGAGTACACCAGCTCGAATCTTGGTTTCTTCTTGAGTTGCTTCCGCAACATTTGCGATACAGGATCCCCTTCAATGGCGATGCCCCAATCCTCCCACAGGAACAGGTCAGGACGGATCAAGGCGGAGCGGAACAACGGCCCATTACCGTCTTGCAAGGCCTCGCGGAAGGGGATATTGGCCGTTCGCAGGATTCCGCTCAGGTCACCGAACTGCATTATGATGCCGTCGCCGCTGTGATAGTGACTTCCGAGGTAGGCCGCTGCCTGGCGGGTCCACTGCCGGCGCACTTCGGAGTTGACCTGTGATTCCTTCCAGCAGATCCAGTTGTTGGGGTGAGGGTAGGCGATCCAGGGGATCACCACCGCGGGCACAATCAGCGTTGCAATCCACTTGAGATTCGGGATGTTGGCGCAAGCGGCGGCGCCAAAGGCCAGCAGCGGCAGAATACTGAGCCCGTAGCGGGTGTTGTAGTACGTGTTGGGCCACAGCGAAGGCACAAAGATCGGTGTGCCCGAGCCGTGCATGCTCAGGAGGTAGAACAGCGGCAGTGAAGCCAGCAGCACGACGGGCCACCACGCGCGCCGCACCACCGCCACGATGGCGCCGACCGAGCCGATCCAAAGCAGCGGCGAACCGGCGCCCAACTCGGCCGCGGTCCGGTAGTAGAGCCAGGCCTTGCCCCAATCGCCGTCGCCGGGATAGCGAAAGCCGCCGCCATCGAGCGCACGCTGGTAGATTTGCTTTGCCGAGTAGTAGCCGTTGTAAAACTCAAGGGGATTGCCGTAGTACCACCAGTTGTGAGCCAGCCAGTAGAGTGGCCCGAGGCCGGCGAGGCAACAGAAGAGAACGACAGGCCGCCATCGCCGCGCCAGCGCGATGTAGACCGCCGCCAGCGGCAGGACGAACCATCCGTCATAGCGAGTCAGTGTCCCCAGAAGGGCGCAGACACCCGCCCAGGCAGCGTCCTTGGACGCGCGCGATTCGCCGAACCGGACCGTGTAATAGAGCAACCCGCAGAGGCAGGCGAACGAGAGAGGCTCGGTCATCGGAGTGCTTTGCAGGTAGAGGAGGTTGGGATTCAGCGCAAAGACAAACATCGCCACCCAGCCGGCCACATCGCTGTTGAACGCACGCCGGGCGGCGAGAAAAAGAAAGGTTCCCGCGGCGACAAAAGCGGCGGCTGAGGGAATCGCACCCGCCAACCCGGTGCGCCAGAGGAAGCGGCTGACCACCAGGGGCAGCATGAGGAGGTGAGGCAGCGGGAGCCACACGGTCCCCAACTGTTCATAGCCAGGGGTCCTGGAATCCACCACGCGGCGGGCGATATTCACGTGCGCCTCCGCATCGCCGTAGTAGAGCGTCCAGCCCTTCCAGGCGCCCCAGGCGACACAGACCGCGCTGAGCACGACAAGGAGCAGGGCCGGATCCCAGGCCGACCCGGGATGCGGCTTCACTCGCAGCCGCCGGGACTTCTTAGAAGTCCGTGAATTGGTGGAACTCGGCGAAGCGCGCTTCGATGTCATCTCGAGTCAGGGTTCGGAAACGGTCGACTCCAAACTGTTCGCAACAGAAACTGCCCATGACCGAGCCATAGACGACAGCGCGGGCCAATGTCCTGGGTTCGCTCACGCCACCGGCGAGCGAGACTCCCTGGGATGCCAGGTAACCAATAAAGCCTCCGGCAAAGCAGTCGCCAGCGCCGGTCGGATCCGACAGCTTATCGAGCAGGTATCCCGGTACGGAAAAATAGCCTCCGTCGTGGAACAGGGTGGCGCCGAACTCACCGCGCTTGATGACGAGCATGCGCGGTCCCATTCCGCGGATCTTATCAGCGGCGCGCTTCAGGTTCGACTCGCCGGACAGCAACCGGGCCTCGCTGTCATTGATGAGCAGAAAGTCCCACTGCCTGATGGTGGACAACAACTGCGTGCGAAAGCCATTTATCCAGAAGTTCATCGTGTCGCCGCCGACCAGTTTCGGCGCCTTCATCTGGGCGCGCACGGACTGCTGCAACTCCGGCTGGATGTTACCCAATACAAGGTACGGCGCTTGGCGGTAGTCAGCCGGCAGCCTCGGGTCGAAGTCCGCAAAGACATTCAGATCGGTGGTGAGCGTCTCGCGGTCATTCATGTCCGCCGAGTAAGAGCCTGCCCAGAAGAAGGTTTTCCCGGGGACTCGTTCCAGTCCTTCCAGACCGATGCCTCGAGACGCGAGGAAATCGATATCCTGCTGGGCAAAGTCGTCACCGACCACGCCAACGATCTTGGTGGGAGCAAAGTAGCTGGCGGCCAGTGAGATGTACGTGCACGCTCCGCCCAGCATCCGGTCCACTTTTCCCGCGGGAGTCGTGACGCCGTCATAGGCGACGGAGCCAACAATTACGATCGACACTTTTTCAATTGTAACCGCCGTCTGCGCAGCGCCGTGGACTTCATATACGATACGAGCGGAGACCGGATGAACAAGTCAACCGTGGTGATTCTTCTTGCTGGCCTGGCCGTGCGAGGCGCAGAAGCGCCGGACGTTCGCTGGCAGGCGGTGGCTGACCGGCTCATCACCACTCCGGTCGACTCCTACCCCTTCGATTGGGGGGAAGGAGTCCAGATGATCGGCTTGATGAAAGCCTACGAGCGGACGCGCAACACCGCTTACCTCGACTATATGGAGAAGTGGACCGCCTTGTGGAAAGGGCGGAGCCTGGATGAACTGCTCAACACGGGCGCCGCCGCGAAAGGGCCTCGTCCGGGATACTGCGGATATTGGAGCCCGGCGACGGCCATCCTGCTGTTGTCGGAGCACCGCCGGAAACCCGAGTACACGGCGATTGCCGAGGGAGTCACGGCGTTCATTCGCAATGGAGCGGAGCGGAACCCCGCCGACGGCGCCCTGGGCCACTGGCAAGGCAGCCACCAACTCTGGGTCGACACGCTTTATATGGCGTGTCCGCTGTTGAGCGCGATGAGTGTGAAGAAGAAGGACGTTTCGCTGGCTGAAGACGCCGCGGGTCAAATCCTCAGTTACGCCAAGGCATTGCAGAATTCCGATGACGGTTTGTTCTATCACATGTGGGACTGGCGGACCGGTGAGCGCAGCCCGAGCTTGTGGGGCCGTGGAAACGGTTGGGTGGTGATGTCGATTGCCGACACGCTTGAAGTCCTGCCGGCGAACCATGCCCGGGTCAAGCCTCTGCGAGAGGTTGCCGTTCGGCTGGCTCGAGGATTGAAGGCCACCCAGGATTCCGATGGCCTGTGGCGCACGGTGATGGACGAACCCGGAAGCTATCCGGAGTCTTCCGCCACGGCGATGTCCGTGTACGGTCTGCTGAAACTGGTGCGGCTCGGCGCCATCGGCAGCGAGTTCTCCAAACCCGCCCGGAAAGCATGGTCGGCGATCAACGCCCGCTTCGTCAAAGACGGGCTGGTGGTAGGCGCCTCGGCAGGAACCGATCCCGGAGCGAGCGGGCATTACAAGGCCAAACCGGTGGGTGTGCAGACCTGGGGCACCGGCGCATACCTGCTGGCTGCCAGCGAAGTGAGCCGGTTGGAACCCGTCAAGCTGCGATAATCGATTCAGACGCGTGTTATTCGAATCTTTCCGGCGCTGGATGCCGGTCGGCGTCGCAATGCTGGTTACCGCCTGGCTCCAGTACCGGATGCTGAGGCGATTTGAGCGCTCCGGCGCCGCCCGTGTGCGGCCATACTATCGCCAGTTGGCCTGGTTGCTGTTTGCGGCCTGCTGCGTACTGCAACTGGCCGGTCTCGCGGCTACGTCCAACCGCCTTGCCGGATACTACCCGGCGCGCATCGCGACATGGGTGCACGCGGCGTCACTGGTCTGCACGATCTTCACTTTCTCCGCTTACCTGGTGATGACGTTGATGGCGGTGGCGCCGGCCGATCCGGGAAGACGCCGGTTTCTCAAGGGGAGCCTGAGCATCGCGGCCGCCGCTCCCGTGGCGGTAGCCGGATACGGGGTGTTCATCGAGCGTTCGGCTGTCCGGCTGGAGGAGATCGACATTCCGATCCCGGGTCTGCCCAAGGAACTCGAAGGAGCCCGGATCGGACAAATCACGGACATCCACCTGGGGCCATTCCTTTCCCGGAAGGACCTGGATCGAGCCGTGAGCATGTTGAATGAAGCGAAGCCGAACGTCGCTGTGGTGACCGGCGACCTGATATCCCGCCGCGGCGACCCGCTGGACGAATGCCTGGGCTCACTGGCGGAGTTGAAATCCGATGCGGGCACTTTCGCCTGCATGGGGAATCACGAGCGATACGCGCGAGCCGAGGAATATGCAACGCTGGCCGGCGCGCGCCTCGGCATCCGTTTCTTACGGCGAACCGCCGCGCCGCTGAGGTTTGGAGGCGCAGTCCTCAACCTGGCGGGCACCGACTATGAGATGATGCGACGAGTAAAGTCGGCGTACCTGAGAAACGCTCGGAGGATGCTGGTTCCGGACGCAGTCAATGTCTTGCTGCAGCACAACCCCGATGTGTTTCCTCGCGCCGCGGAGGAGGGATTTGACCTGACACTGGCTGGGCATACTCACGGCGGTCAAGTAAACATCGAGATCCTGCACGAGGACTGGAATGTCGCCCGGTTCTACACCGACTACACGGCTGGCCTGTACCGGCGCGGCAAGAGTGCGATTTACGTGAACCGAGGATTGGGGACCATCGGAGTTCCCGTCCGGGTGGGAGCTCCGCCTGAGGTGGCGGTCATTCGACTGTGCGCCGGCTGATCGTCAGCGACCTACACGCCAACTGGGAAGCGCTGCAGGCCGTTCTCGAGGACGCCGAAGGCGCTTACGGCGAGATCTTTTGCTGCGGCGATATCGTGGGCTACGGCGCTTCGCCCGTTGAGGTGATCGACTGGTCCCGCAACGCGCTGACCAAAGTAGTGCGCGGCAATCACGACAAGGCTTGTTGCGGGCTCGATGACCTGGAGTGGTTCAATGACGCAGCGGCGCGCGCCGCCAACTGGACCATGGCGGAGATCGGAGCCGAAGGCCAGGCGTACCTGCTCAGCCTTCCGCAAGGACCGCTGCGGGAGGAGCACTTTCTCGTCGCGCATGGCTCGCCGCTGGATGAAGATGAATACCTTGTCAACGACATTGATGTGGCCGGCTTTGAGACGGCGCTGGAGTTGCCGCTGAACTTCATCGGGCACACTCATTTGCAGGGCGGGTGGGTTTGGGGCTATGGCGGGCACCGCCGGATTCCCAAGCCAGGATTAAAGGATATGGAAGTGGTGCTGGAACTGCGGCCGGACCACATCTACCTGATCAATCCGGGTTCGGTCGGCCAACCGCGCGACAACGACGCGCGCGCCGCCTACGTGATTTGGGATTCCGATGAGAAGTTGATCCGGTTCCGTAGGGTGAAGTACGACGTTAAGTCGGCTATGAAACGCATTAGAGCAGCGAGGCTCCCGGACGTGCTCGCCGACAGGCTGCTAGTCGGCCGTTGACATTTCCGGAGTGGCCAGCGCATGTTGCACGCGCCGGGCCGCGGCGCCGCCGATCACGGCGGCCAACTCGGCTTCACTCGCGTCGCGAACCCGCTGCAGGCTGCCGAAGGTCTTCAGAAGCTTTTCCGCGGTCTTGGGCCCCACACCCGGGATTTCCAGCAACTCCGATGTCAGGCGTCGAGAGTCGCGGCGGTTACGGTGGAAGGTGACTGCGAACCGGTGCGCCTCGTCACGAATCAGTTGGACCAGATGAAGCACCGGAGAACGCCGGTCGAGTACGACTGGCTCGTCTTCCTGTCCTAAGACGTAAATCATCTCCTCACGCTTGGCGATCGAGGCCAACGGCTGGTTGATGACGCCGAGCACCTCCAACGCCGCGGCGGCCGAGTGAAGTTGTCCCAAGCCGCCGTCGATCAGGATCAGGTTCGGGAAGGGCTGATTCTCTTCCAGCAGCCGCTGGTACCGCCGCGTCACCACTTCGCGGATCGACGCAAAATCGTCGTTGCCGATCACGGTACGAATAATGAACTTGCGGTAGCCGGATTTCTGCATCCGGCCGTTCTCCCACACCACCATGCTGGCGACCTTGTCGGTTCCCTGAACGTGGGAGACATCGAAGCACTCGATGCGTTTGGGCGTGTCGGGAAGCCCTAACGCGTCTTCGAGGGCTTCGGCAATCGCTTTGGAGGACGGCTTCATGACGCGGAAACGCTGCTCGAAGCTGTGGCGCGCGTTGGATCCGGCCAGCGCCAGCAGCGCCTTCTTCTGTCCGCGCTGGGGCGTGTGGATCTCGACCTTGCGCCCGCGCTTTTCGGAAAGCAGTTCCTCCAGCACATCACGGTCTTCAAAATCGGCCGGCACATGAAGATGCCGTGGTATGGGCTGCTGATCGGAGTACACCTGCATTAGAAGGGTTCGGAAGAACTCGCCTTCTTCGAAATCGTCGAGATCCTCCCAGAAGAATTCGCGGCGGTCCACAATCCGTCCGTTCCGAAGGTGAAATAAGTTGACGGCGACCAGCGGTGGTTCGGCGTGAAAGGCGAAGATGTCGGTGTCGTCTCCGGACACCGCGGCCATCTTCTGTTTCTCCTCCATCTCTTCCACGGTCGCGATCAGGTCGCGCAGCGCCGCCGCCTGCTCAAAACGCATCTCGGCGGAGGCTGCTTCCATGCGCTGACGCAGACCGCCGGCGAGGTCGCCCAGGCGCCCTTCCAGGAAGAGACGGACATCGTGGACGTGGCGGGCGTAAATCTCAGGCGTGGTGAGTCCTTGTACGCACGGTCCCAGGCAGCGGTGGATGTGATACTCCAGGCACGGATGGGTGTGAGTCCGCGTGAGGTCCACCTTGCAGCTTGGAATCTTGAAATGACGGTGGATGAAGCGTACGAGCCGGTGCGCGAGATTGCCGGGAAAATACGGGCCAAAGTACTGGCCGTCTTTGCGTAGACGGCGGGTCACGTATACTCGCGGATACTCTTCATTAGTGATTTTGATGTACGGGTAGGTCTTGTCGTCACGCAGGAGTACGTTAAAGCGCGGCTTGTATTGCTTGATGAGGTTATTTTCGAGCGCCAGCGCCTCTTTTTCGTTGTCGACAAGAATATGGTCGATGTCCGAGGCTTCCCGGATCAGGCTGCCGGTCTTGGAATCGCCCAGGCGGTCGTCGTTGAAATAGCTGCGGACGCGGTTCCTCAGGCTCTTGGCTTTCCCGACGTACAGAACGGCGCCGTGGGCGTCTTTGTAGAGGTAGACACCGGGCGACGCGGGCAGTTGCATGACCTTTTCGCGCAGGTCCATAGAGGCGGGCTTTATACTTTGATTGTGACACGCAAGTTCGTCTCGATCGTATTTGCGCTCACGCTCGCGCGGGGCGCAGCGGGACAAAAACCTGAGTCACGGGAGCCGCCCAAGGAGCAGGAACCGCCCGAGGAAGATGTCACATCCAAGGAAAAGGAGTACTTGTTCAACCCTCTGCAGGCGGCCAACGAAGTCAAGATCGGGCAGTTTTACATGAAGCGCGGCAGCTACAAAGCCGCGGCGATGCGATTTGAAGAAGCGACCAAGTGGGACCCCGGCTCGGCGGAGGCGTATTACCGGTTAGGCGAAGCGCGCGAGAAGCTCAAGGACTCCAAGGGATCGCACGCAGCCTACGCGCGGTTTCTCGAACTGGCGCCTGACGACAAGAACGCTTCCGCGGTCCGCAAGAAGTTGGGCAAGTAGACTCAGAGGCGCTTACGGCGCGCCAGTTCCTTCCGGATCATGGTTACAACGCGCTGCACCCCTTGCGCGAAATTGGGGAACAGGTCCACGTGATGCAGGTGCTGGGCGAGGTGCGACGGAGGGTCGCATGGCTCGATGCGGAGCGGAATGATGAAGACCGAGTCCAGCGGTTGCCGCCGCGCGCAATCGAGGGCATAACGCAATTCGCTCTGAAACACGCTCCGCTTGACGAGCGACTTGCGGGACAGCAGCGCTACGAAGAAGTCGCTCACTTCAATTGAGCGTTCGATCGAACGTGGCCAGTTCTGCCCTGGCAGGAGGTCGCGCCGGTCCATCCACGGCGCGAAGCCTTCCGCTTCCAACCGGTCGTACAACGTCTCGGCCAAGGCAAGATCTTCCTCGACGTATGCAATAAAGATGCTCGTGCTCTGGTTCGGGATGAACTCGAAGCGGCCGGCCTCGACTGAGCGGAAAATACCGAGCCTGTCAATTTCGATGGACTTGCCCGCTTCGAGGCTCGCACGAACGATTCGCGCAACCTGTTCGAGGGTTGATGAGCTACTTTCGCCCACTGCGGCCACCCTTGCGCTTCGACTTGCCGGTAAAGACGAATGCCGGAGGAACGCCGGGGGTAAATTTGCCGATACCAGGGAGATGAGCGGTTCGTCCTTGGCGTAGTTTTTTGAGGATGGCACAGACAGCGCTGTCGACCTGGTCAGCCGCCGCGCCGGGCGGCAAGTCCGATACGCTCGCCAGCAGTTTTGCGAGTTCTTCCTTGCTCACGGCCATGAAACTACCGTCATGACCGCAGATGCTCCAGACCGGGCACGCCACCAGCAGGTTCGTTTCAATGGCTTACGGCTTCGCGGCAGCGGTGACCGCCTAAACCGGTAAACGAAGCTTAATCTGCTCGCTATTGAATGAGCCTACTTTACGGCAAACCAGCCAAGGAACAATCCGTCAGGCTCCACGTCGTCCCAGTACGAGATCAGGCGGCTTGATACTGAGCTACAGCGCTTACGGAGCCGATCTTCGAGATCAGCCCGGTGGAACCACTTCTCCCAGTGGGGTGTTTGGAGGCGTCCCCAGTGCTCGGCGTTCTTGTCGATGATGACAAGATGTCCGCCGGGCTTCAGGACGCGGCAGATCTCGTCCAAAGCCCTATCGATATCTACGGCATGCTCAAGCGATTCGATTGCAAGGGCTCCGGAGACGGAGGACGAGGCGAATGGAATCTCCAGCATGGATCCGCAAACCCTGCTTAGGGAGGCAGGAGCGGAAGCGAGCATGGCGCCGGCCAAATCAAACGCGACGACGTGGGCCTGAGGGTAGTGACGCTTCACTACAGCCGCGAAACGTCCTTTTCCCGAGCCCACGTCGAGGATCACGCCCGTGGAGGCGGTTCGCATGTGTTCTATGACCACACGGACGTGTTGGATCCGTTCGTCGATGACCGAGGGAAAGTGGGCCTCGTCCGACGCGGCGGCTTCAAATGACCGGCGAATCTCGGTGGCGAGTTCCGGGTTTGCCTGTATGCGCGCGTCTTTACTCCGTTTGATCCGCTTGAGCCAGTCCATCAGGCACGAGTCAGGAAGATTGGCAGTCCTACTTTATTCGCGTAGTTCGGCCGGTAGCGTGCAGCGTTGTACATGGTCTCGATGTCAACCTTGCGCGGACCCTGTGCCGGATCGGGGATTGGTACAAGGCTGTAGCAGCCACTGTTGATGGCGGTCATGAAGCCGCTTTGACCGCTTGCAATCGCGTCCAAAGCCATGTTGCCGAATGTCGTGGCGACCATTTTGTCGACGAAGTCAGGGTCGCCGCTCCGAAGGTCGTACGTGAGATCGCTAACCGTCGTTTCAAGCTTGGCGCGGTTCTTGAATTCCTCGCTGAGGTCCTCGCCGACATTGGCTTTCTTCCTGTGGCCATACGCATCGGCTTCGCCGTACTCCCGGACCTGATAGCCATCCCACTCCGCACCTTCAGAGACCACGAGCAGGGCGTAGTTGCTGGGATTGTTCTTCTTGTCGTTGGCCAGAAGGTCGATCAGCTTATCGAGGTCAAACTTGTGTTCGGGAATACAACAACGGATGGAGGTAACGTACGCCGTGTAGAGCGCCGTGTAGCCGGCGTCACGGCCGAAGATGCGGAAAATGCCGATGCGCTCATGGGAGCCGATGGTAGTCCGTTGCCGTTGGATCGCGTCCACCGCCCGGGTTATGGCTGTCGAGAATCCGATGCAGTACTCGGTGTTTCTGACGTCGTTGTCCATCGTCTTGGGTATTGCGATGACATTGACGCCGGCCTTGTCGAGTCTGGCCGCGTAGCTGAGCGTATCGTCACCACCGATTGCCACCACGTACTCGGCGCCGAGTTGTTCGAGATTGCGGAGAACCTGGGAAGTCATATCGTACGTGACGGTGGTCTTGCCATCCTTCACCGTTTCTGCCTTGGGGAATTCGCGCCCTTTCAGAAAGTCGGGCAAGGACTTCATCTTGGAGGGGTTGGTGCGCGTGGTGTGGAGGAAGGTTCCGCCGGTGCGGTCGATGGTGCGCGTGTTTTCCTTAGTCAACGGAAGGACATACAGCGACCGGCTTGCCGGATCCTCGAGGTTCACGTGTGTGAGGCCTTCCCACCCGCGACGGATCCCGATGACTTCGATGCCCATCTCGAGTCCGCGATAGGTCACACCTTTAATGACGGAATTCAAGCCGGGGACGTCGCCGCCGCCGGTCAAAATGACGATACGTTTAGGCATTTCAGCTCCTAAGAGACAGCTTGGTATGAAATCTGCACTCAGTATACCGTCTGATGCGGATCGGGCCGGCTTGCGATGAGGGGGGAGCCACGAGTGCTCTGCAAAGATCAGTCTCAGAGAAGCCTGAAAAAGAGGCGTTCACAATGACGGCGGGAGAACTTTTCCTTCGTTATCAAGCGGTTCGCGACAATGTTGGCGCCGGCCCACGTGCGATCTCCTACCTTGGGGCTGGCTAAGAAGTGAGCCGAGCCGGAGTTACCGGCAAAAAGAGCTCACAGAAGGTTGGCGATTGTTGTGAGTCAGACCAAGAAGGTAGTGCCGATACGGACTGCGCGCGAAAGCGAAAGCGGGGGAGCGAAAGGGTGTTGGACGCCTGAAGCGCGCCTGGAACGAATCAGAAGTCTGATCGAATCAATTCTGAAGACGTTCGATAGTGAAAAGCCGAAGGCTACGGTTGGAGACCTGATCCGCCTGATGCAGATCGAAGACGATCTGCTTGAGAGTCAGCCGAAAGACGTTACGGTGCAATGGATCGAACCGAAACAAGGCTAAGGGTCGATCGCGCGATCCTTTACAAGCCTTTGCCATCGCAGAAACTCTTTCACGAGTCGACGTCGCGGTTCAAAGGGTTCTCCGGGCCGGTGGGTTCCGGAAAGAGCCAGGCCCTCTGCAACGAGGCCATCCGGTTGGCGTATCTCAATCCGGGACGCACTGGATTAGTCGGAGCGCCGACCTATCCGATGTTGCGGGACGCGACGCTGACGTCGCTGACCGAGGTGCTGAACGAGAGCGCGATTCCGTTTGAACTGAACAAGGCGGAGAACGTGATCGAACTGCTCGACACCGGGTCGAGAATTCTGCTGCGATCCCTGGAGGAATACGAGAGGCTTCGGGGAACCAACCTGGCGTGGTTCGGCGTCGATGAGTTGACCTACACGCATGGGGAGGCATGGCAGCGTCTTGAGGGGCGGCTTCGAGATCCCAAGGCAAGCGTTCTGCGAGGGTTCGCGGTCTGGACCCCGAAGGGCTTCGACTGGGTTTACCGGCGATTCATCGCCGCGCCAGTTGACGGATACGAGTGCATCAAGGCCAAGGCGTTTGAGAACCGGCACTTGCTTGACCGGATTCCGGATTACTACGAGCGCCTGAAGCGCAGTTATGACCAGGAGTTCTACGAGCAGGAAGTCCTGGGCGCCTACCTCGCTTACCAGACGGGTCTGGTCTACCGGGCCTTCGACCGGTCGCGCAATGTCGAGAAATTGAGGATTGACCGGAGCAAGAGATTGTATTGGGCGTTGGACTTTAACGTAGAACCGATGGCTTCGGTTGTCGCCCAAGTCGACGGCGACCAAGTGAACGTGATTGAAGAGATCTTCCTGTCGCGAGCCAGCACGCGGGAGGTTTGCGAAGAGTTCGGACGCCGGTATCCATCGTGGCCAGCCGGTGTGACTGTGTACGGTGACGCTTCCGCCAATCAGCGGTCGATTCCGGAAGGAAAATCGAGCCGCGAATACATCGAAGACTTCTTCCGGCACGGACCCTACCGGGCGAGCCAGGTCCGATTTCCCCGCTCGAACCCAGCGGTTAGGGACCGGGTTGGGCTGATGAACGCCAAGTTGAGAAACGCGGACGGCGACGTGAGCTTGCGCATCCATGAGGGCTGCGTGGAACTGATCGCCGACTTCGAGCAGGTGACGTATAGGAAGGGCTCGGCCGAGATTGACAAGACGAGCAACCCCAATCGCACACACGTTTCCGACGCACTGGGGTATCTGATCTGGCAGGAATTCGGAACGAGGCCGGCCACGATCGGCGAACGACCGAGGGGGCTGTTCTGAGATGAGAGGCCATGTCGCGAATCACGAGGTAAGAGAGTGTTGAACCAAATCTTTCGAGAACATCCCGAGTATGGCAGCAGACTGGAGTCTCTGCAGCGCTTTCGCGATCTCTATGTCGGCGGAGAGCAGTTCAAGAACAACGTCGATCGCTACCTCGTCAAGCGGCAGCGCGAGCCAGGCGATGTCTACGGCGAGCGGCTGGGACGGGCCTTCTATGAAAACTACATTGGCTCGATCATTGATTGGTACACCACGACGCTGTTCCGTCGGGAACCAGTGCTGCAGTTTGAAGGCGCGACCGAACCGGCCCGCAAGTTCTACAACGAACTGACAGAAGACTGCGACTTACGCGGCACGGCGGTTACCGACTACTTGCGGAAACAACTCACCGAGGCCATGGTGACCGGTAAGTCGTACACGCTTGTTGACTGTCCAAGAGTCGATATAACACCGGCCACTCGGGCTGACGAAGACCGCACCGGCCTGTCACGCGCCTACCTCTCTGAATTCGACGCAGAGAGCGCAGTCAATTGGGACCGTCAGCCGAACGGAGAACTGGACTGGATCGTTTTCAGGACCAAACGGATGTGTGCTTCGCCGGATGCTTCCTGGAAATGGGAGATGCAATGGCGGTATTTCGACCGCCAGAAGTTCGCAGTGTTCCGCAAAGTGGAGGGTGACAAGGGAGACCCCCAGCAGGTAGATGGCGGAAAGCACGCCCTCTCCGATGCAGGGATTGTGCCGGTTGTTGAGCTCTGTCTGCCCGAGGGGCTCTGGCTGATGAACCGGGCAGCCTATCTCCAGTTGGAGCACTTCAACAAGTCCAACGCGCTTGCCTGGGCGCTGACGATGGGCCTGTTTGCCATGCCCGTCATCTTTTCGGACCGGGAGTGGAGCCGGGTGGTGGGCGAATCCTACTACCTTCAACTCGGTCCCGAAGACAAGTTCGGATGGACCGAACCGGAAGGCCACGTCTACGAGATTGCGTTGTCCAACCTGGACCGGCTGAAGGAAGAGATCTACCGGGTCTGCTATGTCCTACACCAAGCCGGAGGGTCGCTTTCGAAGAACTCGAGTCTGACGGGGCTGAGCAAGCTGCGGGATTACACGGTTACGCAAGAAATCCTCAGAGGCTACGGAGACGTTGCGAAGGATTTTCTCAAGAAGATCCTCAGGATGGTTGTCCTGGCGCGGAAAGACACCATGAGGATTGATGTGTCGGGCCTCGACGAATTCGACATCGGCGATTTCAGTAGTGAACTGGCTGACGCGCAACAACTCCTGAGCCTAGGAATTCAATCCGCGACTTTCAAGGGCCAGTTGTTTAAGAAGCTGGCGTTGAAGTTTCTGTGCGACGTCAATCAGACAGTGAAGGACCAGGTTTCGCGAGAAATCGAAGAGCAATTGAGCAAGTAAAAGGAGATGAGCATGGACGCGACAAATTCGAAATCCGCGGCCTCGGACGCAGCCGGCCTGCCGGACATTCGCAACCTTGTGAAGAACGTGCTGGAAGAGATGGCAGTGGTGGAACACCAGCGGGCGGAACCCGCATACAAGGTCGAGTTAACAGAAGAACGCCGGCGGCGGGAATCGCTCGAGAAGCGGGTTAACGAGCTGATTGAAGAGAACAAGCGCAGCCGCGCCGCGGCGGACGAGGCCGATCGCGCCTCACAGATCAGGGCGGAACTGCAGCGATTGGGTGTGCAGAAAGTGGACCTGGCGTTCCGAGTCGTCAAGGATGACATCCGCCGCGGTGATGGAGGCGACCTGATCGCACGCGGCGGCGAGGGCGAGCAGCCGTACAAGGAATACCTGGCCTCCTTTGTGAGCCAGAATCCCGAGTTTCTGCCGCCTCGAATGGCCGGTGGATCGGGAAGCAGCTCCGCGAAGAAAGAATCGACCCACGGCGCAAGTATCGACATTGAGCGAATCAGACCGGGCATGAGCCAGGAAGAACTCCAGCGAGTGCGAGATCAGATCGCTTTAGTCGCCTCACAGACACTGAGAGGCGAGTAACCCCGGAGCCCGTCTGAGATAGCCGAAGGGCCGGTGAAGGGCAGCGTCGGTGACGTAGGCCCGAAGTCTGCCGTAGAGCTAGGACTGTCGCTCCTAAACCAAGCCAAGAGAGGAAAGCTGAATGGCTATTATCACTTCTGCAAACCTTGCGAACGCGATTGTCAAGCTGGTGGCCGCCGATGCGCTGCCCGCCTTGATGGGGAACCTTGTCATGGGGAACCTGGTCAACCGCGATTTCGAGCCGACGCTGGCGCAAGCCGGGGACACGGTCAACGTACCGATCCCGCCCGTCATGACCGCGACGAACCTCATCGAGGGCGCTTCGGTTGTGGCGCAGAACGCCAACGTCGGTAACGCTCAGATCGTTCTCAGCACTCATGCTGAAGCGACGTTCCAGATTCCGGACGTGACCAAGATCATTGCCGTGCCCGATCTGCTGAAGCTGTACATGCAGCCGGCGATGATTGCGCTGGCCGAGAAAGTGGAATCGGACCTGCTCAACCTGTATGCGCAGTTCACGGCCAACACTCCGGTCGGCACGGGCGGCGCCGCCATCACTGAAGCAGTCGTGGACTCGGCGGAGACGGCTTTGTTCAACGCCAAGGTGCCTGCCAGTGAGGGCCGGTTCCTCGTCGTCGACTCAAATGCATACGGCGCCCTGCGGCAGAACCCGCGGTTTAGCGAATACCAGAAGGCCGGTGACGCCGGTCTGCGGGCGCTGATCGACGGCACACTGGGCAAGATCAAGGACTTCTATGTGTTCCGTTCCCAGTTTGTAGCCAAGACGGGCACTGGCCCCACGACGACCAACAACCTTGCCTTTGCGCGCAGCGCGATTGGCCTAGCGGTTCGCCGCCTGCCGAAGCCGCTGCCGGGCACGGGCGCGATTGCCGAGTATGCGGAATTGGGCAACTTCGGCATGCGCGTGGTGATGAGCTATCAACCGAACACGCTCGCACAGCAGTTCACGGTAGACATGCTCTACGGGTGCGGTGTTCTTCGCAACAATTTCGGCGTCCAGGTTCGCAGCTAGGAGCCATAGCGGGACCCGATCCCGGGATCGGGTCCCATCCACCGAAGTGATCGGCAAGAAGGGACAAGAAGATGGACGTCAAGAGTTACTTTCGAAAGATCCGGGACATGGAAGCCTCGATCGAGGACCGTTTCCTGGTGGTGATCAGCAATGCGACGGTCGACGGCGGGAGGGAGGGGATCTACAGCGAGGTTCCCCGCTTCGTGGCTTGTCAACTCGCCGTGGAGGGCCGCGCCAGGCTCGCGTCGGCAGAAGAGGCCGAACAGTACCGGGTGGAACAAAGGGCGGCCTGCGAGGAGTTTGAGCGGACAAGAGAGGACAATCGCGGCAACGCGAGCCGGCCTGGTCCCAAGCCGTCCGGGAAGGTCATCCGGAACTAAAGGGGACGGATAACAATGGCTCTCTTTGCGGACCACGATCTGACTACGATTGAAGACTTGGCCGGAGTCGATCATAACGTCCTTTCCATCGCCGCAGTCGAAGGGATTGACCTAACCAAGAAACTCGCACTCGCCCAGCAGTTACTGATACAGGACATCTCGCGAGTCCTGGCGAAGGATCCAGGGCAGGGTGCGACTTATGACGCCGGACAAGTTGTACGCACCCCAAGTCTCCGGCTGTGCCATGCGTTGAAAGCGATTGAGCTCACATATCAAGAAGCTTTCGCCGGCCAGGGCGTGGACAGATTCGAACGCTGCCGGGTCACATATTCGGCAGAGGCAAAGAGAGTCCTGACGGCGGAGTTGGAGCGAGGGCTGCCGGTAGTGCTCAACCCGCTCCCGCGACCCACGGGCCCCGTTGTAACGTCGAGCGCCGGGACAGGGCCTGCCGGCCCAATCGACTTTGCTGTCAGTTGGATAAACCAAGCAGGGGAGGAGAGCAGTCTCGGGACGCTGGTAGCGATTGAGAACAGCAGCGGCGAGATGATCACTGTTACGCCGCCCACCGCGCCGCCATTTGCGACGGGATGGATTGTGTACGCAAGCCTACCGGGTGAACGTCCCGGAAGGCAGTATGGGCCGCTCGGACTGAATGAGTCCTGGCGCGCGCCCGATCAACTGTCGAGCCTGGGGCCAGCCGGGGAAGGGCAGACGGGGAACGTTGTCTTGCGGCTTTCGCCTGGCACGAATCTCCTTTGGAGGGGCTAGAAATGGCACTTGTTCGAGAAGTGGTAACGCTCCTGCACACCCTACTGTCATCCGAGCGAGGGATCGCGAAGGGATGGGCCGCAGGTTCGGAAGCGCTGGAATCCGGACTGCCAAGGGTGGGCGCCGACCAAATTATCACCAACCACATTCCAGCCAACCTGCTGGCGCAACAAAACGCTGTGCGATATCCCCGCTTCCAGATCTATTGCGCGCGTGTCGAGAATCAGATGAGAGAGAAGTTCAACCGGTTCTCCGGGACGGCGCAATTGACGGTGGAGATCCACCACTCCGGGGAGAAATGGGACAGCGTGTCGTCGGGTCTCAGCCTCTATGTTCAGGCGGTAACCGACGTGGTCGAAGCGAACCGAGGGGAGTTAGGGGCCGGCGTACACCTGCCGGGCCGGTACTCCGTGGAGATCGATGCTCCAAAGGCAGGCGGACGAGGGTATCTGCAATCGGCCAGGATCCTAGTCCCGGTGGAAATAGTCAGGTCATAGTCTAACTACTGGAACAAGCAATGTCCTCATACATATCCTCAGTAAACAATCGTCTGTACGCAGCACTAGAAAGCACGTACGGCACTATTCCGCCTCCAACGCCAGGCGACCGGACTCCGTTCGTTCAGCTTCGCACGACGCAAAAGATGATCGTTCCCCAGCGACGTGATAAGACGGGGACGCGCTCCTTTAACGGAGTACCGGGCATACCGAAGCGGGACACAAGCTTCACACTGACCAGCCATCTGTTCGGTGGAACCAGTCCAGCGGCCACCGGCCTAAGAGCCCTCCTTCAGAGCGCGTTTGCCGGCCCGGTACTGGAGTTCAGCGGCGCCCGGGTTGCCGCGGCACAAAGGGCCAGCACAATTCAGACAATCGCGCCACACAGGCTGACGGTGGGACAAGGGATCATCTACGGGGACGAGATTCGCTTTGTCGCGGCGGTGATGGACAGTATGACCATCCAGCTTTCCGCGCCGTTCAGTAACGGAATATCCTCCGGCGCAGTGTTGAATCCATCCTATACATTCTGCCTGGGCGATACCGTGCCGAGTGTGAGTATCTTCGATTATTGGGACCCGCAGAGCGCCGTCCACAGGATCCTCCGAGGCGCCGGAGTGAATGAATTGAAGGTTGCGATTAACGGCGACTTTCATTCGATGGAATTCTCCGGGATTGCGGCCGACCTTGCCGATAGCGTCAGCTTCGAGAGCGGCGAAGGGGGGCTGCCGCAGTTTCCGCCGGAACCCGAGGCCGGATCGTTGCCTTATGACGTAATTCCAGGACATCTGGGTCAGATTTGGATCGGGGCGGCGCCGGCCAGGTTCTGTACGGTTACCGAAGGCGTTATCCGTCTCAACAACTCCCTGGACACAAGGAAGGACGAGTTTGGGTGTCCCATCCCGAAAGCCCTGGTTCCCGGAGCGCGGATTGTCGACGTTGCGTTCTCCTTGTACGAGCAAGACGACGCGGAGACAGCAGCGCTGTATCAAGCAGCACGGCAACGGTCACCTATAACGCTTACGCTGCAGCTTGGCCAGTCGGCCGGACAATTGTGCGGGCTGTATGTTCCCAGTTTTGTTCCTGAAGTGCCGTCGTTCGATGATAGTGAACCACGGCTGACGTGGAAGTTCGACGGATCACGAGCTCAGGGAGCTGTCAATGATGAATTGTTCATCGCCTTTGGATGAGAGCGCTGAATACTCCAGCACAAAGTGGGTTACCTCAGCCACTCACCCTGGCGTTCGATTTCGGTTGGCCCGTCTCTCTCTTGGCAGGCGGATCGCTCTGGCGAGGAGCGTTCGCGCGCTGTGGCAGCGTCTGGAGTATCACGGCGCTGGTGAATCGATCGATGACAGGCTGTCGGAGGCTGTCCTGGCCGCCGAGTTGGATGCGGACTACCTCAAGTGGGGACTGGTGGCGGTTGAGGGCCTGGTCATCGATGGATGCCCAGCCAGCGTCCAACAACTCATCGAGACCGGCCCCGAGGCATTGTGCAGGGAGATTGTCGCGGCTATCCGGGCTGAACTGGGGTTGTCTGAAGACGAACGAAAAAACTGATTCTCGCATTCCACTTTTTCACATCGAATCCAGCCGGGTGGAACTGCGAAGATTGCCGGCGACAACGGCTGGAGATCAAGCGCAACTGCAGTCTGCATAGCACTTTCGACCCAAACGCGACGCGTGTCGTGTGGACGGCAAGGGGGTTCGCCTCAACGTCGTGTCCACGGTCGGTGATTACGGCTGACAGTTTGGGCTGGATAGAGCTGTTTGAACACTGGCTGTCGTTCGGTTCGACTGCTGATGACGAGTTAGCGGCGAAAGACCAACACGCCCTGCGGGTGTTGATGGCAGAGCACAGAACGCGGCTTGAACAGGACAGAAATGAACGGAGCCGTCCGGCGAGGTAAGAACCAAGGACTGGGGAATGAGACGAAGCAAACCGATTGATGCCTTCATAGAGCGCTTTGGAGCGACGACGCAATCCTCGAGTGGCTTGCTGGCCGGCACGGCTGGCACTCCGCGGCAAACGGACGCTACGGTTACAGAGGCGGCCCCTGCCGGCACGATGAATGAACTGTCGGTTCTCGTTCAGAGCCTGGCGCAGCAAACGAAAGCGGTTGGGGACAACACGGCGGCACTGGGTCAAGCGACTCAAAGCGTTGACTCCATGGGGGCGAACTTTTTGTCGTTTGCCCGCCAAGCGCTGACCAGCGTGTCTTCTGGTGGGGGATTTCTGGGCCTGAGTCCGATCGTCTCGCTCATTGGGGGACTATTTCGCCGCTCAAAGACTCCGGAAGCGCAGCCAGAATTACCCAAGTTCAACATGCCGGACCCGCTGTCCTGGAACCTAGTTACCAGCCCATCGTCGAGTCCTGCCACGCAAGCGGTGACTTATACAGACGCCGGAGTTCCCAAGGCTCCGGCTGTGAACAACCAAGTTACCGTACACATTCAGGCGATGGACGCCAGATCCTTTCTGGAGCGCAGCAGTGAGATTGCTGGCGCTCTTCGATCCGCGATGCTTCACTCCAGTTCAGTCAACGATGTTATGGCGGAGATGGAATGAGCGCCGTACGATTCCCCAACCTGAAGACGGGCCTGCCGGTTCAGCACCCGTATCGTCGATTGACGCACTATTCGACGCGGCTTCTCGAGTTCCTCGACGGAAGTGAGCAACGAATTCCGTTGCAAGGTTCCGCCCGGCCTGAGTGGCGGATCGCCTTGTCGAAGCTGGACGAGACCGAGTTGAGCCGATTCTCCGACCTGTTCGACGCCAGCCTGGCTGGCACGAGAGATATCCAACTGACGGATCCCATTGACGGACAGGAGTACACCTGCGACTTCGCAGAGCCGGAACTGGACGTCGAGAGCGATGCCCTGGGCAGCGGCAGTGTCGAGATCCGCCTTGTAGGGAAGAAGTGACATGCTGATCTTCCCTCAGCTACAGACTGGCGGCGTCGTGCAGCAAGTGCGCAGGATCAAGCGGAGCAGGGTGGTTGATGTAGCGCGCGCCGACGGTGACCGTACACGATACCTTGATCCGCGTGGAGACACGATCTCCTGGACCCTCCAGTTCGATAACTTGTCCGGTGAGGAATGGGGGGCCATAGAAGGGCTCTTCCGGGAGTGCCAGGGACGGTTCCGGTCATTCGTCTTCATCGATCCGCTGGGGAATATGTTGAGTCACAGCGAAGCACTGACGGAAAGTGTCTGGAGTCCTGACCCGTATGTGGATGTTGCAGACTCTCAGGCAGACGCATGGGAAGGGCAAAGCGGCAGCAGGATGTTGAACACGGGCCAGCAGGACGGGTCAATCAGCCAAGTCGTTCCAGTCACGGCCGCACTGCAGTACACACTGAGCGCTTTCTTGCGGGGATCGGGCACAGGAAGCGTGGAACTGTTCATTGAAGGGGCCGGCACGCAGAGGCGAACCTCGACCCAAGTCAGCACGCAGTGGAAGAGGCACAGCCTTACGGCAGGTCTCGGTTTGGACAGCCCGGATTGCCGATTTGGAGTCTCGATTCCGGCCGGATACGCAATTGATTGTTGCGGTTTTCAAGCAGAGGCGCAGCCATCGCCATCCGCGTACAAGCCAACTCTCAAAGGAGGTGTCTACCTGGAGACAAGGTTCGACACCGACACGCTTTCCGTTGAGTCACGTTCGCCGGGTTGCTTCACCACCGCATTGCAACTGATCAGCCGAGGGAACTGAGGAATCGCGATGCAGGACATTTTCTTGACCAAAGAGCAGGTTGAACTGCCCACTCCCATATTGGCGTTCGATTGCACTCTCGCCGACGGGCGGACCGAACGCTGGGCATCTCATCGTGTGGTAGTCGAAGGGGAGGTATACGAACCCCGGGTCTTGGACCAAAGCCGGTTCGAGATGCGCGCGGCCGGCGATTCCGCCGAGAGCCGGTCCACCCTGACCCTGTCACTCGATAACCTTGACTCACATTTCTCAGAAGTCGAATCTGTTCTGGGATGGAAGGGCGCGAAGCTGCTAGCAAGGTTCGTATTTTACGACCTCGTTACCGATCAGGCGGTGACTGCACCGACGGCGGTCTACACCGGAACAGCAGATCCTCCCGTGGAGATCACAGAGTCCACGATGACCCTCACGTTTCGCAGCCGGCTAGAGTTCAGCCGTAGTCTGTTGCCGCAAGTGAGAGTGCAAGCGCGGTGTCCCTGGCTCTTTCCTCGAACTCCAGAAGAGAGGCAACTGGCGTTAGATGGGGCCGCACAGGAGAAATATTCGCCGTTTTACCGGTGTGGATACTCTCCTGATGTCGAGGGTGGAGTGGGGAACCTTGCCGTCGATCAACCGTTCACGTCCTGCGATGGCACCCGAAAGTCCTGCATGGAACGAGGGATGTTTGACCGGGACCGCGTGGGAAACGAAACGAGGCGCTTCGGCGGCATCGAGTTTGTGCCTGCCTCGATTCTTGTGCGGTCGTACGGCGACAAGACCCAACATGTCAGCGAGTCGTCGGCAAGCGCAACCAAGTACAACGACTTTGTACCGCTTATCTACGGCACCGCCTGGCATAAGCCTTCGATCGTGTTCTCTCGAAATGACGGAAACCTGCTTCACCTGGAAGTGTTGTTGGGAACCGGTCCGATTGAAGGAGTGCGGCGGGTTGTCGTAAATGACGTCGAGATGCCGCTGGGTATTAGTGGCGCAGACATGACGTCAACGGGCTGGTACAACGTTTGCAGCTACGGCAACCGGAACGGTGGATTCAACCTAGACTTCACAGCGGCTGATGGAACTCCAGGGGGAGACCCCTACGGGGGAATGGCTTTCCTTTCGATTGTCGTTCCGAACCGGGTCGTGTCAGGGAGCAGCCAGCCGAAGATTCAGGTACTCCTTGACGGGCTTCGAGTACCTACTTTCTCTGACGACGGTCCCATTGCGGAGTTGTTCAGCCGGAACCCGGCATGGATCATGCTGGACATCTTGCGGCGAACCGGATGGACCTTGCATGAGATCGACCTGGGGTCTTTCGTTCGAGCCGCCAGCGTGTGTGACGAGCTGATCCAGGTGCTGAATCTGAATCAGGAGACCGTCTCCGTACCGCGCTTCGAAGTGAACCTGGTGCTGGCGCGCCGGCGAACCGTGGCGGAAGTGCTTCGCGGGATCCGAGCCACTGCCGGTCTGCTTCTGCGCTTGGGGCAGGATGGCAGGTTGGAACTGGCCGCAGAAGGAACGCTTCGAGCGCAGCATGCGGCAAAACCGGCCGGCAGTAACAGCACCACGACACTGTCAGGCGGGTGGCCTGCTTATGAGTTTGGCGACGGGACGGACGGTACATCGGGGATCTTGAAGCGCCCGGGCGGCGGTCCCACACTGCGGATGTGGTCTAACCCCACCGCCGAAACTCCCAACCGGTACAGCGTCGAATTTCAGGACGCGTTCAATGGCTATCAGCAAGACAGCATCTCGCTGGTAGACGTCGATGATGCGATTCGAGTGGGGTACGAGATCAGCGCCCCGCTGCCAGCTTTGGGCATTCCAACTTGTGAACAAGCACTTCGAGTCGTCAAGTTTCAATTGGCTCGTTCGGTTAACGGCAACCGGTTTATTGAACTGGCGACCAGTGTCCGAGGCCTCGCGATTCGTCCCGGGGACATCATCGCGATCACGTACGGCAAAGAGGGTTTCGACAGGACGCCTTTCCGCGTACTGTCCGTGCAGCCAACGTTCGACTATCAGACGGTATCGATCCAGGCGCAGAAACATGAAGATGCCTGGTATGACGAGCTTGGATCTCCCAGCGGCGGGCTATCGTCCGAGCCTCGCCGCGGCGGGGTAGGCAATGGCATTCCGCGCCCGTTGGTCCCGACGCTGATCGATCAGGACGGGAAGCCGGGTTTTGGAATCGAGGAAGAGGAAATCATCGGGACCGATGGCGGCGGCCAAGTGATGTTGCACGTCAACTTCACTCCACCGAAGCGTCCTTCCGGCGAGGCTTGGCGCCGCCCCCTAGTAAGCATGATTCCCACGATTACAGACGGAGGTTCACTTGAACCGGGGCGCATTTACTACTACGCCGTCAGTGGAATCGCCGGCAACGGTGACGAGAGCGGGCTATCGTTTGTGGTGACTGTCGAGACACCATCGGCTCCCGGCGGTTACACGGTGACCCTGTCAGGGATGTGGTTTCCGGGAGGCTACCGCGGTTTTCGCCTCTATCGAGGCGACAGCCCGGCAACTCTGGTCTCGGTGGCGGAGTCAGACACGTTGTCCACGGAGGTCACCGATGCGGGAGATACTCCGATGGGCGATGTTCCGCCGGACGAGAATTATGACCATGCGAACTTCTATTCGCGCATGGAGATTGTGCCTCCGGTCTCGGTCGAGTCGTCAGGGCCAGACTGGGTGAGCGCCAGCGCCATCGGCTTGCCTGACGACGCCTTGAAGGGATACATCGTCCGCATCACGGAGGGTCGCGGTGCGGGCCAGGAAGTTCGAATCCTGTCGAATTCCGGCCAGACAATCACGGTGGCTCAGCCGTGGACTGTGGGTCTCGATGCGGGCAGCCGATTTGCCGTTGTTGAGGCCGGATGGCAGTTTGCCGGAACCACCAACACCAGCGATATCCGGTTCACGGCGCCGAACCGGCGCTGCAGTGTCATCCAGATTGTAGGCCGGTCGGCGAATTTCGAGGATGTGGAATGTGACCCGGCGCGATGCTTTGTGGCGCGGTGGACCATTGGCGGATCGGCGGGTGGGGAAGCCGACGGAGACATTCCGCCCAAACCGACGTTTTCCGTCAAAGCCGGACAAGCGCAGTCGGTCGAAGTCAGCGGGATCGGATTCGACAGCTTGGAAAATACGGAATCGATCCAGGCCGGGACACTGATCCTATACTACTGGGATGAACTCACAGCGGGCACGTGTCCGCAACTGAACCTCGGATTCGCTCCGGCGGATGAAGTCCTTGAGCTCCAGAGTGACGCGGAGTTTGTTGTGGGCGACATGCTCCAAGTCGATCAAGAACTGGTGCAGGTCCTGAGCGTTGACGGTTCGCGACACTATCAGGTGGACCGGGGCAAACTCGGCACTCCAATAGCCGGTCATGCCGCGGGGGCGATGGTCGAATTGCTCGCTCGGAACATTGCCATCACGGCATTTCCGAAACAATTCTTTGCCAGTTCAGCCAGTTCTGCGTTCATGTGGCCGGTGAGCGCCGGGACATGGCGAATCGCCGCAGCGGAGTTGTACGTGACAAACTCGATGGGGAACAGTCCTACCGCTGCTCTCCATTTCACCTCGACAACCGATCGTGGGCTGAAGGTCCTGTCCGGCGGTCAATACACGCTCCAGGTTCCTGGGCAACTTGCTGTTCGATCGAATTGCGTTCCTCCTGTACTCGTCACGGAACCGAAGGTGGTTCGCGATGTCCAGGCGACGATTCTTGTTGCACCGCAGGGCGCACCTCTAGTTGTTCGCCTGACCGCCGACGGATCACCGCTGGCTGAACTGACGATTCAGGGCGGACAGACCGGTTCCGATCCGCTGTCTGGCGCACTGCCGGTGCTGCCGGCTGGCTCAAAACTCAATGTCGATATTCTTTCAGTGGGTTCTGGTGGCGGAGTGGAGACGGGTAGGGACCTGACGGTAACCGTATTGCTTTGAACAGCGATCGACGGGGCTTGCCGGGATCGAGCAATCGAGTCTATACTCGGATTTTCGAACTCGAACTTGCTGGGATGGTTCGGATGACAGGCCACGACGATTTCGATCCGATCACGGTTCAGCGCGAAGCGGCTATGTTCTACGGACTCTTTTTGCGCGGCCACTCGGCCGACAAACTGAGGCGAGACATAGACATTCCGCGCGAGACACTCGATCGGTGGCTCAGCCGGCCTCATTACGAGGGTGATTTTCGTGATAACGCCCGGCGTGTCTATGAGTTCCGCAAGCAGGTGCTGGCCGTGTTTGAAGAATTGGTCTGCCAAGCGCGGTCCAAGGCGCGCCTCCAATAGAGAGACTACGGTTTCAACGCGTCGATGAAGAAGTCGGTCGCAGTCTCAAGCATGTGCGCGCGAGCTTTTCCGGACACGCCGTGGCTTTTCTGCGGATAGACTTGCAGGTCAAATTCCCGTCCAGCGAGTTGGAAAGCGTTCGTCATCTGCAAGGCATTAGCAAAAAGGACATTGTCGTCGCCGATATTGTGAATCAAAAGTAGCTTGCCTTTGAGGTTGGCAGCCGCGGAAACCGGCGAACTCGACTTGTAGCCTTCCTCGTTGTCCTGCGGCAGCCCAAGGTAACGCTCCGTGTAGATGGTGTCGTAGTTGCGCCAATCGGTGACGGCGGCCCCCGCGACGCCGGCAGCAAAGGTTTCCGGGGCGTGTAGCAACGCGTAGAGCGTCATGAATCCGCCGTAGCTCCAGCCATAGATTCCGATGCGAGCAGGGTCGACGAATCCAAGCGACAGGAGGTATTTCACCCCCTGTTGTTGATCGCCGAGTTCCTGCTTGCCGAAGCGGCGATACAGCTTTGATTCCCAAAGGTGTCCGCGCCCGGACGACCCGCGATTGTCCATTTGCCAGATAACGAAACCTTTGTGAGCCAGCACCTGATCCCACGTGACGCCTGAGAATGAATTGCGTACAGTCTGCGCGCCCGGCCCGCCATAGACCATGACAATCGCCGGGTATCGCTTCGTGGGGTCGAAGCCAGCAGGCTTGATCAGGCGGGCATAGAATTGAGCGCCATCATCGGACTTGAAAGTATGGATCTCTGACTTGAGGATGTCGTATTCGTCCAGGTCTTTGCGATCGGATTCTTTCAGGACGGCAATCTCAGTGCCGTCCTCGCCGCGATTCAGCGTCCTTCGCGCCGGTGTATCGGCGTTGCTAAATGAATCCACGAAGAATTCGCATGTAGGACTCATCGACACAAGATGTGAGCCTTCGAGCCGGGTTAGCTGCCGCTTCTTCCTGCCCTCGAAGTTGATCGAATAGAGGTGGCGCTCCAGCGGGTTTTTCTCGGTGGATACGTAATAGATGCGCTCGTTGCGTTCGTCCACACATGCGATGTTGGAGACTTCCCAGTCGCCTTTAGTGAGTTGGCGCGCGTGATTCGAATCAGCGGGGTAGCGGTAGATGTGCCGATACCCGTCCTTTTCGCTGGTCAGAAGGAAACCGCCTTTTGACAGATAGCGGAAATCGTCATTGACGTTGATCCACGCGGGATCCGATTCCTGAACCAGCGTGCGGGCGCTATTGGCTTCCACATCGTTCGCCAGAATCTGCAACCTGTTCTGCACCCGGTTCAACCTGTGAACCGTCACGTCGCGGCTATTGGGTGACCAGTGCAATCTGGCGATCAGATGGTCTCTCGACTCACCAAAGTCCAACCACTTGGTTGTCCCCCCTGTGAAGCCGACGACACCGATTCGGACATCGGCATTTGGGGTGCCCGCCTTCGGATAACGCTGGGGTTCAAAAACCGCCTTGATGGGCAAGGGGTCCACATGCGGATAGATGGGCTCCCGGCTGACGTCAAATTGCATATAAGCGATGCTTCTTGAATCGGGCGCCCACCAGTGTGCTGTGCCAAGGTTGAGCTCTTCAGGGTAGACCCAATCCAGCATTCCATTCCAAAGGGTCGCGGAACCGTCAGTCGTCAGCATTGTCGTCTTGTTCGAGGCGATATCGAGGAGGTACAGGTTGTGGTCAATCCGGAACGATACCTTTGTCGCATCGGGCGACAACTTCGCATCCCGTTCCGCGGTTGAGGTCCTAGTGAGCTGACGCGTCTCCTCCCCTTCTTTCCACAGAAACAAATCCCCATTCAGGATCAGCAGGATCGCATCACCGTTTTGGGACCACTGAATCGGACGTTCGGCGACCCGGCGGTTCTCCCACTCCATTGCTTTCGCATCAGGCGGCTGAACCGCGCTCTTCTGTAGCGTGTCGAGTGACAGCAACTCCTTTTCTGTTCTTGCCGCAACGTCGTAAAGCATCAGGCGCTGGCCTTGCCGCGAAACAAAACTATTCCCGCCAGGAGACCAAATAGCGCCTCCGCCGAATTCCGGCATCCGCGTGCGCTGCAGAGCATCGAGCGTCACGGGTTTCTTGTCAGCCGCCAGTACGGGAAAAAGCGCGAGACCACAGAGGATAGAACGAAACATAGCCAGTATTAGTGATTGTATCGGTTGCGCTCACGCTACAATTGCACTGTAGTGACAGGGCGGATACTTGCGCTCGATGTCGGCCGGCGTCGAATTGGCTTGGCGGTCAGTGATCCGTTAGGGCTGACGGCTCAAGGGCTGCCGACTTTGGAGCGCGTGCGCATGCGGACCGATCTCTCGCAACTTGCCCGTACCGCGCGCGAGAATGAAGTCGAACGTATCCTGGTCGGCCTACCGTTGCAGATGAGCGGAACCGAAGGCCGGCAAGCAGAGTACGTGCGCGAGTTTGCGGGCCGGCTGGAACGGGAGACGGGATTGCCAATCGTGTTTTGGGATGAGCGGTTCACGACGGTGGAGGCAAACCGGGTTCTGCGCGAAAGCGGAATCGGCCTTGAAAAGCGAGTGAAGGCAGTTGACAAGCTTGCCGCCGTGATTCTGTTGGAGAGCTATCTGGAAGCGCTGGCCTTGAGTGACGAGCCCACTGAAGTATGAAGGCTATAGTCCGCCTGGGAATACTGGTATTGCTGGTTGTGGCGGCGGGAATCGCCGTTCTGGTCTTCAAGTCACAACTGTTCGAGCAGAAGTATGCCGGCTTTCAGAAACCCGTCTTCGTCGAAATCGTAAAAGGAACTGGAACCCTCAGAATCGCGGAGCAACTAGCATCTTCTGGTGTGATCCGCGATTCGTGGCAATTCGTCGCGATGCGGTTGCTCCGAATGGGCAAAGCGCCGCAAGCCGGAGACTATCAGTTCAAGAATGCGGCCAGCGCCGCCGAAGTATTTGATCGTATCGCGCGGGGCGATGTCTTCTATCACGAACTGCGCGTGCCCGAAGGCAGCAACATTTGGGATATCGCGGCTCTGGTTGAAGACCACCAAATTGTAAGATCGGTGGATTTCCTGGTTGCGGCCCGAAATTCCCAGATGATTCGCGACCTTGTACCAACCGCAAGCTCACTTGAGGGGTATCTGTTTCCGGCCACGTACAAGTTCAAACGGCACGTGACAGCGGAGCAAATCTGCCGCACGATGACCGGACATTTTCGCAAGGTTTGGAAGGAACTTGGAGCCGAACGAAACATCCACGAAGTGGTAACGCTCGCGTCCATGGTTGAGAAGGAGGCGAAGTTGCCGGCGGAGCGGGCTTTGATCGCAGGGGTATATGCAAACCGCCTTGGAAAAGGGATGAGGATGGATTGCGACCCCACGGTGATCTACGCCGCTCTTCTCGAAGACCGCTACCGGGGCGCAATCTACCAGTCCGACCTGAACAGTGAAAACCCCTACAACACATACAAGAAGACTGGCTTGCCGCCTGGCCCAATCGCAAACCCGGGCTTGCTGGCGTTAGAAGCGGCGCTCCATCCTCAGGAGACGCAGAACTTGTTCTTTGTGGCCAAGCCCGATGGTTCGGGTGGTCACGTTTTTTCGGCGTCTATGAAGGCGCACAACGCGGCCGTGGCAGAGTATCGCAAAGGCGCTGACGGTGAGAAACAAGAGAAGCCGAATTCTGGCGCACCTTCAAACGCGCGGCGAAGCAGCCGTCGATGAGCGCGAGTTCGCGGAGTTGAAGCGGGTTTTTCCCGACTGTTCCGAACGCCTCCTGCGATCTGTCCTGCGTGATTCCGGACTGCCTTTGCGGCCGATGGTGGAGGGTGTGCGCCAGGACAATCTGGACAACTTGGAGAGATCGCTCCTCGCCCTGTTATCCGAATATGAGGCCGGAGGTCAAGATCGAAGGAAGCGAATTCGAAGTCTTGTGATTAGCGCAAAGGCTCATGCCCGTTGGGCCAGCCGCAGCAAACCACAGAAGACCGAAATGGTGTTATGGCTCCAGACCTGGCTCGAGAATCCAGCGGTCTTTCCGGTCTGGGCAGACTTGAGGAGGCGGGCGAGAGAGTGATGCTTTTCCTACCTTTCGGCGGCTGCCGAGGCTCGCGGTTGGCGGCCTGACGCCAGGATGCTTGCCACTGTTGCCGCCAGGATCAGCGCCCCTCCAGTCAGACCCCAGCCGGACGGTCTTTCGCCGTGGGTGAGCCACGACCAAAAGGGATTCAGCACCGGCTCAACCAGGAGAAACGCCGAGGTCTCAAATGCCCTTGTGACACGCATCCCCCGCGTCAGGAGCCAATATGCCGCCGCAATCTGGATGCAGCCAAGATAGAGGATTACAGTCAGGTCGGTGTTGGACCACGCCATGACCGGCCACGCCTGGGGAAGTGCAAAGAGGAAGACCAAGGCGTTGCCGGCAGCCACTGTGGCCAAAGCCGAGTTGTCAGTTGATTTCCTGGCCAGCCATCTCAACCCGGTCAAGGTAAGCGCATAGGTGAATCCGGAAGCCGCCGCCAGCAGGTTGCCGAGAGGCGGGTTCGATGCCGTACGCAGCGGTGTGTCCGTTCCACGAAACAACAACACCATGCCGGCCGCCAGCATCGCGGCGAGCCAAACGTCGGCGCGCCGGATCCTTTCATGCAGCAAGAGGGGGCCCAGCAGGAGCAGATACGCCGGCGCGGTGGACTGCAAGAAGATCGTATTGGCGGAAGTGGTGAGCTTGTTGGCAAGGACGAAAAGGATCAGAGTCGCCGCATAGGCGGATGCGACGGGCAGCACTCGCCAAGACCACCCTCGTCGAGACTCAGGAAGCAGGATGAGCAAGGCGACTGCCGCCACCAGGCTGCGCGCGGACGCCGCCTGCCAGCCTGTCAGGGTGGTAGCTTTGATCGCGGCCCCGCCGGTGGAGAATAACACGGCCGCTCCAACTACCATGAGCCGCGCGGCGGGCGCGCTTGCCGGAAACATGGGGATTCTTTACGCTAGCACGTGGTAGCGGGCCGGAATCAGACGCGTGTTGGTACACTAGTAGCTTGTTAGCCCGACGCGTCTAACAGCACACGCATGCGCACACTCTTCCTGAACCCCCCGTCTTTTGAGGGCTTTGACGGCGGCGCGAGCTCGCGCTGGCCGGCCACGCGCGAGATCGAGTCCTACTGGTACCCGGTCTGGCTCTGCTACCCCGCGGGTATGCTGCCCGATTCAAGGGTCGTGGATGCGCCGCCCCATAAGATCTCGATTCAGCAGACTGTCGAGATTGCTAAAGACTTCGAGTTGCTGGTGCTGTTCACCTCAACGCCCGGCTTTAGCGTCGACGTCAAGATGGCTGAGATGATGCGCGATGCGAACCCGAAGCTCAAGGTTTGCTTTGTGGGTCCGCCGGTCACGGTTGATCCGGAGCGGACGCTTCGGTCGACCAGCGCGATTGATTTCGTCGTGCGCAGGGAGTTCGACAACCAGATCGTCAGCTATGCCAAGGGCGCCCGGCTTGAGGAGCTGCCCAATGTGAGCTTCCGGCGGAATGGAGAAATTGTTCACACTCCGGACGGCGGATACATCGAAAATCTCGATGAAATGCCGTGGGTCACGAAAGTTTACAAACGTGACCTGGACTTCCGGCGCTACAACGTTCCCTTTCTCAAGAACCCTTTCATCTCGCTGTACACCTCGCGTGGCTGCCCCGCGCTTTGCACATTCTGTCTCTGGCCGCAAACCCATTCCGGACACCGCTGGCGCCTGCGTTCAGATGACGACGTCGTGAACGAGTGCAAGTGGGCAATTGAGAATTTCCCGGGACTGAAAGAGATTTTTTTTGACGACGACACGTTCAATTACAAGGGCAAGCGAACCATCGAGCTTTGTAAGAAACTTGCGCCGCTGAATTTCACTTTTTCCTGTACGTCGCGAGTGACAACGGACGAGGACACACTCAAAGCCATGAAGGATGCCGGCTTTCGTCTGATGATTGTGGGCTACGAGACCGGTGATCCGCAGATCCTGAAGAACATCAAGAAGGGCGCCACCGTGGAGATGGCGCGCCGATTCACCCAGAACGCTCACAAGCTGGGCTTGACGATTCACGCCGATTTCATTGTCGGCCTGCCCGGTGAATCGCGCGAGTCGATCAGACGGACCGTCGACTTTGCCAAGGAACTGGACTGCGAAACGATACAAGTATCCATCGCGCATCCGTATCCCGGGACGGAGTTTTACGACTATGCCGAGACTAACGGGCTGATCCAGATCAACGCCTCAATGACCGACGAGACGGGCCATCAACTGCCCAACATCGTGTATCCGGGATTAGACCGCGCCGAACTGGTCGACTGGGTTGAGCGCTTCTACGGCGAATACTACTTCCGTCCCAAGGCCGCGTGGCGAGTGATGCGCAAGGCATTGTTCAACGGCGAGGAACGCAAGCGCCTCTATAAGGAGGCCCGGGAGTACCTGGCGCTGCGCAGTAAGCGTAAGAAGTTTGTGGAAGACGAGCGCCGCCAAACCGCGGCAGCCTCTGCCGCCGGAGATTGATGCGCGTCAAGACTGGCCTGTTACTGGCATTCGTCGTCCTCAGCAACGCGATCGGGAATTTCCTCTTGAGCTTGGGCATGCACCACGCCGAACCCGGCTCCATCGGCGCCTACTTTCAGCCGGCGGTTGTGAGCGGCATAGCGCTGCTGGTGGCGTGGACTGTCAGCCGGCTCTACCTGCTCGGGGTCGCCGACTTGAGCTACGTACTTCCCGTAACCTCGGTTGGTTTTGTGATCAACGCGTGGATGGGCGCTGTCTTCCTGCGCGAGAGCGTGTCCCCGGCGCGGTGGGCGGGGGTGTTTCTCATCTGCGCAGGCGCCGCACTGGCCGGATGGACCCGGCCTGATACTGCTAAGCAACCGGTATGAAATGGACGTTGCTCGGGATGGTTGTCCTCTCCACGGTCCTGGCGGATCTGCTCCAGAGCCACGCCATGCGCCAGGGAGGCAAGAAGTGGAAACTGCCTCTTGCTATCGCAGCCATGGCGGTTTCGTTTTTCTCCTTTACTGAATTGTTGAAAGTCGCCGATCTCAGTTTTGCGGTTCCGGCCAGCGCGGCCAGTCTGTCGCTCGAGATTCTTCTGGCGCGGCTGATACTCAGAGAGTCTGTGGACAGCCGCCGTTGGGCAGGCGCGGCGCTCGTGGCCTTTGGCGTAATCCTGTTGGCGCGGTGACGATCGTCGTACTCATCGCGGGTCTGGTCTCGGCCGCCTATCACGTCATTGCGATGGTTGCCGCCCTGGTCCACAAGAGCCGGACACACCGGGCAGCAACCGCGTGTCCGCCGGTATCCATTCTCAAGCCGGTATACGGGCTGGACGACGGGTTTTTCGAAGCGATTCGCGGTCATGCGCTTCAGGACTATCCCGAATTCGAGATCATATTTGGAGTCCACAATCTACACGATCCCGCGGTTGCCGCCGTCCGGCGCCTGATCGCCGAGTATCCGAAGGTTCCAATCAGCCTGGTTGAAGCCGGTTCGGGCGCTCCGAATGGAAAAGTCCACATCCTGACCCGCCTGGCCGCAGAGGCGAAATACTCGGTGTTACTGGTTAATGACAGCGACATCAGTGTCCCGCGGCATTACCTCAGGAATGTCACTGAGCCGCTTTCGGATCCTTCAGTGGGCTTGGTGACGTGTCTCTATAGGGCGGAATCCTCCTCTCTCGCGGGTAAGTGGGAAGCGCTGGGGATCGCAACCGACTTCATTCCCAGTACGCTAGTCGCTCCGCTGGCCGGAATTCGGGAGTTCGGCCTCGGTTCCACACTTTGCTTCCGGCGGAGCGACCTTGAGCACATCGGAGGCTTTGCCGCGATAGCCGACTACATCGCCGACGACTACCAGCTCGCGAAGCGACTTACTTCTTTGGGTCTTAACGCTTATCTCTCCGATGTGGTCGTTTCCACGCACTTGTCCGATCCGGATTGGAAGTCCGTGTGGAACCATCAAGTGCGCTGGGCGCGAACCATCCGTGTTTCGAGAGGCGACGGCTACGCGGGGTTGCCGGTCACTCACGCGGGACTCTGGGCGTTGCTCGCGGCCTGTGCGGGGAATGCCTGGCTGGCGCTCTTGCTTATCGCCGCGCGCTTGGCAAGCGGGCTGTTTGGCGGGGTCGGAATCCTGGGCCAAAAGCGGTTGCTCTATCTATTCCCCTTGATTCCCCTGTGGGATCTTTGGGCGTTTGCCGTGTGGATTGCGGGCTGGGCGGGCAACACGGTCGTGTGGCGAGGCCGACACTACCGGCTGACTCAGGACGGCCGCCTCTTTCCTGTGTGATAGACAGGGCAGGCTAATGCGTTACCCGTTCCGGGTGAGAGTAGACGTTGAGCCGGCCTTCCCGGAGGAAGCCGATCAGGGCTAAGCCGCTCTGCTCGGCGAACTCGGCGGCAAGGGAAGAAGGCGCGGAGACCGCCGCGACGACTGGGATTCGAGCGGCCAGCGCTTTTTGGACGATCTCGAAGCTCGCCCGTCCGCTGACCATCAGGATGTGGCGGTCAAGCGGCAGGCGTTTTGCCATCAAAGCGTGCCCAACTACCTTGTCGACCGCGTTATGACGGCCGGCATCTTCGCGCACCACCACCAAGTCGCCCTCAATGGTAAAGAGAGCCGCGGCATGCAGTCCACCGGTTCGCGCGAACGCCGCTTGTTCTTTGCGGAGTTTTTCGGGCAACGCCATGAGGTCGCCAGCCTTGACGCCGGGCGCATCCGTGATGGGCGGAAAGCGCAGGTGGACCGCGTCGATGCTCGCCTTACCGCAAATCCCGCAACTGGACGAGACCATGATGCCGCGCGATGGGACTCCGCGGCCTGACGAGTTCAGGCTCACGTTGATGATGTTGCAGTTCTCCTTCCGCATCAGAGGCCGGATACCGCTCACGTCCTGTGCGCCGCGGATAAATCCTTCGGTGAGGAGAAATCCCGCCGCCAGTTCCTGATCATGCCCCGGAGTTCGCATCACCACGCAGATGGGTTTGCGGCCGGCGCGGATTTCCAGCGGCTCCTCTACGGCCAACTGATCGAACCTGCCGGTCCACTGTCCGTTTTCGCAGGCAAGGATTTCCCAACGCGAGGTCGCTTTCAGAGAGGTTGCGCCTCCAATCTCACTGTGGCGTTGTAGTCCGGAACGCCGCCGGTTGCATCCACACGTCCGCGTGGGAGGAGCAGATTTCCTTCGGGCCAGTGAATCTGGAGGCTCCCCGGGGCCACTGCCGCCGGGAAAGCCCGCCCCTCGAACGTTCCGTGACCGTTGCGAAGCAGAACCGGATCGCCACGTTTCAAGTGCAGCCGGGCAGCATCGTCCGGATTGATCAAGACGGCGTCACGCGAAGCGCCGGTGATCGGGTCGGTCTCGCCGTAGATCAGCGTGTTGAACTGCTTCCCGCGCCGCGTGCTCACAATGAACTCGCCGTCCTGCCTCGATCGGTCGGGCAGGTCGACCACTGCAAAATGCGCTTTTCTGTCCGGCGTTGGGAACACTCCTCCCTCGCACAGGTGGGGGCCGCCGTATTGGAACGAGTCACCTGTGGCACGCAACGTCTGAATGCCGTCGTAGGCCGGGATAACGCTGGCAATTTCTTGCCGGATCTCCTGGCCGGAAGAGCATCCGAACACACGGCTTCGATCCGGATCAACAGCTACGGCCAGTTCGCGAAAGATTTTCCACTCGGCCTTCGCTTCTCCGACTTGCCTTGGGATTTCTGGGCTGTACATCACACGTCTTTCCGTGGACGTCTGAGTACCTCCTCCATCCTGCTCATAGCGCGTCTTTGCGGGGAGCAGAATCACCTCCTCGGCGGGGTCGAGCAGCATCTGGTCTGTGACGATCAGGTCCTGGTGCACCCGTAGCGGGACCTTGCGCATCGCCGCACTCACGTAATCGGGATCGGGGAGCGTGCGCAGAAAGTTTCCTCCCACGCAATACAGCATCTCCAACTCGCCGCGCGCGGCTGCTTCCACCATCTCAGCCGCCATCAGGCCGGGCCGGTCAGGCACCTTGAAACCATACGCTTCAGAGAGCTTAAGGGCATTGTCCCGATTCAGCGGCAGTCCGCCGGGGAAAGCGGTGGCGTATGCGCCCATCTCGGCTCCACCTTGCACGCCGGAGTGTCCCCGGATGGGCATCAGTCCGCACTTATCCCGCCCGATGTAGCCGCGGGCCAACCCAAGGTTGACGATCATGCGTACGGCGTCACCGCCAAACACATGCTGGGTAATTCCCATGCTCCACACGAGCACCGCGTTCCGCGCCTTGGCGACCAAGGTTGCAAAGTCCTCCATGTCGCTCCGCTTCTGGCCGCTGTCGCGTTCGAGCCTGTCCCAATCCGCCGCCAGGCACGCCGCGCGCAATCCGTCCACGCCGGTGGTCGATCGGGAAACGAACTCCTTGTCCTCCCATCCACGCTCGAAGACCACCTTGAGGACACCGTGGAGGAACGCAATATCACCTCCGGGGGCGACTCGGAACCAATGGTCCATGATCTCGGTGCCGAACAACGCACTGCTCACGATGGAGGGCACCCAAAACGTGTCCATGCCGGGTTCGCGATAGGGGTTGACCAAGACGACCTTCGTGCCGCCCCGCTTCACGTCGTGGAGGTACTTGATGGTGACCGGTTGGTCATTAGCGGGGTTCGAGCCGAAAAACACAATCAAATCGGCGCCAAACCAGTCCTTGTAGCTGCACGTCGTTGCCGCCACCCCAAGCGTGCTCTTCATGGCGCCGGTTGACGGGGAATGACAAAGACGCGCCGCGTTATCGACGTTGTTGGTGCCCAGGAACCGCGCGAATTTCTGCGCTACGTAATAGGTCTCATTCGTGAGCGCACGCGACGTCAGGTAGAACGCGAGGCGCTCCGGCGCAGCCGCCCTGATCCCGCGGGCGATGCGATCGTAGGCTTCCTGCCAAGCGATTCGGCGAAATCCTGGCTCACCCCTCTGGCGGACCATCGGAAAAGCAAGGCGTCCCATCTCACGCAGTTCGGCATTGCCGCGCTGCGCAAGCAGACTGACATCGGATAGGCATTCCGTGGGCAGTTCCGGCATGGTGTTCAGGCGCAGCAGGTTCAGCCGCGTCATGCACAGATGAATGCCGTCGATTGTCCAGTCACGGAAACCTGCCACGCCGAGAGCGCATCCGTCGCATACGCCCTGCTGAAGGACCTTCCATCCATAGGCCGCATTATCGCGGTTTTTCCACGCGATCTTGGCCATATCGGTGAACGATTTGGGCTTAGTTCGTCCCAATCCCAGCGGGACGGCTCTCATCAGGCGGTCGCGCCAGGTTCGCCGGATCTCCATTATGACTTTGATACCACGAGTCAGTTCCATTCGCCTTGCGCCTTGAACTTTGCTATTGTTCTACTCCAAGGGGGTTGCAATGACTCAGCCGATCCGCGTAACGATCAACGGAACCGCACACCAGCATTCTGTTGAACCGAGACTGTTACTCATCCACTATTTGCGCGACGTGGCTGGACTTACCGGACCTCACGTCGGCTGCGAGACTTCCATATGTGGCGCCTGTACGGTCATGGTCGACGGCAAGGCGGTCAAGGCGTGTACGATGTTCGCAGTCCAGGCCGATGGACGGGAGGTGCTGACGATTGAGGGTCTGGCCTCCAACGGCGTCCTGCATCCCATCCAGGAGGCGTTCTGGAACGAGCATGGTTTGCAATGCGGCTATTGCACGCCGGGCATGATCATGGCGGTCAAGCAATTGCTTGACCGGAACCCCAACCCGGACGAGGCGGGCATCCGGCATGCCATCGAAGGCAATCTCTGCCGCTGCACCGGCTATCAACACATTGTCAATGCCGTCAAGGCGGCTGCCAAGAGCATGGGGGCTTAAGCGATGGGCACGACACTTACTGAAACAAAGACCCTGGTCGGCCAGAGTGTCCGGCGCAAAGAAGACCCACGCTTGATCACGGGCACCGCCACCTACGTGGACGATATTCAACAGCCCGGCATGAACTACGCGGCCGTCGTCCGCAGCCCGCATGCGGCCGCCCGAATCAAGGGCGTCGACACCAAGGCGGCGCGGGAGTTGCCGGGAGTCGTTGCGGTCTTCACGGGCAGCGACGTCGCCGAGCTGGGCCCTGTGCCGTGCGGAGCGTCCCTTCCCGGTCTGCGAGTTCCTTACCACCATCTTCTGGCGCAGGACCGGGTCTACTTTGTGGGGCACCCTGTGGCTGTCGTCGTCGCGCATGACCGCTACATTGCAAGAGACGCCGCCGAGCGTGTTGAGGTCGATTACGAAACGGTTGCCGCCGTAACCGATTCGGAGAAGGCGTTGGCGCCCGGCGCTCCGGCCGTCCATCCGCAATGGCCGGACAACCTGGCATTTACGTTTGAACAAAACGGCGGGGATTTCGCCCAGGCGGCGAGAGATGCCGATGTTGTCGTCAGGCAACGCATCACGAGCCAGAGGCTCATCCCAATGGCGCTCGAACCGCGCGGTGTCGTCGCCGAGTGGCGTAGTGGCGACAAGGCGCTGACCATTTACTCGTCGTCGCAGATTCCGCACCTGATGCGAACTCTGGTAGCGCAAATTCTGGGAATTGCCGAGAACCGCCTGCGAGTGGTGGCTCCGGAAGTGGGTGGAGGGTTTGGCAGCAAGCTCAACGTTTACGCCGAAGAGGCCTTGATGGGTTTTGTCGCCATGAAGACCGGCAAACCGGTCAAGTGGATCGAATCACGGCGTGAAAACTTCCTTGCCACGACACATGGCAGGGGCCACGTCGATTACCTGGAGATCGCCGCCAAGAAGGATGGCACGATTCTCGGTCTCAGCCTGAAGTTGATCCAAGACTTGGGCGCCTATCATCAGTTGCTGACTCCGGCGGTTCCCACGCTGTCGGTTTTGATGATGCCGGGGCTGTATCGCTTCCGCAACATCCATGCGACGATCCTGGGCGTGTTCACCAACTGCGTTCCGACCGACGCGTATCGTGGCGCGGGCCGCCCTGAGGCGACTCACGCGATCGAGCGCATCGTCGACTGCCTCGCGGCGGAACTCAAGATGGATCCCGCTGAAATCCGCTTCAAGAACTTTGTCCACAACGACGAGTTCCCGTACCTGACAGCGACGGGGCTGTCCTACGACAGCGGGAACTATGCGGCTCCGCTCGAAAAGGCGCTCGATCTGGTGTCGTACTCCGAACTTCGCAACCAGCAGGCGGAGGCTCGCGCCGCCGGGCGCCTGATGGGGATTGGGATTGCCACGTACGGCGAGATTTGCGCGATCGGACCGTCACCGGCGACACCTGCCGGTGGTTGGGAAAGCGCGACCGTTAAGATCGAGCCCTCGGGCAAGGTCACCGTGATGTCCGGCGTCAAGGTGCACGGTCAGGGCGAGGAGACCACGTTCTCGCAGATTGTCGCCGACGAGTTAGGCGTGGATATGGACGACATCGTTGTCCTCCACGGCGATACGACACTCGTGCAGTATGGCATCGGCACCTTTGGCAGCCGGGCGACCGCCATTGGCGGTACGGCGCTCTATTTCGCCGTGCAGGACCTCAAGGCGAAGATCAAGAAGTTTGGGGCGATGATGCTCAACTCGGACGATGTGTCATTTGTGGGCGGGCGCTGCGTCTGCAACCGGTCCGGCAAGAGCGTGTCGCTCGCTGAAGTCGCGGGCGCTTCCCACCGGGCGCTGGCGCTGCCTCCCGGCACCGATCCTGGGCTGGTTGCCACAAAGTTCTGGGAGCCTCCGAATTTCACCTTCCCCTTTGGCGCACACATCGTGGTCACGGAGGTCGACCGCGAGACCGGCGGCATCAAGATCAATCGTTATGTGGCGGTGGATGACTGCGGCAGGATCATCAACCCGATGATCGTGGCTGGGCAGATTCACGGCGGCGTTGCTCAAGGACTGGGTCAGGCACTGTTCGAGCAAGCTGTGTATGACGAGTCGGGACAATTGGTCACTGGCGAACTGACCGATTACGCCGTTCCGAAAGCGACGATGATGCCATGGATCGAGACCGGTCACACGGTCACTCCGTCGCCGGTGAATCCGCTGGGTGTGAAAGGCGTGGGCGAAGCGGGAACCATCGGCTGTTCCCCTGCTGTGGTCAACTCGGTCGTCGACGCACTGAGTCCGTTGGGCGTCCGTCATATCGACATGCCGCTGACGCCGGAAAAGATTTGGACCCTGATTCAAGGAGGCGCGGCCTGATGATCTCACAACCGTTCGAATACTCTCGCCCTGGCACACTGGCCGAGGCGTTGGAACTGCTGTCCGGCGGGTCCACCAAGCCGCTCGCCGGAGGCATGAGCTTGATCCCGATGATGAAACTGCGGCTGGCCGCGCCGGAGCATCTGATCGACCTGAGCCGGATACCCGGTCTGGACGCCATTTCGGAAGGCGGTGGAAGCATTCGCATCGGCGCGTTGGCGACGCACTATGGAATCGAGTCGTCTGCGCTAATCCGGGCCAAGTGCCCCCTACTGGCCGAAACGGCGGGCCGCATCGGCGACGTTCAGGTCCGTAATAGCGGCACTATTGGCGGAAGCGTTGCTCATGCCGACCCATCGTCGGACTACGCGGCGGCGCTGCTTGCTCTTGATGCAACGGTCCACATCGCGGGGCGGAGAGGCAACCGAAGTCTTCCGTACGCGGAATTTCTCGTCGACACGTTCACGACGCTACTCGAACCCGGCGAGCTGGTTGAAGCCATCGAGATTCCCGCTGAGAATCCGTCCACCGGATCGAGCTACCAGAAGATGGTTCAGCCCGCTTCGGGCTTTGCGATCGTAGGCGTTGCGGCGCGCGTCGCGCGAATCGCCGGCAAGATCACTTTCGCGCGAATCGGCATTACCGGACTGGGCTCGAAAGCCTTTCGCGCCGTCAACGTGGAGGCGCTTCTTCTTGCGGGCAACGCCGCGGCGGCTGCCGCAGCCGCCGGCGACGGGATTGAAGCCAACTCCGACCTGCATGCCTCCTCACACTACCGCTCGCAAATGGTGAAGGTGTATTGTGCTCGCGCCATTTCGACAGCGCTCTCGAGGGCGGCGTGAAGATCGCCGGCTATTACACGCTCCCGGTCGCCCGGGAACGTGCCTACGACGCGCTTCAGGATCCGGTCTTGCTGGCGCAATGCATGCCAGGGTGCGAGTCGCTGGAGCCGCTTGGCGAGGACACCTACCGCATGCGGATGAAGATGATTCTGGCCAGCATGAACGGGCTGTTCGAAGGCAAAGTGAAAATTGCCGAGCCCAGCAAGCCCGAGGAGTTCCGGCTCGTCGTTGAAGGGAATGGGAAGATCGGCTTCATGAAAGGTGACGGGCTTCTTCGTCTGTCCGAGACCGATGGCGGTACGGATGTCCATTTCGAGGGAGATGTGACGATTGGCGGAACCATTGCCGCCGTTGGCAACCGCCTGGTGGACACCACCGCGAAGATGATGATCAGGAAGTTCTTCGAGAGGATGACCGAAAAGGTGCGCTCAGAAGCGGCCACTGCCTGATTGATCTGGTTAGTTCCGAGGGTAATTCGGCGAGTACAAGGTCGAAGTGGGCCGGAGAACCAGCTTCCCTCCGCTGACGAACGTCTCGCCTCGAATGGCAAGGTGTTCGACCATCCGGCGTCGCCATGCCCTCACCGCGGCGTTCCGGTTTGCGTCTCCGGCGAGATCCTTCAGTTCATGGGGGTCTGCTACCAGATCGAACAATTGCTCCGCGCCGTCTCGCGCGTGAAAGATGTACTTCTCCCGGCCATCGGTCAAGGCGTTCCAGTGGTTTTCCGGAGAGTAGCAGACGTCATGCTCGAGGTCGATCCAATCGCGCCATCCCTTGCCTTGGGACCGGACCAGATCGAGCAGGCTGCGTCCATCCGGCGGCGTTGCGAGCGTGGCGCCGGCGCATTCGGCAAACGTGGGAAGCAAATCGCGCAGTTCCACCGGTTGGGCCATCACTTGGCCGCGCGACGCGCTGAGCAACCCAGCCGGCCAGCGCATTAGCATCGGGATCCGCGCTGAAGGCTCATAAGCGTACGACTTGCGCCATAAGTCTTGATCGCCGGTCATGTCTCCGTGATCGGACGTGTAAACCACCAGTGTGTTGCCGGTCCAACCCCGGCGGTCCAGCGCGCCGAGAACACGCCCAATCTGCTCATCGATGAAACTCACCGATCCGTAGTAAGCCTGCCGGGCAGTCCTCACTTCGGCGGGATCCAGCCGTCCGCGCCACAAGTCATCGCGGAGGGTATTTCGCTCGACGTTACGCGCAGCCCATGCGCCGGTTGAGGGTTCCGGAATCCGCGCTCCGGCATAGGCGTTCATCCAACGCGGCGCCGGATCGTACGGGCTGTGCGGCCGGGCGAACGAGACCTTCAGAAAGAAGGGTTCAGGCCGTTGATAGGTTTCCAGGAACCTCACCGCAACATCAGCGGTCCAGCGCGTGGGATGAAGCTCCTCAGGCAAGACATAGGCCTTTCCCTTGTAGTCGTTCCACCCGACACCGGTTGCGTCGGGGTCAAGATTGGGCGCTTGGGTAGCGAACCAGGCTCTGTAATCGCTCTTAAAGTCGATAGACTCGACGCGTCCCGATTCGTCGAGCAAGGCTGCCTGATAGCCATGCAGGTTGCGCTGCGGTTTGTAGTGCAGCTTGCCTACGGCCATTGTGAAATAGCCCGAATCCCGCATGATGCGAGGCATCTCCAAAGGATATTTGGCCGCCACGGCGCCGTAGCCGAGCATTCCGTGACGCCAAGGACCCATCCCCGTCAGCAGTCCCGCGCGCGCTGGTGTGCAGGTCGGAGTGGTGGAGTATGCGCTCCGGAAGCGCACCCCGTCACTGGCAATGCGGTCCAGGTTCGGCGTCTTCACCACCGGATGTCCGTCGCAGCTCAAACAATCGCCGCGATGTTGATCAGCCATCAGGAACAGGACGTTCGGCTTGCTGGTTGACTGCCATCCGCGAGCCAGCGCGGGCACTGTTGAGACGGCTTCGAGCACTTGCCGCCGTGTCAGCGAGTTCATCCCTTAAAGCTTAGCGTGCAAGGGGACGGACCTCGACCTCGACTTCCACCGTGTGACCGCCACCGCCGATTGCCACACCTTTCACCGGGGTGACATCACCATAGTCCCGCCCCCATGCCAGCGTGAGATGGTTCCCGGATGGGAGGACGTCGTTGGTAGGATCGAAAGCCTGCCATCCGCGACTTGGAACGAACACGGAAACCCAGGCGTGCGACGCTTCGGCGCCTTGATACTTCGTGCCGCTTCGAAGGTACCCGCTGACATAGCGCGCCGCCAGATGCAACGACCGGAGTGTGCCGATCATGATATGCGCGAAGTCCTGGCAGACGCCCGTTTTGAGCCGAAAGGCCTCAATCATCGGCATCTCGATCGACGTCGATTTCGGCTGGTAATGGAACTCGGTGTAGATCCGGTGCGAAAGCTCCTTCACCGCGTCGATCAGAGGACGCCGTGGAGTAAACGTGGGTGCGGCGAATTCGAGCAACTCAGGAGTCGTGGTTACGAAAGGCGAGTCGAAAACGAATTCGAGCGCTTCGAGGCACCCTGGTCCGGTATGATTCGCGATTTCGTTGCGCGCTTCTTCCCAGGTGACCGCCGGTTCGATGGTCGCGGGCTCGGCTTGAACCTCGACGATGCTTGTCGCGGTCGTGGTCAGGCGGTCGTGGGTCTCGAAGACGGAGAACGTGGTGACGTCGTTGCCGAAATAGTCTTTCCGGAATTGAAATGAGGCGGGTTCCGGTTCTACGCGGATGGCCGACTCGTGCAATTGCTGATAGTCGAGGACACGAGGCGTCAGACGCACTTCGTTCAGGCTGTGCGAGACCGGACTTTCGTAAACATAACGCGTGACATGTCTGGCCCGGTACAGCATTGCTAATCCCACGCCGAGCCGGACAAACGGGACGGCGTCAGGTGACTCAGGAACTTCGCCGTCAACGCCTCGGACAGTTCGGTCAGATCAGTCCTCAACTGCTTCAGCAGGCGTTCCAAATCACCTAACTGGCCGGCCGATTCGCGTAACGCCAGGTCGTCGAGACGGGCGAGCCGGACCGACGCAAGAGCCTTGAGAACCAGGCGTTGTTCCAGCGGATAGCGCTCGGTCTCATCACGCTCAGGCAAATGTTCGACGTGCTTTTGAAGTCTTGACAGTTGGAACGCGACTGACCTCGGATTCCCTTCGTCGGCCAACAGCAGATCCAGGACAAGGCCGGCCCGGAGAGTGGTCAGGTATCGAGTCCGGTACGTGATTGAGCTGTCGGCGATCTGCAACAGCATCTCGAGGTATGGATCCAAGTCCGCCGGGGCTTGCGCGATTCCGGACCGCAGCAGTTCCACCATCTGCAAGGCGCGTTCGATTCGCCGCCCGATGTCCAGGAATCGCCAGCCGTGACCGCGAGTCATGTTCTCCATCAGCAGGCCGGCAAATGCCGACAGCGTAAAGATGGCATGGTCCAGCAGGTTCATTTCGGCAAAGGGCGGCTGCTCAGGAACGGCCGGCGGCGTTCGTGCGAACTCGGTCTCGAGTTCCTGGAGAACGCGCCATGTGTCGGCGGAAAGCCGTTCCTTCAGCCGCCAGCTCAGCCGCCTGATTTGCTTAAGGTTCCAACCCAAACCCGAAATTCTCGCCGGGTCGTAAACCATGTCGGTCAGCAATCGCTGAACCTGCCAGCGCTGCTGGGCCAGCGACAACTTGGGCGATTCCGGCGGAAGCAGGTATAGGCCGGTGAGCAGACGGATACAGGTATCAAGCGACGCGGATCGTCCAAAATCCTCCTCGCCTGAAAGACCCGGCAGCAACACACGCACCAGCCTGACGCCGCCCTCGACGCGTTCGGTGTACCGGCCTAGCCAATAAAGGTTATCCGCGACCCTGCTTGGAAGATCTCCCTGGTTGCGGCGGGCGTCAACCTCGACATTCATGGGGCGAGAGGGAGACACGTGCTCGTCGGCGCTGCCCAGCACCCAGGTATCCTTGCTACCGCCGCCCTGCTGCATAGTAACGACAAGCGACTGGTCCGCGGTCGAAACCCGCGTGAGCCCTCCCGGCATAACCGTGTAACCTTGCCCATCCCAGGCTGCGAAGACCCGCAGCGAAACGTGCCGCGGAACCAATCCCGTATCAGTCCGGACCGGCGCGCTGGAAAGCGCCACCTGCTCCTGCGCGACAAATTGCTCCGGCTCAGCCTGTATGCGATGTGCGAGTTCGCGCCGTTCGCCGTCCGGCATCGAAGCCGGAAAGTACGGATGATGGCCCAGCCGTGCGAACGCCGGCTTGATCACGACTTCTTCCAGGTGGTCCAGCACATACCGCAGCGGCGCATCCTGGCCGCACCACCACGTGGCGACCGAGGGCATCAGCAGTTCTTCGCCCAGCAGGCGCTGGCACAGTCCTGGCAGAAACGCCATCTGTGCGGGGGTTTCCATCAACCCGCTGCCCACCGCGTTGGCCAAGGTCACCGTCCCGCTGCGTACCGCCTGCATCAACCCCGGAACACCCAGGAGCGAATCGCTGCGCAATTCCAGCGGATCGCAGTAGCTGTCGTCCAGGCGCCGCAAGATCAAGTCAACGGGATCCAGACCGGCTAACGTTTTCAGGTAGACCCGGTTATCGCGCACAGTGAGGTCCGCGCCTTCGACCAGCGGGAGTCCCCAGTACTTGGCTTGAAACGCGTGCTCGAAGTAGGTCTCGTTATTGGGTCCGGGTGTTAGCAACACCATGCGCGGGCTGCTCCGTCCGTTGGCCGCCGTAGCCAGGAGGCCGTTGCGCTGCGCATCGAAATACCGGCCCAACTGGCGCACCTGGTACTGTGAGAACACGTTGGGCAGCACCCGCGCGCTGACCAGCCGGTTCTCGAGTGCGTATCCCATGCCGGAAGGGGATTGGGTCCGGTCCGTGATCACCCACCAGCGGCCATCGGGGGAACGCGCCAGGTCGGCCGCGTAAGCGTGGAGGAACACGCCGCCCCGCGGTACAATCCCGGCCGCGGGCCGCGGAAAATGCGGATTTCCGTACAGCAGGGCCGGCGGGTAGCGATTCTCATGAATCAACTCTTGCGGTCCGTATAAATCGCGCAACAACGAGTCGAGCAATTGCGCTCTTTGTGCGATGGCGCGCTCAATAAAAACCCATTCTTCCTCCGCGATGATGAGGGGAATCGGATCCATCGGCCACGGGCGTTCCTTCCCTTGCGGATCGCCGTACACGTTGTAGGTGATTCCGTTGCTCTGAATCACCTGGATTCCGGTTTGCCAGCGGCGGCTGAGTTGCTGGAATCCCATGCGGCCTACGGCCACCACGAGTTTGCGCCAGTGTTTCCGAGGGAAGCCGGAAGGTAATAGCGCCTCGTCCCAGTGCCCCTCGATTGGGACGTATTGCCAACCTGGGGCCTCAGTCGTAGAGCCCAGTCTCAAGTTCCTCACCAAGCGAGTTCGAGATTCCTAGCAACCATTGAATCACGTCCACGATTCATGCCGGCGGCCGGCGTAGATCCAGGGTCGTGGGAAATTCGGGGTTGCGCTCCTCGGGCGCGAGGACAACCGGCCCCGGCGTATGGCCAAACGAAAAGAATCGCGCCAGGCGCCGCGCCTCGGCTTCATTCGAGTTCACGGGAAACGTCTCGTAGTTCCGTCCTCCGGGATGAGCCGCGTGATAGGCGCACCCCCCGATGGACCGTCCCGCAAACGTGTCCACGACATCGAACACCAGCGGCGTATGCACCGGGATTGTGGGATGGAGACACCGTGGGGGCTGCCACGCCCGGTACCGGACCCCACACACAAATTCGCCATGTGTCCCGGTGGACTGAAGCGGGAGCCGCCGTTTGTTGCAGGTCAGCGCATACCGCTCCGGCAGCAATCCCTTGACTCGCACCTGCATGCGTTCCACCGAGGAATCCACGTACCGCGTCGTGCCTCCTCCGCCGGGCTCCTCTCCCAGCACATACCAGGGTTCAATCGCCTGGCGAAGCTCCACTTCGATGCCATCGTAGGAAACTCGTCCATAGAACGGAAACCGGAACTCGATGTGCGGCGCAAACCAGGCGGTTTCCAACGGGTAGCCGGCGCGATTCAGACCGGCGATCACCGCGCCGAAGTCGTGCTCGACAAAGTAAGGGAGAAGGAAGCGGTCGTGCAGCCGGGTCCCCCACCGGATAGGCCGCTCATTGTACGGCAGTTTCCAGAACCAGGCCACCAGAACCTGCACAAGCAACTGCTGTGTCAGGCTCATCCTGGCGTGCGGCGGCATTTCAAAGGCGCGCAATTCGAGAAGCCCCAGCCGGCCCGCGGAGCTATCCGGTGAGTACAGCTTGTCGATGCAGAACTCGGCCCGGTGGGTGTTGCCTGTCACGTCAACCAGCAGGTTGCGGAAGATCCGGTCCACCAGCCACGCGGGACAATCGCCAGCTATTCGGTTCAGCAGTTGGAACGCGATTTCCAGTTCATACACCGCGTCGGCGCGAGTCTCGTCGACACGCGGCGCCTGGCTTGTTGGACCGATAAACACGCTCGAAAACAGGTACGACAGGGACGGGTGATTCAACCAGTAGCCCACAAAACTCTTCAGCAGATCGGGCCTTCTCAGGAAGGGGCTATCGGCGGGCGTGGGCCCGCCGAGAACCAGGTGGTTGCCGCCGCCGGTCCCGGTGTGCCGGCCGTCCAGCATGAACTTCTCCGCACCAAGCCGGCTGAGCCGCGCCTGCTCGTAGAGAGTCGTGGTGTTGTGAACCAGTTCGTTCCAGGTGTGCGACGGCTGAACGTTGACTTCAATGACTCCGGGGTCGGGGGTCACCTTGAGAAGCCGGAGCCGAGGATCGAAGGGCGGAGGATAGCCCTCAACCGATACGGGAACGCCCAAGTGCGCGGCCGTATCTTCGATCGCCGAGATCAGTTCGACATAGTCGCTGGCTTTTTCGAGCGGCGGAAGAAAGATGCAGAGCCTTCCTTTTCGAGCTTCCACCGCCAAGGCGGTACGAACCACCGCGCCCATCTGCTGCCCAGGTTTGTTGGCCCGTGTCTCCACCATTTGCTGGCGTGGTGTGACGGGGCTTCGAAACGTGCCTTCGTGAAACAGGCGGTGCGGAACCGGCAGCGGCGGAGCAGCGGGCGATAGCGGATCAATCGTCCAGACACGCTGCGCGCGGTCCTCGGGTTCCCAGGGCAGACTCTGCAGCGGGAGCCGGAATCCCACGGGCGAATCACCCGGAATCAGAAAAAGACGCCGCGCCCGCAGCATCCACAAGCCGCTCTGCCACTCCGGACCGGACTTGCCCCAAACCCGCATCAGAGGCAGGATGAACCCGGAAGGCTGCCCCAAACCATTTTCAAAGACCCGGCGCAGCCGTTCCCGTTCTTCCGGATCATCCAGGTTGTTGTCGATCGGGTCGACATTGACCGGCAGTTGCCGTTCTTTGAGCGAGTAAACAATGGGGTCCTCGTATGCCGCAATGACGTTGTCCGCATCGACTGAAAGGCGCTGCGCCAGAGTTTCGGCGAACCGTTGAGCATCGCTGGATTGAAAGCCGTAGTCGTGTCCCGGATCCGCAATCCACTTGGCGTCGTTCCACAGCGGTACGCCGTCGGCACGCCAGTAGCAGGCGAACGCCCAGCGGGGCAGCGATTCGCCCGGGTACCACTTGCCTTGCCCGAAGTGCAGCAGGCCTCCCGGCGCGAAACTCTCGTGCAGACGGCGGAGCAAGCCGCTCGCCAGGCGCAGTTTGGTGTCGCCCAACGCGGATGTGTTCCACTCTTCTCCGTCCATGTCGTCGATGGACACGAAAGTGGGTTCGCCGCCCATCGTCAGCCGGACGTCGGCGGCGAGCAATTCAGCGTCGGTGCGTTCTCCCAACGCGCAGATTGACCGCCATTGTTCATCGGTGTACGGCTTGGTGACGCGAGGATCCTCGTGGATTCGTGTCACCTTCATGTCGTGTTCGAACTCCACCTGCGATGCGCTCACCTTGCCGGACACCGGCGCCGCGGACATTGGGTCCGGCGTCGCCGCCAGGGGAATATGTCCCTCGCCGGCAAACAATCCCGAGGTCGGATCCAAGCCGACCCATCCGGCGCCCGGAAGGTAAGCCTCACACCACGCATGCAGGTCCGTGAAATCGTCATCGGCCCCGGCGGGACCGTCTAGCGGCTTCACGTCGGGCTTGAGTTGAATCAGATACCCCGAGACAAACCGCGCCGCCAGCCCGAGGTGGCGGAGGATCTGTGTCAGAAGCCATCCTGAATCGCGGCAGGATCCGCTTCGCAACGACAGCGTCTCTTCCGGCGCCTGAACGCCAGGTTCCATCCGAATCAGGTAACGAATTTCGTGCTGGAGGCGCTGGTTGAGATCGACCAGGAAGGAAATCGCCGGCTGGGGCGTTAGGTCGATGGTTGCCAGGTACTCCCGAAGTCCCGGTCCGGCCGGCTCACACGCCAGAAACGGACTCAGTTCAACCTTCTGCCAGTCCTCGTACGCGAACGGGAACTTCTCCGCATACGGCTCCAGAAAGAAGTCGAACGGGTTGATGACCGTCATTTCAGCGACGAGATCGACTTCGACGGAGAAATACTGGGTGGGTTTCGGGAACACCAGCCGGGCCAGGAAATTGCCTTGTGGATCCTGCTGCCAGTTGATGAAGTGGTCCTTTGGTTGAATCTTGAGCGAATAACTGGAAACCGGCGTCCGGCTGTGTGGGGCGGGACGGAGGCGCACGATCTGCGGTGATAATGTCACCAGCCGGTCATACTGATAGACCGTCTTGTGATGCAGGCCAACGCGAATCCCCATCAGAGGTTGCCCTGCGCCTGTATCTGCGCCTGCGCCGGCGGCTCCCATCCGAAGAAATCCTTCGAAAGGCTGTCTCCGAGGCCATTGAGCTTCAGTTGCAGCCCGTCCAGATATTCGTGCAGCCCATCCCGAATGACATGATCGACGGACGTGAAGTCCAGCTCAGCCCGCAGGATCCCCATCAATTGTTCGGAACGGTAATGGAAGGACCCCAGGGGCGTGCCCGTGATGGCATGGAGGGACTGATCCGCGCACGCCACGCAGTACCGGATGGCGCGCGGAAATTCGTCGTCCATCACCAGGAACTGCACGATGTCTCTCGGACGCAGCCTGCCGTATTTCTTCCGGTACATCTCGAACCCGCTGACCGATTTCAGCACCGCGGACCAGTGGATATCGTCGTAAGGTGTTCCAACGTCCGTCACCGCCGGCAGCAGCATGAAGTACTTGACGTCAAGGATGCGGGACGTTTTGTCGGCGCGTTCCATCTTCCTTCCCAGCCGCACAAAGTGCCACGCCTCGCTGTGCGTCATGGTCGTATCCGTGATTCCCTGGAACATGTGGCAGGACAACCGGATGTTGCGGAAGAATTCCGGCAGCCACTCCGGTTCCGGCATTTCATGCTGGCCCTGAAACTGCAGGTACATGCTGTTGACCTGCTCCCACATCTCCGACGAAATCGTCTCGCGTACCGATCTTGCGTTTTCGCGCGCCGCCCGCAGGCACGAGCAGATGGAATTCGGATTGGCGGGATCAAACGTCAGAAATTCGATGACATGATCGAGCGACGGTTCGCCGTAACGCTCACAGAACATCTTGGCGTCGCCACTCGTATCGATCAGCGGGCGCCACTGATAGGCGGGCGCAACCGGCAGGTCCAACTGCAGGTGCAGGTTCACACCGATGAACCGCGCCACGTTCTCGGCGCGCTCGATGTAGCGCGCCATCCAATACACCGCGTCCGCAACGCGGCTGAGCAGCGGGCGGTAGGCGCTGTTCATCAGGCGCCTCCGCGAGCGGACAGAACCCACGTGTCTTTGCTGCCCCCGCCCTGCGACGAATTCACCACCAGTGAACCTTTGCGAAGAGCCACTCGCGTCAGCCCTCCCGGCAACACAAAAATGTCTTGCCCGTAAAGTATATAAGGCCGCAGGTCGACGTGACGCCCTTCCAGCCGGCCGTTGATCAGTGTCGGCACGCGGGAAAGCGCGAGCGTCGGCTGTGCGATGTAGTTTCGCGGGTTGGCTTCGATTTTCGCCGCGAAGTCCTCGCGCTGCGCCGCGGTCGAATGCGGGCCGACCAGCATTCCGTAGCCGCCGGCTTCGTTGGCCGACTTCACCACCAGCTTGTCGAGGTTGGCCAGCACATGCTGCCGGTCGGAGTCACGCCAGCAGAGATAGGTCGGAACGTTCGGCAGGATGGCGTCCTCGCCTTCGTAGTAGCGGATCATTTCAGGAACGTAGGAGTAGACAACCTTGTCGTCCGCCACACCGTTGCCCGGCGCGTTCGCCAGCGCCACGTTCCCCGCCCGGTAAGCCTCCAATAGACCTGGCACCCCCAGCATCGAGTCCTTGCGAAACGCCTCAGGATCCATGAAGTCGTCGTCAATCCGCCGGTAGATGACATCCACCTTGCGCAGTCCCTTGGTGGTGCGCATCCACACCATGCGGTCATGCACCACCAGGTCGCGTCCCTCGACCAATTGGATACCCATTTGCTGCGCCAGAAAACTGTGCTCGAAATAGGCCGAGTTGTACATGCCAGGCGTGAGCAGAACGACAATCGGTTTGCCGGAGGCGGTCTCAGGCGCAATGGACTCCAGCATCTCCAACAGTCGGCTTGGATACACGTCCACCGGCCGGACATCCAAACCTTCAAAAACCTGTGGGAACGTCCGCTTCATGATGTCGCGGTTTTCCAGGACGTAGGAAACGCCCGAGGGTACTCGCAGATTGTCCTCGAGGACATAAACCTGGCCGTCGCCATGGCGCACCAGGTCGGTGCCCGTAATGTGGCACCAAACCCGGCGCGGCGGGTCTATCCCGTGACACTGCGGCCGGAAGAACGTTGCCGACCGGATGATGTCTTCCGGGATCACCTTGTCTTTCAGAATTTTCTGGTCATGATAGATGTCGTCGATGAACTCGTTCAACGCGTGAATGCGCTGCTTGAGGCCTCGTTCGATCCATGCCCATTCTTGCGCGCCGACAATCCTGGGAACCAGATCGAACGGAAAGATCTTTTCAGCGCCCGCCGAGTCTCCGTAGACGTTGAAGGTGATGCCCATTTGCAGCAGCATTCGCTCCGCAACTTTTTGGCAGCGAACCAGTTGGCCGTCTTCTAGTGAAGCGAGGGTCTCCAGCAGCAGACGGGCTTCAGGGCGCGCCGTGCCACTCGCCTCAAACATCTCGTCGTGGAAACCTTCAGTTTGATAAGCGTCCAACCACACTTCACACCCTCCCTGGGGAGCGGCACTTCTTCCCGAGCTAACCGATTCTCGCAGGAATCCGGTAATCCGGACAATCCAAAGATCTAATGAGGCCTATAGATGGCATTCACCAGGCGAGTGGTGTATTCGGATTTCACACGGTCCGGCGCCTTGGGATCAGTCAGCGGAAGCGCCTTGACCTGGCTCCGGATCGAATCCGCCTTGTTGCCAAGCGCATCGATAGCGTTCAGCGCCTGTATCGCAACGTAGGCCCCGTTCCGGACACAATCGGCGAGCCCCAGGAGCAACGGCAGCACACTTTCGAGATCCGTGGCGGACCCGAACCGTCCCAATGCCTCCGCGGCGGTAATCTGTACGCTCGGTGAGGTATCCTTCAACGCCTTCTCCAGCGACTCTCTCGTCGCGGCAACTTCGCTGGCGCCCCTCATCAATACACCCATGACGCCCCAGTACCGGACGCCACTGTCGGCATCCGAGATGGCTTTCTTCAGTTGGCTCGTAACCCCCGGTTTCAGCGATGCCGCCAATTCGGCCGCGGCGAGAACCCGCGCCGCGGGGTACGCCGCGGCGTCGTGGCCCATTTCATACGGCGCCCTGGCGCCCGCGCGCGAATGCATCTCGGCTTCAGGCAGCAGACCGGCATCCCGAATGTGCAATTCGTGCTCGTGGTGCACTTTTCGGAACCTCGCCATCACTGCTGCGTGGTCGGGCGCGGTGGCAAGGTTCTTGACCTCATCCGGGTCGGTTCGCAGGTCATACAACTCCTCGGCGGGCTTTGGCTCCCAGAAATAGGTTTGCGGAGGCTTGAGCTTGCCTTCTTTGTACAGCCGCTCCCAAACGCGTGTGGTGGGCGTCTCCCACATGTAAGCCAGGTATTGCCCGTAGATCTTGTGTGGCATGTAGTTCCTGACGTACACATAGTTCTGATCCCGCACCGAGCGGATGCAATCGTAACGCTCGTCCATCCGGCCCCGGAAGCCAAATGAATACGGGCGCGGAGACGTGTGATGCGGCCCCATGAAGGCGTGTCCCTGGTAAAATTCCGGTGCTTTGAGGCCGGCAAGGCTCAGCATGGTTGGCGCGAGGTCGACGAAGCTTACCAGCCGGTTACTCTTGCCGCCCACCGCATACTCTTTGGGCGCCAGGGATCGGAACTTTTCTGGAATCGACGCCACAATCGACACGTTGAGACCGGAGTTGTATGGCCAGCGCTTGCTTCTTGGCATCCCGGATCCGTGGTCGCCGAAAAAGAAGACAATCGTGTCTCGCTCCAGACCGTCCTGCTCCAGTTCCGCCAGGATGCGGCCTGCCTGGCCATCCATGGTTGTGATGTTGTCGTAGTACTGCGCCCAATCCTGCCGGACTTCCAGGGCGTCTGGATGATAGGCCGGCACGCGCGCCTTGGCTGGATCGTGCACCCACTTGTGCGGCCGCGTCCGGATTTGACTCTCATGGGTGATGGTGAAGTTAAATACGGCAAAGAACGGCTGCCCCGGTGCGCGATTCCTCCAATGCGCCTTGGTGCTCGAATCGTCCCAGGTGCCCGGCGGTTTCTCCAGGTTGTAGTCTTCCTTCACGTTGTTCGAACAGTAGTAGCCGGCCTCCCGTAAGTACCCCGGAAACATCTTCCACCCCGCCGGCATCCGCGTCATCGATCGCATGTGTTCCGAGCCGGTGGAAGGCGGGTAGACACCCGAGATGATCGTAGTCCGCGCCGGAGCGCAGACGGGGGCGTTCGACCATGCGTTCATGTAGATGGTTCCACGGCTGCACAACTTGTCCAGGTTGGGCGTCACCGAGTAGGAGTCGCCGCAGGCGTGCAAGTGTGGCCCTGTATCCTCGCAGGTCAGCCAGAGAATGTTGGGCCGGGGTCCTGGCGCGCCGCTTATGGCGGTAGTGGATGCCAACCCCGCGCTGAAGCGCCGCCGTGTAATCAATTGCCACCTCCGTGCCGTTTGATGATCCCTTGAAACTGATGCCGTCCTGAGCCGGTGCGTGAGATGGAACCTCCAGGCAGGCGGACCGCGGCTGTCATCCCCGGCGGAATTTCAACATCCAGCTTCAACCGTTCCCCCTCGGTTTCCCAATTCACCTTAACCGGCCCGCGTGGCGAATTCCACTCGGCCTTGACCCACTTGACATCGCCCGCCGGGTCCGGCTCGATCAAGATATTTCTGAGCCCGGGCGACCGAGGGTCGGGCCGGATTCCCGCCAGCCCTCCGTAGAACCACTCCTCGATATGTCCGAGCATCAGGTGATTCTGCGAGCTATGAGGATTGGCGTCCCAAGCCTCGGTGAGCGAGGTCGCCCCAGCCGAAAGTTGAGCCGCATAGCTTGGCGCTACAGGATTGTTGGCCAGGTCAAAGACCACGTCGCTCCGCTTGGCTTCCAGTAAGGCGCGCAGCACGTACCGGTAACCAATATCGCCGGCGCTCGTATGATTGCCGCGCCCGCGTATGTCGCTGGCCAGCTTTTCGACCAGCGATGCGCGCGCCTCCGGCGGAGCGAGGTTGAACGCCAGCGGCATCGCCAGGGATGTCTGGCTGCCCGTCGCGTAGGTCTTCCGCTGGGCATCATAATACTCGCGATTGAACCGGGCCCGCGTTTCCGCGGCGCGGCCAGCGTAGTGTTGCGCGTCGGCCTCGAACCCGAGCATCCTTGCCACCCGTTCCAGAACGCGCAGATCCTCGTAATAGGTAGCCGTGGCGGTCACACCTTGTGGCGTCAGTTGCGAATACCCTGGTCCTTTCGGACCGATGTCATACCAGTCCCCTAGTCCGTACTTAAGCAGTCCGTCCTCGGTTCTCGACCCCAGGTAATTCACATAGCCCTTCATCATCAGGTAGGAGTCCTTCAGCACTGAACGGTCGCCATACCAATTCCAAGCCTGCCACGGCACAAAGACCGAGGCGGAGCCCCATTCCGGCGAGTCACGGAAACCGCCTCGAAAGGCAACGTACTCCGGCGCAATGTCCGGCACCAGGCCGTTCACCATTTGCGACTCCCGCATGTCGCGAGATGTCTTGGGAAGCAGGGTCCGGAGATCCCAGTTGTACATGAGTGAGGCGCCCATCAAGTAGGTCTGCTCGAGCCATCCCAGCTTCTCCCGATGCGGACAGTCTGTGATCACATGCTGCAAATTGCTGCGGATCGCCGCATCGATCAATGCGTGAATCCGGTTGAACCGTTCGTTGGAACTCGAAAACGAGCCTACGCGCGGCGCGTCGAGATGAACGAATTGCCCCTCCAGCTTCTCAACCTTGGCGTCTCCCTCCACCTGTACGTACCGGAATCCGTAATAGCTGAAGCGCGGCGACCAGGTCTCCGATCCACGGCCGTTCAGCGTGTAGCTGAACCACACCGGACTTCCCGAAGACCTTTGGCTCACCAGTCCGGAGCCATCCAACAGCTCGCCGGGCGTCATCTTTACCGCCGAGCCCGCCGGCCCGCTGACCGTGGCCCGGGGCCAGCCGGAGAAGTTCTGCCCCAAGTCATAGACCGTGATGCCAGGCTTTGGCTGCGTGATCCTGACAGCCTGGAAAGTCTGCTGCACGCGAATCGGCGGGCTGGATTGCGCTCTCATCGCGCCGCCGGGCGCCTCCACGGTCGTGACGCTTTGCCAGGCGGAAGCATCGAAGCCAGGCTGGTCCCAGCCGCTCAGCTCATTCCGTGCGTCATAGTCTTCGCCTCCAAAGATGCACGAGAACGTCACCGGACCTTCCCGCGTCCGCCAGGCGCTGTCCGTAGCGACGTCAGTGGTTTTCCCGTCGGAAAATTCGATGTGCAGCATCATCCAAAGCCGCGGATGACCGAATGAGCCTGTGTATTTCGTGTACCGCCCGCCGGCCACGTTGTAGAAGCCGTTTCCCAGCATCACTCCCACGGCGTTCGGACCCGGCCTTAACCGCTCCGTAATGTCGAATGTCTCGTACATCACCGTCGCCCGGTAATTCGTCCAAGCGGGCGCCAGCACATGGTCGCCGATGCGCGCACCATTCACATGCAGTTCGTGGAAACCGGCGCCCGCCACCATGGCCACAGCCCGCCGCACGGGCTTGTCTGCCGTAAACTCCCTGCGAAACAACGGCAGAGGACCGGAGCGCAGGCTGTGGTCGGGATGAGCGATCCATGCGCCTTTCATGTCGCCCGGGCTTAACATCGCCGTCGTCCACGACGCTGCTGCGCTCCACTCGGATGGCTTCAGACTTTGGTCCCATACCCGAACCCGCCACCAATACTGTTGGAATGGGTGCATCGCGGAACCGCGATACTCGATCCACAGGCTCTCCGGGGACGCCACCCGCCCTGAGTCCCACATGCCGGGTGAATTCAGCCCTTCAGGGCTCGTCGCAACCACGATCTGATAAGCCGTCTGGCCGAGGCCGGCTTGGTCCGCCGCCAGTTTCCACGACAAGCGGGGACGGAGGTTGTCGATGCCGGCGGGATTGACGCGCGCCTCACACTCCAGGCCGTAGGGTGTGAGGCCCGCGGCCGCCGTGGACGCCGCAATGCAAATTAAACCGGCGAAGCGAAAATTCATTCTGGTCTGCCTCTCATGGGACGGGCGTGCGAAGCCACTGTGCGAAACTGCAGCGTATCACTCGCCGCTGGGCGATGAAGGCAATCACCCTGGAAACCTCGAAAGCCGTTATGATCTTCTTGTCGTGCCTCCCTCCAACCGCCGGGATTTCTTGCGTCTCTGTGCCGCCGGCGCCGCCCAGCCGGCCCCGCCACGCAAACCGAATTTCGTCGTCATTGTCACCGATGACCATGGGATCGGTGACGTGGGATGCTACGGAGTTCCCGAAGCGCGAACACCCAACCTCGACCGCCTGGCCGCTTCCGGTGTCCGGTTCTCCCAGTGGTACTCGAATGCTCCAGTCTGCTCCGCATCCCGCGCCGCCATCATGACCGGCAAGTACCCGGACCGCACGGGTGTCCAGGGCGCCTTGCCGTCACAACCGTCCTGGGACGTTCCGGGACTCCGCCAGGGAGAGACCACGCTCCCCAGGCTGCTCCGCGCGCATGGCTACCGCACTGGCGCGGTTGGAAAGTGGCATTTGGGCAGCGCCCCGCCGAGCCGCCCTATGGCGCAAGGATTCGACGAGTTCTTTGGCTGGTACTCCGGCTGGCTCGATGCCTATTCGCACCGCTACTACCAGTTGGGTTCTCCGCCGGGCAAGATTTTTCACGACCTCTGGCGCAACGGCAAAGAGGTATTTGAAGAGCCCGCCTACATGACCGAACTTCTGGGGCGTGAAGCGCAGGCCTTCTTGTCGCGCCAGAGCGCGCGCCAGCCCTTCTTCCTCTACCTCGCCTTCGGCGCGCCGCATTACACCATGATGGCCCCCGCCAGGTATCTCAATCGCTTTCCCGCTTCCATGGAACGCGACCGGCGGACACACCTTGCCATGGTCGCCGCCGTCGATGACGTAGTGGGTTCTGTTCTGGACCAGCTCAAGAAACAAGGACTGGAACAAGACACGGTCGTTTTCTTTCAGGCTGACAACGGAGCCACTCGCGAAGTGCGGGCCTCAAGCTACGGAGAGCCCTACATCGGCGGGAGCAACGGCCGGTACCGTGGTTACAAGCTGGGGCTTTTCGATGGCGGCATGCACGTTCCCGCGCTCTTGCGAATCCCTGGCGTGACCAAGCCTGGACAGGTCTGGGACCGCCCCATGGCCTCGATGGACCTGTTGCCGACATTCCTGTCTCTGGCCGCGCCGCAGGCGCCCAAGCCTGCCGGCACAGACGGCCAGAACATCCTACCCGTCCTGGCCGGAAAGGCGCCGCCGCACGAGAACCTGTTCTGGAGCTTCAACAAAGAGCGCGCGGTACGCCATGGTGATTGGAAGCTCATTCTCAACCCTCCAAGGTTTCCCGGCGACCCGGATCCTGGCGCCGTCTGGCTCTCCAACCTCGAAGCAGACCCATCGGAGAAAACCAACCTTGCCGCATCCGAGCCTGATCGTGTTCGGGCACTGACCGGTATGATTCATCAGTGGGAGTTGGACGTCGGCATGCCGCGAGTGGACTAACTTTGAGAGCCTGAGAGCAGATTGTTCCTGCTGATCGACATTTCGCGGGTTGCATTGTTTGCGCTGGCTGCCGCCCACCAAAGCCCGGACGCGGCCGAGACAATTCGTCTCCTCGATTCAGGGCAACCAACCGAAGCCGCCCGGGTTCTCGGTCCGGCCCTTGTTCAGTCATCGGCGGACACTCTGCTCTTAGCGCTGAAGGCTCGCGTGCTCTGGGCGCAGGGTCAAAAAACCGGCGCCTTCACCGCCGCCCAGGCGGCGGAGAAAACCGGTCTCAAGGACCCCTCCACCCAGCACCATCTGGCCCTCTACTATGCGCAGTCGGGCAACCGGAAGAGGGCGGCCGAGCTAGAGTCCATGTACGCTGTTTCGCCCGAAGCCGACCGGGCGGCGCCCGCGCGCGCGGCGCTGCTCAACTTCGAAACAGGCCGCCTGTCGCAGGCCATCTCGCTCGGCGAGCGCGCGCTCGCCATCGAAGACCGCGCCGAGATTCATCTCATGCTGGCCCGGGCCTACGAAAGAGCAGCCAGACCGGATGAGGCAATCCGGCACTACGATGCGCTGCTTGCCGCCAACCCCTTTGATGAGGAAACCTACGCGTCCTACGGGCAGGCTCTGCTGCGTATGGGACGGTTTCCGAAAGCTATCTCGGTTCTCGAAGAAGGCCAGGAGAAATTCGACAAGAGCCCGCAAATCACCCTTGCGCTTGGTGTCGCCTACTACGGACAGCGGCGTTTTGCCGAGGCCGGCGGCCGCTTCCTGCGAGTCATCGACCTTTCTCCAGCGGTCCCACAGCCGTATCTCTTCCTGTCCAAGATGCTCGATCACCTGGAACCTCGCATGCCGGACGTCGTGAGCCGGTTCGAGGCCTGGAATCGAGCGGAGACCACCTCACCGTTTCCTCCCCTTGTCCTAGGCAAAGCTCTGGTGCTGGCAGGCCAAGCGGAACGTGCCGAGTCTCTCTTTCGTGAATCGATTCGCCGCCGCGACAATCTCTGGGAGTCCCACTTCGAGCTTGGCCAGGCCTTCGACGCCCGCGGAGACCTGGCCGGCGCCGCGCGCGAGTACCGGCGCGCCATCGAGATCAGCCCCAAACAGCCGCCGCCGCACTACAAACTGGCGCGTGTCTACGTGCGTCAGGGGTTGCTCAAGAAAGCCGAAGCGGAACGCCAGTTGCACAGCCGCCTTGTCGACGAGGAGAGCCACCGGGGACTCTCACCCGAGGGGGTCCCGTGACAAGCCGCCGCCAATTTCTCGCTGCCGCCGCGGCGTGGAGCTTTGCGCCCCGGTTCGCCCGGGCCGAATCTCTGCCCCCACACTACAGGCAACCGCCGCCCTACTTCCCCTACGTGGGCCTCATCGAGCCGGGCCATGACGAGTTTGCAGAAGAAGCCGCCGCCATGCGTCCTCGCACGCCCCGCGCGGCGCGCCCCGCGCACACGCGCTTCGCCGATATAACGGGCGCTGTCCTCAACGTTGAACAGTTCAGCCGGGGCACGCCGTACTGGATTGCCGCGCTCGACCCCGCCTCCGGAATCGACATCTACGCCAATCAGGGCATCGCCGCCGGTGACGCCGATGGCGACGGCGAGGACGAAATCTATGTTTGCCAGCCCGGAGGTTTGCCCAACAAGCTTCTGAAATGGTCCGGCAACCGGTTCCGGGATATTACGCCGGGAACCGGATTGGACTTGCTCGACAATACCTCTTGCGCCTTGTTCCTGGACCTGCGCAACGGCGGCCGGCAGGATCTCGTCGTGCTTCTTGCCTCGGGCCCAATCCTCTTCCTCAACCTGGGAAACGGACGATTCCAACAGGTGGATGAAGCATTTCACTTCGCTACATCACCTGCCGGGGTCTTCACCGGGATGGCCGCCGCCGACTACGACCGTGACGGCAAACTCGATCTGTATTGCTGCTGCTACAGCTTCTTTGAGACCGAAGCCCAGTTCCGCTATCCGGCGCCGTATCACGACGCGCGGAACGGCCCACCGAATTTCCTGTTCCGCAACCGGCTGAACTCCGACGGCACCGGCATCTTCGAAGACGTGACGAAGGCGGTGGGACTCGACGAGAATAACAACCGCTTCAGCTTCGCGCCCGCCTGGTGCGATTACGACGGCTCCGGATGGCCGAGCCTGTATGTGGCCAATGACTTCGGCCGCAATAACCTTTACCGCAACACGGGTGGCCGGTTCAAAGACATCGCCGGCAATGCCGGTGTCGAGGACATAGGCCCCGGGATGAGTGCGTGCTGGTTTGACGAGAATGCCGATGGCCGCCCCGATCTCTATGTGTCGAACATGTGGAGTGAATCCGGCCAGCGGGTTGTCCAGTCGAAAGCCTTTAAGAACGCGCCGGCGCCGGACCTTCGCCGCGCCTGGCATGGTCACACAAAAGGCAACTCCCTGTACCTCAACCGCGGCGACGGAACGTTTGAAGATGCCGGCGCCCGCCTCGGCGTCGAGATGGGCCGTTGGGCCTGGAGCGCCGATGCGCACGACTTCGACAACGACACGCACCCGGAAATTCTGATCACCTGCGGCATGATCTCCGGCGGCAAAGAGCCCGATCTCATGAGCTTCTTCTGGCGTCAGGTCGTCGCCAAATCGCCGCTGGACAACCAGCCGAATGCCGCCTATGAGAATGGCTGGAATGCGATCAACCAGTTCATTCGCGAAGGCTACTCCTGGAACGGTCATGAGCCCAACGTCTTCTACGTTCGCGCGGGCGAGAAGTATCGCGACGCCTCACCGGAATCCGGATTGGACATGCCGGCCGATTCCCGCTCGTTTGCCGTCCTGGACTTCGACAATGACGGCTGTCTCGATCTGGTCTTGAAAAATCGCCTCGGTCCCCAAGTGCAAGTCTTCCAGAATCACAGCGGGCAGGCGCGCCAGCGGGTCGGGTTTGTCCTTCGTGGCGCTGTCTCCAACCGTGACGCAATCGGCGCCAGGGTGCAAGCCGATGGGCAAACCAAATGGGTCGTGGCCGGTTCAGGCTACCTGGCTCAGCACACCAAGCGCCTGTACTTTGGCTTGGACGGGCAACCAAGCGTCCGGAGCCTGACCGTAACGTGGCCTTCGGGCGAAGAGCAACATTTTCGAGATGTCGCCGCCGGGGCGCTGTACGAGATTACCGAGCGGGGCGGTATCCGCCGTCTGCGCGCATTCGATGCGCCAGCGCCCATCTCCCCCGCCTCGAGCGGCGCCGACAACAGGCCCCGCCTTCAGGACACTTGGCTGCGGGAGCCTCTGCCACTGCCCATCGAGGCCGCGGGAGCGCGCCTGCTCATCCTCCACGGCAAGGAGAAGCCGGCGGCCGGCCCGGCGCGCTACATCGACCTGTTGACGGCGCCGGACACGCTGGCCGCGTTCTCTCTGTTCCGGCGCTATCTTTTCGAGTACCGCGCTCCGCTCGATCTCCCCTTGGCTCTGCTCCTCAACCAGCAAGGCGAGGTGGTCAAAGTCTACGGAGCCATACCTTCCGCGGCTCAGCTCGAAATCGATCTCAAGAAACCTGGCGCCGCCTTGCCTTATGCGGGCCACTACTTCCACTCGCCGCGCAGGGATACGTTCAAGATCGGCGCCGCTCTGCTGTGGTCGGGCTATCCGGAACAGGCTCTTCCGTACCTGGAATCGGTGCTCCGCAACGATTCGGCCAACGTCCGCACGTTGGTGCTCGTGGCCCAGGTGCACCGTGAAGCGGGCCGCCTCGCCGAAGCCGAGCGCCGCCTCCAGCAGGCCCTCCGTGTCTCTCCGTCATCGGCGGAAGCCTGGAACGAGCAGGGAGGAGTGCATGTGGCCCGCCAGGAGACCGAGCAGGCGCTGCACTGCTTCGAGCGCGCGCTCGCCGGCAAGCAGGACCTGACCTATGCGCTCCTCAATGCAGCGCAGGCCGCAAGCAAACTCGGCCGGCTCGCCGATGCCGAACGCTACTATCGCCGGGCGATTGCCGCCGACCCGAAATCGCCCGATGCGCACAACGGCCTCGGCCTTGCATTGGCCCAGCAGAACCAGCCCAGCGAGGCGGAGGCGTCCCTTCGCGAGGCCATCCGCCTGAAGCCCGATTTCTCGCCGGCCTGGAACAACCTCGGTGTTCTCTACTTGATGGCCGGCCGCCGCGAACAGGCAATCCGCACTCTGGAGGAGGGAATTCAGTCCGCTCCGGCCGACGACCTCCTGTACCTGAATCTTGGGCGCGCTTACCTCCAAACCGGAAACCGCGAGGCCGCGCTGGCCGCGATGCGCCGCCTGCTGGCCCAAAAACCGGACAGCGAGACCGCGAAAAAGGCGCTTCGGGAACTCGGCGCTCCTCCACCTTAGCCCGTTCATACTGGGTACTCCCAGGACTAGATAGCGGCGAAGGAAAAGCAAAGAAAAAAAGAGCTTTACAGCGCTTTTTCAATGGCTTACTATCTGAACTGTGGCCTGAATAGGCCGGAATCGTCTCTTATCGGACTAAAATGGACTTGGCAGCCAACAATTCGGTCCCGCCGCCGCGGCCTCCGCACGGCGCCATGGCCGCCAAAGTCGACGGTTCGGGCCGCCTGAAGCTGCCCGTCAAGGTGCAGGAGTACCTCAACGGGCTCACCGAAAAGAAGCTCTTTATCACCCTCAACGAGGGTATCGCGAAACTGTATACCAACGGTTCGTGGGACCGGAATCTGAAAGTTCTTCAGAGTTGCACTTCCGACCCGGATGCCGCCGACCGGGTGGCGCTGCTGGCCGACCACTACGGCAACGAATCCGAAATGGATTCCAGCGGGCGCGTTACTTTGCCCCAGGAGCTGCGCAGAGACCTTGGTCTTGAAGATCAGCCTGTGCAGCTCCGTTTTTTTGAGGACGTCATCAAGGTCTACAAGCAATCCGACTTCCAGGCGCTACTTGCCGACGCCCGCCGCAGCGAAAAGCCGGATCTCGATGTTGTCAAGCGGCAAGGATTCAAGTAATGCATGGACCACTTTCCCGTCCTGCTGTCCGAATCGATCGAGTACCTCGCGATTCGTCCGGACGGAACCTACGTCGATGCGACGTGTGGTTTGGGTGGTCACACCGCGTCCATTGCGCGGCGGCTGACTTCCGGGCGTGTGATCGCTCTCGACCGCGATGCCGAGTCGCTCGAGTTGGCCAAGACGCGGACAGCGGATTGTGCGGACCGGATCACGTTCCGGCAGAGCGCCTTTTCTCAGTTGAGAGAAACGCTCCTGGCCCTTGGCGTAGGGCCGGTTCACGGAATTTTGGGCGACCTCGGCGTCAACCGCGTTCAGCTCACCAGCGGAGACCGTGGCTTCTCGTTGCAGGAGCGCGGGCCTCTCGACATGCGTTTGGACCGCGGCCAGCCGCGTACGGCGTACCAGTTGGTCAATCACAGTTCAGAAAAAGAACTGGCTGGATTGTTTTATCACCTTGGAGACGAAAGGAGACACTCGCGGAAAATAGCCAGAGCCATGGTTCGTGCGCGGCCGATTCGAGACACGCTACACCTTGCGGAAGTCGTCGAATCGGTCGTGCCGCGGACCGGACGGATCCATCCGGCAACCCGAGTGTTCCAGTCTATCCGGATGGCGGTCAACGACGAGCCCCAGGAGCTACAAGCTTTTCTCGACTCCGCGCCACGCTTGCTGGCGGCGGAGGGACGTTTGGTGGTGATTGCGTTTCACTCCAACGACGACCGCGCCGTGAAGCGGGCGTTTCAGGCGTTGGGCCGGTCGGGCGAATTCCGGATCTTGACCAAGCATGTCGTCAAGCCGGGGCTTGAGGAGATTCGAGTCAACCCGCCATCGCGGAGCGCGGTGCTGCGGGCTCTTGAGAGGCGGCGGTTGGATTCCGTGAGTGGCGGCGGAAAAGCGATCGGAGAGTAAGAGACAATGGCGACCTTTGCAGGGATTTGGGAATGGTTTATTGCTGGAAAGGCGGTGGCGGCTCACCCGGCCCATGGCGAATTTCGAGTTCGCCCGCTGCCGAAAGAGGACATCCACCTCTTTGTCAAGGACTTTGACAATAGCCGCGTGGCGAGGCTGGTGGATACCTCGGATCGTATGGCGACGTTTGGCGTGGCCACCACCGTCCCACTGGTGGCTCTCCTTTTCATTGCTTTGCTTCTCCCGGGCGGTTACAACCTCCTGGCCAGCCGGCGGATCGACCAGCTTCAAAAGGAGCGCGAAGTCCTGGTTAACCAGATTCGGGGACTCAAGGCTGAGTACTCGGCGCTAGTGAGCCCCAGGAATCTGGACGAGTGGGCTGGAAATCAGTACGAAACGCCCAAGGCTCAGGCCGTCGTGTATGCGCCTCCCTCCAAGGACGCGCAGGCTAAATTACAGTAGGTCAGGCGGACGAGAGGGCTTCCAGACAGGAACTCTCTCTATGTTTGGGAGAACGAACCAATGGCGCGGCCGGAAACAGGCGGGGCATCGCATCGCGCAGTCATCGTCGGCAGGATCATCTTTGTTTGGGCGGCCCTCGTCGCCGGGCGGCTCATTCAACTGCAGGTCTTCGAGCATGAGGAATGGTCGCGCGCCGCGCGCGGCCAGCAGCAGCACGTTGTTCCAGTGCCGTCGGACCGCGGAGAAATCCTGGACCGCACCGGCCAGACGCTGGCCGCCAGCGTTCGCACCCAAACCGCCGCGGTGAATCCGCAAAGAGTTCCCGATCCGGACTTCTTTGCCGGGAACGTAGCGCCGATTCTCGGCCTCGGCGTGCCGCAACTGGCGGAAGAGATTCGTGCCCTGCAACTGCGAAAACAGCGCAAGCTGGAAGCCAAGAAGAACGGCCAGACCCTCCCGGCGGAAGGCGCCAATGCGCCTAGCCTCGAACAACTCATCCTGAAGCGCCACCTTAGTACCACCGAGCGCGCCGGCTTGGAGGCATTGCGGTCGGGCGCCTTCCGGAACATCGAGATCCTGCGAGACTACAAGCGAATCTATCCCAACGACCGCCTGGCCATTCATGTGGTCGGCGGACTTGACGAAGATGGTGGCGGAAACTTCGGCATCGAAGCCCGCCTCAATGCCGACCTGCAGGGCCGCCCGGGCAAGATGCGGGTGTTGAGCGACAGCCGGCAGGATACCTACTACAGTTGGGTGGTCGATCCCGGACGGCAGGGCGCAAATATCACTCTGACCATCCACCGCCTCATTCAGCATGCCGCGGAAGTGGAACTCGTCAAAGCGATGGCGGCAAGCGGCGCCTGGAGCGGATCCGTCGTCGTCATGGATCCGCAGACAGGCGAGGTTCTGGCCATGGCCAACGCGCCGGATTTCGCCCGGGACCTTGTCCCGAAAAGCGGCAGCGATCTCAAGCTGCGTACCAACATCGCGGTCCAGACTCCCTGCGAACCCGGTTCGGTGATGAAAATGATCACCGTCACCATGGGGCTGGAAACCGGGAAGTTTACGCCGGAAACGCCGATCTACTGTGAAAACGGCGTCTTTCCGCGGCCCGGCCGAAGGCCCATACACGACGTTCATCACTACGGTGTGCTGGACGTAGCGGGGGTGCTCATCAAGTCCAGCAACATTGGCGTCACGAAAATCTCCCTGGCAGTGGGACCCGACAAGCTTGCCGAATACCTGGCCAAGTTCGGCATGGGGCGAAGGACGAACGTTGGGTTGCCGGGCGAATCCCGGGGTATGCTGCGCCCGCGTGAAAAGTGGGATCCCGCGTCGCACGAGTACATGTCGTTCGGTCACGAGATCAGCGCGACAGCGATTCAATTGGCCCGCGCCGTGAGTGTGATTGCCAACGGCGGGTTGCTGGTCCAGCCTCACATCGTGTTGAAGAAAGAGCGCCTTTCGCCGAAAGGCGGTCCCGCCGAAGTGGTGCCGGTAGATTACGACGACCCTGTCCGTTCCATTACCCCCGAGACGGCGTTTGTGGTCCGCCGTATTATGGAGCGTGTCGTGCTCGAAGGAACCGGTAAGGCGGCAAGAATTCCGGGTTACTCGGCGGGCGGCAAGACCGGGTCCGCCGAACTCTACGACCCCAAGCTCAAACGTTGGATCAACCGCCACAATTCGTCGTTCATTGGTTTCGCCCCGGTCACGAACCCGCGCATCGTCGTGGTCGTCACGCTCAATGGCTCGGTGAAACTGGGCGGCGCCTCCGCGGCGCCTGTATTCAGCAAAGTCGCCGAGACGGCTCTCCGGGTGTTGCAGGTGCCGAAGGATGTGCCTGAAGATGAGGTTGCCCCCACGGGTCCGGACGCGATGCCCACCAAGGATGAAACCCTGCTGCTGGCTGCCGCCAAGCCCGGAGCTGACCTGCCGGCCGGGACGGACGAAGAAGTGACGGATCAGGGCAGGGATGTGGTCGGTCCCCGTGTTCCCGATTTTCGCGGAAAGTCCGCTCCGGCAGTCCTGCGTAAAGCGCTCGAGTTGGGTTTGCCGGTTCATGTCTCGGGTGAAGGACTTGTCCGCCGGCAAAGTCCCGCGCCCGGGCGGATCCTCTCGGCGGGGTCGGCCGTGGAGGTGAGTTGCCGCCGATGACTCTTGGCCGACTTCTCGCCGGCATTGCTCCAATACAGCTATCTTCCGAATTGCTTCGCCAGCCGGTTACGGGCCTTGAATACGATTCGCGAAAAATCCAGCCCGGCAACATCTTTTTCGCATTCCCGGGGAAGTTGGCCGACGGCCGCGAATTTGCGCGCCAGGCGCTCGATCAAGGTGCGATTCTTGTGGTGTCGGAGTCGGCCGCTCCAGGCGGTTTGGAACAGGTCTGGCTCACCGTGCCTCATGGACGGCAGGCCCTTGCGCTGGCCGCCCGGCGATTCTTTGGCGAACCCGATACGCACCTGGGACTGACCGGAGTCACCGGAACCAACGGTAAGACCACCTCGGCTTTTGCCGTTGACGCGTTGTTGCGCTCAGCCGGTTTCGTCACTGGTTTGGTGGGCACCATCGAGTACCGCGTTGCCGCGGAAGTCCGCCCCGCCATCAATACGACGCCTGAATCCGTTGACCTCATCCGTCTGTTCGCCGATCTCCAAGCGGCTCACGGAACTCACTGCACCATCGAAGTGTCCTCACATGCCCTGGCGCTGGGACGGGTCTACGGGATGCAATTCCATACGGCCGTATTCACCAACCTGACGCGCGACCATCTGGACTTCCACGGCACGATGGAGGAGTATTTCAAAGCCAAAGCGTCGTTGTTCCAGGGCGCCGGAGGTCTGCCTCCGAAGTTCGCCGTCATCAACGGTGACGATGCGTATGGCAGACGGATTCACGTTCTACCCGAGACGAGGACCCTGACGTATGGGGTGAATTCAAGGGCCGGCATCAGGGCTGTTGACCCGCGGTCCGGCTTCGATGGAATCCGCTTCACCGTTGAGCATCCTGGGGGTTCCGTACACGTCGAGTCGCCGCTTTCCGGCATCATCAACGTCTACAATCTCCTGGCCGCTTTTGGCGTGGGATTGAGCTACGATCTGTCGCCTGAGCGGATCGCTTCGGGCTTGGCGGAATGCCGCGCGGTGCCGGGCCGGTTCGAGAAGGTCGATGAAGGCCAGCCGTTCCTCGTTGTGGTCGACTATGCGCATACCGACGATGCGCTGCGCAACACGATCGCCACCGCGCGAGATCTCAAGCCCCGGCGCGTGATCACCTTGTTTGGTTGCGGTGGAGACCGGGACCGCGCCAAACGTCCGCTAATGGGCCAGGCGGCAGGGGAAGCGAGCGACCTTGTGATTGTCACCTCTGACAACCCCCGCTCCGAGGATCCCCTGGCCATCATCAACGACGCCATGGTCGGTGTCCTCCGAACCGACGTGCGGCACATCGTCGAACCGGACCGGGAGAAGGCGATTCAGAAGGCGATCTCCGAAGCCGGCGCCGGAGACATTGTGCTGCTCGCCGGCAAAGGCCACGAGACGTACCAGGTCCTTGGGGACCGCACGATTGCCTTCGACGACCGCGAGGCCGCCCGTGGAGCGCTGCGGCATTACGGTTACCGGAAGGCGGCCCCATGAGAATCAGCTTGAGCGCCGCGTCGGAGGCTATGGACGCACGGGTCGCCGGCTTGCTGCCGGATCTAGCGGTCACATCCTTCAGCACGGACTCGCGGTCCATTGAGACAGGTGCGTTATTCTTCGCTCTTCGCGGAGAAAACCACGACGGACACGCGTATGTTCCGGCCGCGGCATCGGCCGGCGCGTCCGCCGTGGTTGTCGATCACCAAGTCGAGTGCCCAAGCCCCCAGTTGGTGGTTTCCGACACGTTGAAGGCCCTGCAAACACTTGCGCGCTGGGCGCGAAAGCAGTGGGAGGGCGAAGTTGTCGCGGTAACCGGCAGTGCGGGCAAGACGACCACCAAGGACGCGATTGCCGCCGTTCTCGGCACGAAGATGCGCGTCGGCAAGACACAGGGAAACTTCAACAATCACGTCGGCGTTCCGCTCTCGGTCCTGCACGTGCCGCAGGATGCCCAGGTAGCGGTCTTAGAGATCGGCATGAACCATCCGGGCGAGATTCGGGACCTCGCCCGCATCGCCCGTCCCGGCATCGGCCTCGTCACCAATGTCGGAACCGCGCACATCGAGAACTTCGATGGCATTGAAGGCGTAGCCAAGGCCAAGCGCGAACTGATTGAGGCACTGCCTCCCGCGGGCACGGCCATCTTGAACGCCGACGATCCGCGGGTCGCCTCTTTCGCTTCCATACACCCGGGGAGAACCATCACCTATGGCCACGCGGAGAGAGCCACGGTTCGCGCGGTGGGCGATTCCTTCGATGCACAGGGTTCCCGCTTCCATGTCGCCGGCGCCGGCGAGTTTGTCTGCGGCCTTCCCGGACCCGCCGGGATCATGACCGCCTTGGCCGCGCTGGCCTGCGCCAAAGCGTTCGATATTCCGCTGCCCCAACTGAAAGAAACAATCGCCGCTCTCAAGCCGGGCAAGATGCGCCTGGAGCGCATTCAGCATGCGGGCATGACCCTCTGGAACGATTGCTACAACTCGAATCCGGAGGCGGCCAGGATGATGCTGGATCTGCTCAAGAGTACTCCGGCTCGCAGGCATATCGCGGTCCTGGGCGAAATGCTTGAGCTCGGCGCCTTTTCGCAGGACCTGCACGCCGAAGTCGGCAGGTATGCCGCTCAGTGCGGCGTCGACCTTCTGATCGGTATTCGCGGCGCGGCTCACCGAATGGTGGAATCCGCCGTCGACTCCGGCCTCCCGAGACAGGCGGCGCTATTCTTCGACAATCCGGCTGACGCCGGACGCCATCTGCGATCCCTGGCGCTCGATGGCGATGCGATCCTGTTTAAAGGATCGCGGGGAACCCGGGTCGAACTGGCTTTGGAGGAGTTTCTTCGCTAACTCAAGATGCTCTACTGGCTCTTCTACGAACGGCTCTTCCCGCAATTCAGCCCTTTTCGTGTCTTCAGCTACATCACATTTCGCACCGCGGCGGCCAGTCTTGCCGCTTTGTTGTTGTGTATCCTGCTCGGTCCGTGGATGATCTCGTGGCTGCGCCGTCTGTCGATCGGGCAGCATATCCGGAGCGATGGTCCGGAATCCCATCACAAGAAGGCGGGCACGCCGACAATGGGCGGCCTGCTCATCATCACGGCTGTCGTGATTCCCACTCTCCTTTTCACCAACCTTCGCAATCCATACGTCTGGCTTGCGCTTTTCGGCTTGATCGGCTACGGAGCGATCGGGTTCATCGACGACTACACGAAGGTCACACGAGGCAGAAATCTGGGGCTGACCGGACGCCAGAAGATGGGTCTTCAGATCGTATTGGTCCTGATGATCGGCATCTGGCTGTTGATTCTGCACACCCAAGGTCTCTACTCTACGGCCATCAACGTGCCTTTCGAGAAGACCTGGAAGCCCGATCTGCTGATCGACAGCCTCCTCGATCAGTCCTGGACCTATCCTTTCGCGTTCATCTTCTTTTTTGTGTTTCTGTATTTCGTCATTGTCGGCGCCTCCAACGCGGTCAATCTGACGGACGGCTTGGACGGGCTTGCGGCTGGCCTCATGGTTGTCGCGGCAGGTGCGCTCACGGTTCTTAGCTACGTGAGCGGCCACGCGCAGTTTGCCACCTATCTTGGCCTGGACAGGACACCGGGATCGGCTGAGCTTTCGATTTTTTGTGGCGCGCTTACCGGCGCCTGCCTCGGGTTCCTTTGGTACAACGCTCATCCGGCAGAGGTGTTCATGGGTGATGTGGGGTCGCTCAGCCTCGGCGGCAGCCTTGGCGTCGTGGCGGTGCTGATCAAGCAGGAAATCCTGCTCATTTTCATCGCCGGAATCTTTGTTATCGAAGGGCTCAGCGTTATCATCCAAGTGGCAAGCTTCAAGTTGACGGGCAAGCGTGTATTTCTGATGGCGCCGATTCACCACCATTTTGAAAAGCTGGGCTGGCCGGAATCCAAGGTCATCGCGCGCTTCTGGATCGCTGGCCTGATTCTGGCCCTGTTTGCACTGACCACGTTGAAACTGAGATAGGGCATGAAGATCATCGGTGCGCGAGTTCTGGTTGTGGGCATGGCGAAGTCCGGCATCGCCGTCGCGCACTTGCTCCAGTCTCAGGGCGCCGAGGTCATAGCCTGCGACGAAAAGCCGGCCTCCCAACTGCCGGAGCTTCCTGTTCCGCTCGTACCCCAAACGCCGGAAGCTTTTCGCGCCAAAGACCTGATTGTAATTTCCCCTGGTGTTCCAGCGGACTTGCCAGTGCTGGAGGATGTCCGCCGGCGCGGAATTCCTGTATTTGGCGATGTTGAAGTCGCCAGTTGGTTCCTTAAAGGCCGTATCCTCGGCATTACCGGATCGAACGGGAAAACGACGACCACGGCGCTGACCGGGCACCTCCTGCGCGAGTGCGCGGTCCCCTGTCAGGTCGGCGGAAACATCGGAATGCCGCTCGCCTCCCTTGTGGAGTCGTCGCGTGACGAGCATTGGAATGTCCTGGAGCTTTCGAGTTTTCAGCTTGAAACGATTGGAACGTTCCACGCCCAGATCGGCGTCGCTCTCAACGTCACTCCCGATCACCTGGACCGTCATGGAACACTGGAGCGCTACTGGGCGGCGAAAGCCCGGTTGTTCGAGAACCAGAAGCCCGAGGATTTTGCCGTCCTGAATGCCGAAGACCCGGCCACAGCCCGCTTTGCCGGCGTGACGCCGGCTCAGGTTCACTGGTTCAGCGCCGGAGGCCAGGTGCCGAGAGGTGTATGGGTTGCGGGAGATCGCCTTGTCGCGGACGGCGAATTCATCATGCCGGTTTCCGAGGTGCGGCTGCGCGGACGGCATAATCTCGAAAACGTCGCCGCCGCCGCCGCCGCCGCGCGCCTGGCTGGCGCATCGTTGGAAGGAATTCGCCGTGGCGTTGCCACCTTCCCGGGAGTGGAGCACCGCATCGAGTTCGTTAGAAACCTGAACGGTGTCGAGTACTACAACGACTCCAAGGCCACAAATGTGGACGCGACCCTCAAGGCGATTGACTCGTTCCCTGGCGGGATTTGGATCATTCTCGGCGGCAAAGACAAGAACAGCGACTACACGGTGTTGCGAAATCCTCTCAAGGAACGAGCCCGCGCCGCGTTGCTCATCGGCGCGGCCGCCTCGAAGATCGCTGACCAGCTTGGCGGGGTGGTCCCACTTGAGCAGTGCGGTACGCTCGCCGCGGCCGTGACTTTTGCGCACTCCCACGCCCGCCCAGGCGACACGGTGCTGCTAGCGCCGGCCTGCGCCAGTTTTGACCAGTTCGACAACTATGAACATCGCGGGCGCGTTTTCAAGCAACTCGTCGCGGACCTGAAAGAGAACTCTCAATGATCGCCGCATCTCGCATTCGCACGGATTGGATCTTGTTTGGCGCTATTGGAGCGATCGCCACGTTTGGTCTGGTGATGGTTTACAGCGCTTCCTCGGTTGTCGCCGAGGTGCTGTACCACAAGGAGACCTGGGCGCTTGCCGCCAAGCAGATGGCGTTCGCACTGGCCGGACTGGTCCTCATGATGGTGTTCAAGAAGATCGACTATCGCCGTTGGAACCACCCGATGTGGGTGTTCCTCCCTTTGAGTGTCGTCATCATTCTCCTGGCGGCGGTGATCCCGGCCGACCCGGTGGCCCACCGCTGGTTCCGCTTCTTTGGCATGCAGCTTCAGCCCTCGGAACTGGCCAAGCCCATCCTGGTGCTGTTTCTGGCCTACTTTGTGGCTCGCCGGCAGGACGACATCAACAGCCGCTACACACTGGGACCGTCCGCCATCGTCGTGGCTGGACTTGCCGGGCTGATCGGGTACGCCGATCTGGGTACCGCCGCGGTTATTCTCGCTCCGGCCGTCGTCATCTTCTATGTCGCGGGACTCGAAAAGCGGTACTTCTACCTTTCGATCGGGCTGGCCTTTCTTCTGGGCGCCGGGGCGATTTACCAGAAGCCCTACCGCATCCTGCGTGTCACGTCGTTTTTCGGACTCACGGAGCAAAGAATCAGCCAGATCCCGCAGTTCCACTGGCTCGCCGTTCGTATTGCGGAAAGCAAAGCCACTCGCGATGCCGACCACCAGCCGCGCCAGGCCAAAATCGCCGTGGGCAGCGGCGGTCCCATGGGCGTCGGATTGGGCCAGGGAGGGCAGAAGATGGGTTTCCTGCCGGAGGCCCACACCGATTTCATTTTTGGAGTCGTTGGTGAGGAGACCGGATTGTGGGGCGCCACCACGCTCGTCGCCGGCTACCTGTTGATCTTCTGGCGCGGACTTCGATTGTACTGGCTCGCCCCGGATGTGTTTGGCCGGTATCTGGCCCTGGGGATCGCGAGCCTGGTTGCCATTCAGGCGTTTTTCAACATGAGCGTTGTCCTGAACCTCGCCCCCACGAAAGGAATCCCGTTGCCGCTGGTCAGCTACGGCGGCAGCGCGCTGCTGACGATGCTTACGATGCTTGGCCTTCTGCTGAGCGTCAGCGATCAATCATTGGAACAGGCCTGACATGGTTTTTGTGATGGCTGGCGGTGGAACAGGCGGACATGTAGTGCCCTCGCTGGCTGTTGCGCGCGAACTGCAATCCCGGGGCCATGATGCGCTCTTTATCGGAACGCAGCGGGGCCTTGAGTCGAAATTGGTGCCCGCGGCCGGCTTCTCTATCGAATGGATTGATATTGGAGGGCTGAAGCGGGTCGGCCTCCTGCGCGCCGCCAGGACAGCATTCCAGCTTCCATCCAGCGTCTTGCGCTGTCTGCAATTGCTCGGCAAACACTCCGCGGCGGCGGTTTTTAGCATGGGCGGCTACGTCGCCGGGCCGGTGATGATTGCGGCGTGGCTGAGAAGGATCCCCATGATCCTTATGGAACCCAACGCCATGCCCGGTATGGTCAGCCGCGCGATGGGCAAGTTCGTCCGCAAGGCGCTGGTCAGTTTCGATGAGGCGGCGCGATTCTTTCCGAAAGGCGCCACCGAGCGGACGGGATTGCCGGTACGGGAAGCCTTCTTCCAGATTGAATCCCGGTCAGGCGGCGATGGGTTCACGGTGCTCGTAACGGGCGGCAGCCGCGGTTCGCAAGCGCTCAATGCCGCTTCCAGGGCGGCCTGGCCGCTTCTGCGCGAGGAAGGCGTGCGTGTTCGCTTTGTCCTCCAGTCGGGCGCGGCCCAGGCCGGTGGACTTGCCGCCGCGTTTGCCCAATCCGGTTTGGAAGGACGCGTGACGGTTTTCATTGACGACATGCCGGCCGCCTACCAGGAAGCCGATCTCGTGGTGAGCCGGTCGGGAGCGGGCGCGGTCGCCGAATTGGCCGCCGCCGGCAAGCCGTCGATTCTGGTTCCATTTCCTTTTGCCGCCGACGACCACCAGCGTCATAATGCCGAAGCGATGGCCCGCGCCGGCGGCGCCGTCGTCATCCCCGAATCGCAGTTCGACGGCCGCCGGTTGTCCGCTGAGATCCAGCGATTCGCAACGAATCCGGCGGAATTGGCCCGGATGTCGGCGGGGGCGCGCTCGCTTTCCCGCCGTGGCGCCGCGCAACGCGCCGCATCTTTACTGGAGGAACTGGCTCTTCGTCATTGACATCGCTGCCGATAGCCGGAACAATACGATAAGAAAATGTTTTTTCCCCCACAACCTCTCCATTTCGCCGGAATCGGCGGAATCGGCATGAGCGGGCTGGCCGAAATCGCTCAGGCATGGGGTTGCGCGGTGACCGGTTCTGACGTTGCCGCATCGCCCGTAACCGAGCGGCTTCAGTCTCTCGGCATCCGTGTGGCGATCGGGCACGCAGCGGAGAATATCGGACAAGCCAAGGCGCTGGTTGTCACTTCCGCTGTGGACGCGTCGAATCCGGAGGTTCGGGAGGCGCGCCGGCGCGCGCTTCCTGTCGTGCGCCGCGGCGAACTGCTTGCCGAATTCATGCGGCCCCGGCGGGGAGTCGCCGTCAGCGGAAGCCATGGCAAGACGACTACCACGGCGATGATCGCCACCATCGCTCTCGAAGCCGGTTTGGATCCGACCGTGGTCGTCGGCGGCAGACTCCCGGTTATGAACGGCGCCAATGCCCGGGCCGGAGCGGGAGCCTGGTTGATCGCCGAGTCCGACGAGAGCGACGGATCGTTCCTCGACCTGGCCCCTGAAATCGCCGTCATCACAAACATCGACCGCGAGCACCTCGATCACTACAAGGACCTTGACTCTATTCGCGAGGCTTTCATCCGCTTCGCCAACAAGCCGCCGTTCTACGGTTGCACCGTGCTGTGCCTCGATGATCCGAATGCCGCCGGGATCGCGGCCTCCATCCGCCGCCGGCTGATCACTTACGGTCGGACAACTTCAGCCGAGTTGCGCATCACCGCGGCGGAAACCGGTTCGGCGGGCAGCCGGTTCCACCTTGTCCGCGGAACCCTGGATCTGGGTGACTACAGCTTGCCTGTACTGGGTGAGCACAACGTCTCCAACGCCACCGCCGCGGTGGCCGTGGCCCTGGAGTTCGGCGCACCCCCGGATACTATTCGCCATGCCCTCGCTCACTACGGCGGCGTGGCCCGGCGCATGGAGATCAAAGGCCGTGAGCGGGGCATCAGCGTGCTTGACGACTACGGGCATCATCCTTCGGAGATCAAGGCGACGCTTGCGGCAGCGCGGCTGGCGCGCCCTGGGCGCATTGTCGTTCTATTTCAGCCACATCGTTACACCCGGACCCGTGAGTTGATGGACGAGTTCGCCGGTTGCTTTACGGATGCCGACATTCTCCGGGTTACCGACATTTATGCGGCGTCGGAAAAGCCGGTCAGCGGAGTCACTTCCGAAGAACTGGTCCGCCGGATCACCGCCGCGGGTCATCCGGATGCGCAATGGACCGGGTCCCTCGGCGACACGGTGGCCCGCGCGCTGCGGGAGCTGAGAGAAGGCGATATGGTGATCACCCTCGGGGCGGGGAGCATCACAAACGCGGGCAACATGATTCTGAAAGGCTTGCGGGGCGAACCCCGATGAGCAGAAAACGCAAAGACGAAACTCAGCAAACCTCCCGGTTGGGACCGGCACGCCAGAGCGCCGCCTCGGTGGTGCGTTTCACTCTCCTCACTTTGATCGTCGTCGTCACGGTCTTTGGCGGAGGTTACATGGCGTGGCGCTTCGATCAGTTTCTGAGGGACGACGAGCGGTTTATTCTGTCTTCCGAGCGCCCTGGCGTTGACACGCCCATTGAACTGACCGGTGTCCGCAACGCTTCAAAGGCATCCATTCTCCGCGCCTTCGCTGTGGATCGGGGCCGAAGCCTCTACCTGATGAACCTCCAGGATCGGAGAAAGCAGATCCTGGGTGTTGAATGGGTCCGGGACGCTTCGGTGCGCCGTGTCTGGCCGAATCGGGTGACGGTGGCTGTTCAGGAACGCGTGCCGGTCGCGGTGGTGCCCTTCTCGTCAACGCTGCTGATCGATGCGGAGGGCTATCTCCTGACGCCGCATGGGAAAGTTCCTCCCCAGTACCCGGTGCTCAACGGACTCCGGGAGCGGGATGGGATCGAGTTGAGGCGCGACCGGGTCCAGCGCATGCTCGTCGTGCTTCAGGAACTGAATGCCTACAGGAAAGACATTCTGGCTCTGGACGTGGGGTCGGGCGAGAATGTGAAACTTGTTTACCAACACGGCGCGACGCCCATTACTTTGCTGATGGGTTCAGAACGGTATAAGGAACGTCTGGCCAATTTGTTGGCCAATTTTGACAGCGTTCGAGACCGCCTCACGGAAGATCCCGTGCTCGACCTGAGGCTTGACGAGCGCATTACCATCATTCAATAACGTGGCACACGAACCGCAACTCGCTGCTGGACTCGACCTGGGAGCTGCTTACACGCGGGTCCTGATTTGCGCTCTGGAGGATGGCTGCATCCGCTATATCGGCCACTCGGCCGTGCCATCGCGTGGATGGGTGCGGGGCCAGATCGCCGACCAGAATATGGCCGCCGAAGACATCCGGCAGGCGGTGGCGGAAGTCGAAGGACGCGCCGGCATACAACTGGGCGAGGTCGTCGTGGGTGTCAGCGGACCGTTTGTTCGAAGCCAGCAGGCGCGGGGGATTTACGACTTTGGCCGTCCGCGGCCAATCGACGCCGATGACTTGCGGTACACTCTCGACCTGGCTCGCCAGACCAGGCTTGAAGAAGATCGCATGCTGCTTCAGGTGGCGCCGCAGGATTTCACCGTGGACGGGCGGCCTCCCATGGCCCATCCTCTCAACCTCATGTGCAGCCGCCTGGAGGCGCATGCGCTGCTGGTCACCACGTCTCAGCAGGACCATGAGGTCATTGAAAGCACCGTGCACCAGGCGCACCTATCCATACAGGAGACGGTGTTTGAAGCGTTTGCGGCGGCCTACTCCTCCGTGCTGCCCGAGGAACGCGCGGGCGGTGTTTGCGTGGTCGACCTGGGAGGGCAATCCACGGGGATGGTGGTCTACGACGCCGACTCCATGGTGTACGCCACCGGAATGCCCGTGTCCGGGGATCATTTCAGCCGCGATGTCGCCGAACTTCGCAGCCTGTCCTTTGATGAGGCCGAACGTCTGAAGATTGCGCACGGGTGCGCACTCGTCGGCCTCACGGCGGACAACATTCTAATTGAACTGCCCGCCGATGAAGGCCGGCCCGTCCGTGAGGTGAGCCGGCGCGCGTTGAATGAAATTCTCGAAGCCCGCGCCACACAACTCTTCGAGATGGTGGAAGCGCGGCGCTCCCGGTTTGCCTCCGATATTCAACTGCGGGAAGGCGTGGTGTTGACCGGCGCCGCGTCGCAACTCGAGGGGCTGGTGGAAGTCGCCGAGAAGTTGATGGGCTGCCCGGCCCGCATCGGCTTTCCGCGCGGCATTGAGAATTGGCCTGACGAACTCATGGCCCCGGAATGGACTGTTCCAGCGGGCTTGGCGATGTATTCGGCGCGCCTGCGCGCCAAACGGAAAAAGCCGTCCGGCGGCCCGACGCTGCGCAGCCTGGTCACGTTGCGCGGATAGTTCGCGCCTCACGGCATTTGAGGACACATGGAACTTGACGATCTCAGATTCGAAATTCAGGACGAGATGGCGGCCGGGACGCGCATCAAAGTTGTCGGAGTGGGCGGAGCAGGCTGCAATGCGGTCAGCCGGATGATGGCCAAGGGCATCCCCGGGGTCGGTTTCTATGCCATGAACACCGATGCGCAGGCGCTCCGCGCATGCACCGTTCCCAACAAACACGTCATCGGAATGCGGGTGACGCAGGGCCTCGGCGCGGGTCTGAATCCCGAAGTGGGCCGGCAAGCCGCCCTCGAAGACACCGACAAGATCATCGAAATCCTCGAAGGGGCGGACATGATTTTCGTGGCTGCCGGGCTCGGAGGCGGCACCGGAACAGGAGCGTCCCCCGTGGTCTGCTCGCTTGCCAAGGAGTTGGGCGCCCTCACGGTCGCCGTGGTCACGCGCCCGTTCCGTTTCGAAGGTCCCAAACGTCTCGCACTGGCCGAGGAGGGCCTGGCCAACCTGACGTCAACCGTGGATTGCGTCATTTCGATTCCGAACGACCGTCTGGTGGACCTGCTGCCCCGCGGCACGACATTCGATGATGCGTTTCAGATGGCTGATGATGTGCTTCGGCAAGGCGTTCAGGGCATCAGCGACATCATGACCACGCCCGGAGTGATCAATCGCGACTTCAACGACGTGCGGACCATCATGTCGGGCATGGGCTTCGCCATGATGGGCACCGCGGCGGCGCGCGGATCGAACGCGGCCATTGAAGCCGCGCGCAAAGCGATGGAATGCCCGCTGCTCGAAGACGGCGGGCTGCGCGGCGCCAGGGCGATTCTGTTCAATATCACGGCTTCCGGCCGGCTGGCGATTCACGATATCGCCGACGCCTGCGAATTGATTCGGACGGCGACCGGGAACCCGGACGTCCACATGAATTTCGGCCTTGTCGCCAACGACCAGATGGGCGACGAAGTGCGGATTACGATCATCGCCACCGGATTCTCTCGCCGGCCTGCGGCCACAACCGGCCCGGCCGCCGTTCCTGTGCCACCCGAACCACAGTCGCGGCTCGTGGAAGACGGACCCGCCTCTGAGACCCTGGATGGACCAGATTCTCGCGCAGCGGTGATCGAACCCAATCCGGCGCAGGCGCCGCGTCCGGAACCCTTGCCACTGAAAGTCGTCGTCACGCCGAAGTTCGAGGAGGACGGGTTCGAGTTTGAGGATGTCGAGACTCCGGCGTATCTTCGTAATAGGAGGGCATGACGAACTTGCAGGCGGGAACCTCGGTTGCCGAGGAGGCCGGACAGTTGATTCTCCGGGGAGGCCGTCCCTTACGCGGTGAAGTCGCCATCCGCGGCGCGAAGAACTCCCTGCCTAAGATCATGGTTGCGGCGCTGCTCACCGGAGAACGGTGTATCCTCCGCAACGTCGCCGATATCCAGGACGTCGCCATCGTCTCGGAGTTGATCGAGGCGCTGGGCGGCTCCGTCGCCCGCCCCGATGCCGGTGTCATCGAGATCGAGTCCGCAAACCTCAAGCCGATGGAGCGCTCCGTTCTCAAGGAGTTCTCCGGCCGGAGCCGGATTCCGATTCTGCTTTGTGGTCCGTTGCTGGCGCGCTTCGGTGTTGCGCAGGTGCCGTCTTTGGGCGGTTGCCGCATCGGCAGCCGGCCGGTCGATTTTCATATCGATGCGCTTCAGCGGATGGGCGCGATCCTGCATGACGAACCCGGCGCCGCGCATCTTACCAGCGGCAAGCTTCACGGCAACAAGATCCGTCTCGAGTACCCCAGTGTCGGCGCGACCGAGCAGGTGATCCTCGCCGCGGTCCGCGCCGAGGGTGTCACAGAACTATCCAATGCGGCCATCGAGCCCGAGATACTCGATCTGATCATGGCGCTCCAGAAGATGGGTGCGATTATCGCGGTCGACGTCGATCGCGTCATCACGATCATCGGCGTGAATTCTCTCCGGGGTTTCGACCACACCGCCATGCCCGACCGTCTCGAAGCCGCCTCGTGGGCTTCGGCCGCGATGGCGACCAATGGGCGCATCTTCGTGCGCGGCGCGCGCCAGGTGGACATGATGACCTACCTCAACGAGTACCGCCAGATCGGAGGCGACTTTAGCGCCACCAACGATGGCATAGAGTTTTGGCGGGCGGGAGACTCGCTCCGGTCCATCGCGCTCGAAACCGACGTCCATCCCGGTTTCATGACCGACTGGCAGCAGCCCTTCGTGGTCACCTTGACGCAGGCCGAGGGCGTTTCCATTGTCCACGAAACCGTGTACGAACAGCGCTTCGGTTATGTCAAAGCGTTGAACCGCATGGGAGCCAAGATCCAGCTCTATCACGAGTGCCTCGGCAGCCGGAAATGCCGCTTCGGACAGCGCAACTGGCTTCATTCAGCGGTTATCGTTGGCCCAACACCGCTCAAGGGCGCCGAAATCAACATCCCGGATCTTCGCGCTGGATTCTCCTACGTCATCGCTGCCTTGGCCGCGGAAGGCAACTCGACGCTGACCAATACCAGCCTGATTCAGCGCGGGTACGAAAACCTGATCCCGAAGCTCACGGCGTTAGGGGCGGAGATTCTCGGGTAGCGCCCGCCTCAACGCTTACGCGTCGGCGTGGTTGTGGAAGTGACGGTCGATGCTCGCCTTCCACTTCGTCGCCACCGAATCGGACAGGCTTTCCATCTCCGAGCGGTTCATCGGGCGAAAACTCTTGGCGGCTTGAATGTTCGCTTCCAACTGCTCAATCTTGGGCATACCGACGACCGCGGCGCATACCGGCAGCGACATGGCATAGCGCAGCATTGCCTCAACGGGCGCTTTGCCGAGTAGTTTCTCCTGCGCAAACACCTTCATCGCCGTCACGCCCATCTTCTTTCTCTGCACGACAGGCAGTGCGATGGCTTCGAAACCCGACAACCCCGTCATGCCTTCTCCGGGCTTGTTGGAAGGTGCAGCGCCGCCCATCCGTGCGACGTTCAGCGCCATTTGCGTGGAGTCGAAATCGTGCCGCTCAAGTGCGACTTTCAAGACCGCCGGATTTGAATGGCAGGTAATCCCGATGAATCGGACTGCTTTCTGGTCCCGCAGTTTGTAGAGCGCTTCGAGCACACCACCCTTGGCTTCGATCTTGTCCAGGTCGTCTTCTCCCCCGAGCGAGTGGATGTGCAACAGGTCCACGTGCGGGACTCCCAGGCGCTTCAGGCTGGCTTCGTATTCCCGCATCGTGTCGTCCGCGGTTCGTGCCAGCGTCTTGGAGGCGAGAAAGAAGTCCTTCTTGCGCCCCTTCAGCATCTGCCCGATCCACGTCTCGCTCTGGCCGTCACCGTAGCTCTGTGCCGTGTCGATGTAGTTGACGCCCGATTGGAGCGCCTTCTCCATTGCCGCAATGCCCTTGTCGGCTGACCCGTACATCAGCCAGCGGCTTCCCGAACCAAAGGCAAGCAGGGATACTTTCTGACCCGTGCGCCCCAGCACACGCATCGGCATTCCCGTCTTGGGATCGACCTCTGTGGCTTGTGCGGTCCACGCGCTGAGCGCGGCCGTTTCGATAAAACTACGGCGTGAAAGGCTCATGGCAATTAATGCTACCGCAGATCAGCGCGGTTCGCGGATGCCGGACTCCGCCGGACAAGTAAATTTCTCCTGGAGTCAGGCGGCCGGTTTGGCGCGCCGCAGGATTCGGCCCAGTCCAACCAGCGCGCGGTCGGCTTCCTTCTCCGTCAAAATGTAGGGGGGCAGCATACGGACGACGTTTCCGTGGGTGACGTTGATCAGCAGTCCCTCGGACATTGCCTCCTGCACCAGGTGGCCGCACGGAAACTCCAGTTCCATGCCAATCATTAAACCTTGGCCGCGTATTTCCCGGATGAATGAGTGTTTCGCGCGCAACTTGTGCAGTCCGTCGAAGAAGTAAGCACTGACCCGCCGCATCTGCGGCAGCAACTCGTCAAGAATTTCAAAGAACTCGAGGGCCACGCGGCAAGTCAGAGCGCCGCCGCCGAACGTCGTGCCGTGCATACCCGGCGCGATCGAAGCGGCCGCGCGCTCGTTCATGAGAATGGCGCCAAGGGGCAATCCACAGGAAATCGGCTTGGCCATGGTGACTACGTCCGGCAGAACCGCCGGCACGTGCAACTGGTAGGCGAAATGCGTTCCAGGGCGGCCAATCCCGCACTGAATCTCGTCGAAAACGAGCAGGGCGTCGAACCGGTCAGCCAGCTCGCGGGCCTTGCGAAGCCAGCTTTCGGCCACCGGGTATATGCCGCCTTCGCCTTGGATCGTCTCCACGATGATTCCGGCGGTCCGGTTAGTGACGGCTGCTTCCAGCGCGGCTTCGTCATGCATCGGAACAAAATGCACCCCCGGCATCAGAGGCTCGAAATCCTTGCGGTACTTCGGCTGCCCGGTCACGCTGAGCGCGCCGATGGAGCGGCCGTGGAACGAATTCTCCAGCGATACGATCTCAAACTTGTCCTCCCGCACCCTTCTGCCGTGCGAGTGGATCATCTTGATCGCGCCTTCCATCGACTCCGTACCGGAATTGCAGAAGAAGGCCCGTTGCAGGCCGCTCACCTCGGCCAGTTTCTTCGCCAGCGCGCCCTGATACTCGTGATAGTACAGGTTCGAACTGTGAACCAGCAGGGATGCCTGCTCACGAATCACGCGGGTAATGCGCGGATGTGCGTGTCCCAGCGCGTTGACGCCGATCCCGGAAATCAGGTCCAGATACCGCTTCCCGTTTGCGTCATAGAGCCAGCAGCCTCGGCCTCGCTTCAGCACCAGCGGATAACGTGCGTAGTTTTGCAGCAGATACTGCCGCTCCAAATTGATTACGCTCTCGGCAATGGATGTTGGCGCGGTGGCCTCCAAGGTCGTCTCCATTTTTCTATGGTACCGGACAGGATCTGCCGCGATGCGCGTCGCAGGATTTCGCAATCGTGAAGCGTCACGCTACACTGAAGGGCAAATTTTCTGGAAGACGGCCTGTCGATCCTGGGCCGCTGCGTTCGTCGTCAGAAGAGGAGAGGAAGCAAGATGCGATTCATGCTCATTCGAAAGGCTGATGAGAAGACGGAGGCGGGCGAACTGCCCGGCGTCGAACTCATCAACGCCATGATGAAGTACAACCAGGAGATGGCCGAGGCCGGCGTCTTTCTCGATGGCGCGGGGCTGCGCCCGTCGGCTGCTGGCGCACGCGTGAAGATCACGGGTGGCAAACCCGCCGTCACCGACGGTCCGTTCGTGGAAACCAAGGAGCTGATTGCGGGATTCACGCTCATTCAGACTAAGTCGAAAGAAGAAGCCATTGAGTGGGTTAAACGCTGGCCCATTGAAGACGCTCCCGTCGAGATCGAAATTCGACAGCTATTTGAGCCGGAAGACTTTGGTCCCGAGGCTGTCGCCGCCGTCCGGGAATTCGAAAAGAAGTTCATCTAACAAGAGGGTTCGTCAAAGCGCGGGTTCGCGGCCGGGAGCTGATCCAGGTCCTTGCTACCATTGTTGAAGCAAAGGGCCTAGAGAATATCTTTTGGACGGATTTCACGCTTGGGGGGTCCCGGAAGTACTGGGCGCTGCTATCGATGGCCGCGATGCTTCATCCGCTATGGGGACAGCAGCCTGGTACGTCCGGGGCGGCCGTTCAGCGGCGTTATCTGAGCAACCGCGCTGACGAGGACTGGAGTTTCCTCAAGAATCGCACTCTGCGGAAGGATTCCTGGGATCCGCTGAAGTTCATCCCACTGCCGAGAGAAAACTGGTTTCTTACCCTGAGCGGCGAGGCCAGACTCAGTCCCCAGGGTCTCAGAATCCGCGGAGACTCCGTCCAGCCGGCGACCATCGACAACTACTTACTCCAGCGCTACCTCTTCGGTGCGGACCTGCACATGGGTAGCCACTTCCGGTTCTTTGCGGAACTCCAGAGCGGAATCATCAACGGGCGGATCGCCAGTCCGCGACCTAATGACCAAGACCTGCTGGAACTCCACCAGGGCTTCTTCGAGTACAAGACCGGGAACGAAAGCCGGCGGTTCCTTGTGCGGGCCGGCCGCCAGGAACTCAACATCGGATCGGGACGCCTGATTGCGCCCAGCCAGGGTCTCAACGTAAAGCGCAGCTTTGACGGTTTGTCCACCCACTTCCAAGCCGGTCCTTGGACCGTGGACGGCGGGGTGGCGCGGCTTGTCCGCATCCTGCCTGGACTGTTTGACGATCCGCCGGATTCGGAGCAGGAGTTCTGGGGCCTCAACGTAACCCGCCAAGCCGTACCTTTCAAAACAAGCCAGACCAGCGTCTATTACCTTGGCATTGACCGGAAAAGGTCAACCTATGTTCAGGGCATCGGCCACGAACAGCGCCACACGATCGGGGGACGTTTCTCGGGCAAGTGGCGCAAAATGGATTTCAATTACGAGCTAATTGGCCAGTGGGGAACTTTCCGCGCACTGCCCGTACGCGCGTGGGCGGTCTCGACCGACACCGGGGTCGCGCTCAAAGTAGGCCCCTTCCCCGGACGTTTGGGCTTGACGGCCAACCGGGCATCAGGAGACAAAGACCCGCGCGACGGCAGTCTTGAATCGTTCAACCCTTTGTTCCCAGGCAATTCATATTCCGGCATCGTCGGATTGCTTGGCCCAACCAATCTCAGTGACCTGACTCCATCGGTAAGGATCAGGCTGCCCGGAGCCGTCGTGCTGGCGTTTGAAGCGCCGTCGTACTTTCGCACCAGCTCGCGAGACGGCGTATACGCTATCGACCAGCGATTGCTTCTCCCCGGTCAGACCAACCTATACAAGTATGTGGGGACCAATCCCAGCGTTATCGTGTCCTGGCAGGTAACCACCCACATCGACGTTTCCGGCGCGGTCACCCGGTTCCTTTCGGGGAAATTTCTAGCTGATACGTTCGTTCGGAACGGATTCGGCTTCTATTCAATAGCTGCGACTTACCGTTTCTGACGCAAACTGACAATCACTGAAAATGAGCTATGCAGCCCGCACCTGACAATTTACCATTCATGATTCCGAACGCCGCCATGTGGCTGGAGATCGTTCGCGGCGTGCTGAGCGTCCTGACGTTTGGATCCCTGGTGGTGGTGTTCTACTTCGCATTGAGGTGGTTTGCCGGTCCTCGCGCCAGGGTTGCTCCATCTTGGCACCGCCGGTTTGCCGCCTGTGCCGCCCCGGTGTTTGTGCTTCTTTTCCTCGTGCGCAGACCGGCGGAAAGTCTCCTGGCCGCTCTGGCGGCGCCTTTCGATCGCTTGACCGCCGAGTTCGCCCCCCACTGGCCGAGTGACGTCGTGGTGGGGCTGTACCGCTCGGCCATCACGACACTAGGGTTGGTGCTCACTATTCAGTTGATCGGCCGGCTCTATTGGCGATGGGAAATCCGCCTTCAGCGGCGGCGGGAGGCAGGTGAGCAGAGCGACCACCACGTAGCGGCCTATTGGACGGTGTTTGGGACCATGCTTCTCCGCCTGCTCCGGGTCGTCTGCATTTTTGCGATCCTGCTGGCCTCCCTTCCGCTGTACCTCAACTATTTCCCTCGAAGCCGGCTGGTGATGGACCGGGCTCAGGAATACCTCGGCGCACCCGCCATGGCGATTTCGTCCGCTGTCATTGCCTACCTGCCGGACTTGGGGTACCTGGCGCTGATTCTGATTCTCGGCTGGCATTCGCTGCGTGTAATCCGGTACCTGTTTGACTCGCTGGAGTCCGGCGCGCTCGAGATTCGGGGCTTTCACCGGGACTGGGCGAGTCCCACGTACCGGTTGGCCCGAACCCTTTTCCTGTTGTTCCTGCTGATGGTGAGCTATCCCTACCTCCCTGGATCGAAGTCGCAGTTCTTCCAGGGTTTTTCAGTTTTTGTCGGCGCGCTCATTACGTTCGGCTCGACGGGCGCCATCGGCAACGTGGTTGCCGGCACGCTGCTCACCTACACGCGTGCCTTTCGTTTGGGAGACATGGTTTCCATCGGAGACTTCAAAGGAGTCGTGATTGAGAAGAGCCTGCTCGTGACCCGCCTGCGGACCACAAAGAACGAGGAGGTCTCGATCCCCAACGGTAACGTGCTTTCCGGCTCTGTGCTGAACTACAGCGCCCGTGCGGCTACCGAGGGCCTTGTCCTCACGGTCAGCGCGGGCATCGGCTACGACGTCGATTGGCGCGCGGTCCACCAACTCATGATTGAAGGTGCGCTGGCAACCGGGCGCATCCTCCAGGAACCGGCGCCCCGGGTCCTGCAAACGGCCCTCGGCGACTACGCCGTGCAGTACGAACTGAGGGCCGCCACCGGCGACGCGATCATGATGTGGGACACACTGTCAAAGCTGCATCAGAACGTGCTCGATTCTTTCAACCGGGCCGGGGTCGAGATCATGACGCCGAGCATCCTGGCGCACCGCGACGCCAGCGCCTTAGCCGTACCGAAGGAGCAGTATCCAATGCGCCCGGCGCCGGGCGGAATCGCGATCGATGTCAGGACCTCCGGCAGTCAGCCCGCGCAGTCCTGACAACCCTGTGGGCTGTGTTCAGCTCGCGCGCAGGTATCGATCGACCGAGTCAGCGGCCTTGCGCCCTTCGGCGATCGCCCAGACGACGAGCGACTGCCCGCGCCGCATGTCTCCGGCGGCGAACACTCCCGGCACAGACGACATGTAGTTGGCGTCCGCCTTGACATTGCCGCGTCCATCCAATTCGACGCCAAGCTGATCGATCATTCCGCCTCGCACAGGACCGGTGAAGCCCATGGCCAGCAGCACCAGGTCGGCCTTGAACACGCGCTCGGTTCCGGGGATCGCCGCAAACTTCGTTTCCGGCGGCCCCACGTTGACGGTATGCAGTTCGGTGACCTCGCCTCGCCCGTTGCCGGCGAATCGGGCTGTCGAGATAGCCCACTCGCGTTGTCCGCCTTCTTCGTGAGAACTTTCGTGACGCAGCATCAGCGGCCAGAGCGGCCATGGTGTTGATCCGGCGCGCTCGGGTGGCGGCTCGGGCATGATCTCGAACTGCGTCACATGCGCCGCTTTGTGCCGGTGCGAGGTGCCCAGGCAGTCGGCGCCGGTATCTCCGCCCCCGATGATCACTACATTCTTGCCGCTGGCGCTGATCCACTGCGCATCGGCAATATGGTCACCCGCATTCCGCTTGTTGTTGAGCGGCAGGAACTCCATCGCAAAGTGAATGCCTTTCAATTCGCGACCGGGCAATTTCAGGTCGCGGGGCGCCTCGGCCCCTCCCGCCAACACGATGGCGTGGAAGTCCCTCTTCAGGTCTTCCACCGGAACATTGCCTCCGACGTGCGCGTTGGTGATGAACTCCACGCCTTCGGCTTCCATCTGCTCCACGCGCCGGTCGATGTGATGCTTCTCCAGCTTGAAGTCGGGAATCCCATAGCGCAGCAAGCCCCCGATACGGTCCGCCTTTTCGAACACGGTCACATCGTGGCCAGCCCGCGCCAGTTGCTGCGCCGCCGCCATGCCGGCGGGTCCGGAGCCGACAACCGCCACGCGCTTGCCCGATTTCACCGCCGCGATCTGCGGCTTGATCCAACCCTCTTTCCAGGCGTGATCGATGATCGCCCGTTCGATCACCTTGATGGTGACAGGCGGCTCATTGATCCCCAACACGCACGCGGCTTCACATGGCGCGGGGCAGATCCGGCCGGTGAAATCCGGAAAGTTGTTCGTGGCATGCAGCTTCCGGATGGCGTCCTGCCACCGGTCACGGTACACCAGGTCGTTCCAGTCCGGGATCAGGTTGTTGAGCGGACAACCGGTGTGGCAGAAAGGCAGTCCGCAGTCCATGCAGCGCGCGCCTTGTGTGCGCACCCGGCCGTCCTCGAACGGCTGATAGATTTCAAACCAGTCGTTGATCCGCTCCGGGACGGGCCGCCGCGCCGGCACCTCGCGTTGGTACTCAAGAAACCCAGTAATCTTACCCACGGAGAACCTCCTGCGGTATTGGCTGAACAGGTGGTGGTATGGCCGGTTGCGCTTCTGCCGCCGCCTTCCGCTTGGCGAGGACCCGCCGGTACTCGTGCGGAAACACCTTTACAAACTTGGACAGCATGCCATACCAGTGCATCAGGATCCACTTGCCGCGCTCGGAATCGGTCAGGGCTACATGACGCTCGATGAGCGAGCGCAGCAGCAGGACATCGGCTTCCTCCACGACGGCTTCCAGGTCCACGCTTTGGGTGTTGCATTGTCTGGACCGGAATTCGCCGGATTCGTCGAGCACAAACGCGAACCCCCCGCTCATTCCTGCGGCGAAGTTCTTGCCTGTGCGTCCAAGAACCACGACCAGACCCTTGGTCATGTACTCGCAGCCGTGGTCGCCCACCGCCTCGACAACGGCGGTTGCGCCCGAGTTGCGTACGGCGAACCGTTCGCCCGCCATGCCGTTGAAGTGGGCTTCACCGCTGGTCGCGCCGTAAAGAACCACGTTGCCTATGAGGATGTTGTCCTCGCTCTTGAACGTCGAACCTCGCGGCGGGTAGACCACCAGTTTGCCGCCGGACAGTCCTTTGCCCACGTAGTCGTTCGCATCGCCCTCCAGGCTCAGCGTCACTCCCTTTGACAGGAAGGCGCCAAAACTCTGTCCGGCCGAACCCGTGAAGTGGAACTGAATCGTATCGTCTTCCAGCCCGGCGCTGCCGTACCGCCGCGCAATCTCGCCGCTCAGCATCGCGCCCACCGTACGGTGGACGTTCTTGATCGGCAGCTTGAACTCCACCGGAACGCGGTACTCGATCGCGTCCTTGGCGTGGTCGATCAGCTTGTAATCGAGCGCCTGATCCAGTCCGTGATCCTGCTCAGTGGTGCAACGCCGCGCCACGCGGCTGGGCGCGGGCGGATTGTAGAGAATCGACCGTAGGTTGATTGCCTTGGCCTTCCAGTGGTGCGAGACGTCGCGCATCTTCAGCTTGTCGACGCGCCCAATCATCTCGCCGACCGTGCGGAAGCCGAGTTTCGCCATGATTTGCCGCAGTTCTTCGGCGATGAAGAAGAAGAAGTTGATGACATCTTCCGGCGTCCCGTGGAACTTCTTTCGTAGCACGGGGTCCTGCGTCGCAATGCCGACGGGGCAGGTGTTGAGGTGGCACTTGCGCATCATGATGCAGCCCATCGCCACCAGCGGCATGGTCGAGAAGCCGAACTCTTCGGCGCCCAGCAGCGCCGCGATCGCGACGTCGCGGCCCGTTTGAAGCTTGCCGTCGGTTTGCACGCGGATCCGGCTCCGCAGGTCGTTCATCACCAGCACTTGTTGGGTCTCAGCCAGCCCCAGTTCCCAGGGCACGCCCGCGTGCTTGATCGAGGTCAGCGGTGAAGCGCCCGTGCCTCCCGAGTCGCCGCTGATCAGCACGACGTCGGCGTGCGCCTTGGCGACACCCGCGGCGACCGTGCCCACGCCGACCTCGGACACCAGCTTGACCGAGATGCGCGCCCGCGGGTTCGCGTTCTTCAGGTCGTAAATCAACTGCGCCAAATCTTCGATCGAATAGATATCGTGGTGCGGCGGCGGCGAAATCAGGCCCACGCCCGGCGTCGAGTGCCGTACGCGCGCGATGACTTCGTCAACCTTGTGTCCCGGCAACTGCCCGCCTTCACCCGGTTTTGCGCCTTGCGCGATCTTGATCTGCAGTTCGTCCGCGTTGGTAAGGTAGTTCACCGTCACGCCGAACCGGCCCGACGCCACCTGCTTGATCGAACTCCGGCGCCAGTCCCCGTTCAAATCCCGCCCAAAGCGCTCTTCGTCTTCGCCGCCCTCGCCCGTGTTCGAACGCGCGCCGATCCGGTTCATCGCAATGGCGAGCGTCTCATGCGCCTCCTTGCTGATCGAACCGAAAGACATTGCCCCAGTAGCAAACCGCTTGACAATCTCAGAAGCCGCTTCGACGTCATCCAGTGACAACGCTTCTCCGTCGAAATTGAAGTCCAGCAGACCCCTGATCGTGCAGAGCTGCTGGTTCTGCCTGTTGATGTGCTCGGAATACTCCTGGAACGTCTCGAAACTCTTGCCCTGCACCGCGTGCTGAAGCTTCGAAACCGTGAAAGGATTGACCAAATGGTATTCGCCGCTAACCCGGTAATGGTAGTTTCCACCCATGTCGAGTTCGCCGTCGGACTCGGTGACCGGCGAGAACGCGAAGGCGTGCTTCCGCCGCCCTTCCTCGGCCAGCACATCCAGACCCACGCCCTCGATACGGGAGGTCGTGCCGGTCAAATACTTGTCCACCAGCGCCTGGTTCAGACCGATTGCTTCAAACACCTGCGCGCCGCGATAGCTTTGCAGGGTCGAGATGCCCATCTTGGAGAAGACTTTCAGCAGCCCTTTGTTGACGGCCTTCTTGTAGTTCTTCAACGCTTTGGGAAAATCGGTTCCTTCCGGAAGAAGGTTGCGGTGCGCCAGGTTCTCCAGAGTCTCGATGGCGAGATACGGGTTGACGGCGCTGGCCCCGTAGCCGATCAACAGGCAGAAATGCATCACCTCCCGCGGTTCGCCGGTCTCAAGAATCAGGCAGACCTGCGTGCGGGTGCCTTCCCTCACCAGGTGGTTGTGGACCGCGCTCAACGCCAGCAAGCTTGGTATAGGCGCCGATTCCTCGTCCACTCCGCGGTCGGAAAGAATGAGGACCGTGTAGCCATTCTTGATTGCCAGCGACGCCCTGCGGCAGAGACCGTCCAGCGCGCGTTCCAGTTCTTTTTCGCCGCCGTCGGCGCGATACAGCATCGGCAGAGTTGTAGACAGAAACTCGCCCCAGCTCAGCCGCCGCAACTTCTCCAGGTCGAAGTTGGTGAGAATCGGGTGTTCCAGTTTCAGCGTATGGCAGTGCTGCGGCGTCTCCGCCATGATGTTGCGCTCGGTTCCCAGATAGCTGGTGAGCGACATCACCAGTTCTTCGCGAATCGGATCGATCGGCGGATTGGTGACCTGGGCGAACAACTGCTTGAAGTAGTTGAACAGAGGTTGCGGCCTGTCGGAAAGGCACGCCAGCGGTGTGTCCGTGCCCATCGAGCCGACCGGTTCTTCGCCCTTCTCGGCCATCGGCAGCAGAATGTACTTGATGTCCTCTTCCGAGTAGCCAAAGCAGCGCTGCCGTTGCAGCACAGTCTGGTGATCGGCTTCGTGTACGCGCGGCGGCGAGGCCAGTTTGTCCAACCGGATCTGCTGCCCTTCGATCCATTGCCCGTAGGGTTGCCGGGCGGCCAGCTTTTGCTTGATCTCCTCGTCGGGGACAATGCGCCCCTCGCGGAGGTCGGCGAGCAGCATCTTGCCCGGCTGCAACCGGCCTTTGTAAAGCACGTCTTCGGGCCGTACCGGCAGCACGCCTGTCTCCGAGGCCATGATCAGCATGCCGTCTTTGGTCACCACGTACCGCGCGGGGCGTAGCCCGTTGCGGTCCAGCGTGGCGCCGATTTGGCGGCCATCGGTAAAGGCGACCGCCGCGGGTCCATCCCACGGCTCCATCAGCGACGCGTGGTACTCGTAAAAAGCCCGCTTCCCGGCAGGCATGGTGGGATCGGCATCCCACGCCTCCGGAATCAGCATTGCCATCACATGCGGCAATTCCCGCCCGGACAGCGTGAGCAGTTCCACTACGTTGTCGATGTTGGCCGAATCGCTTCCGCCCGGCTGAATCACAGGCATCAACTTCTTGAGGTCCGCTCCCCAGACAGGAGAATCCAGGATGGGCTGGCGCGCGTGCATCCACGCCGCATTACCGCGCACCGTGTTGATCTCGCCGTTGTGGCACAGATACCGGAATGGATGCGCCAGTTGCCATGACGGGAACGTATTGGTCGAAAAGCGCTGGTGCACCATGCACAGAGCGCTCACGCAGTCCGGGTCCGACAGGTCGCCGTAGAACCGCGAAATCTGCGGCGCCAGTAGCAGGCCTTTGTATACGATCGTGCGGCACGAAAGCGAGGGAATGTAGAAGAATCCCTTGTCCCGGATGTCGGAATTGAGAATCTCCGACTCCGCCCGTTTCCGGACAACATACAGCTTGCGTTCAAGTTGATCTTCATCCATACCCGTCGCGCGGCGGATGAAGATCTGCTGGATGTAAGGTTGCGACGCCCGCGCCACGCGCCCGATCGCATCGGAGTCCACCGGCGTATCGCGCCACCCCAGAAGCGTGAGCCCCTCTTCACGGATGATCCGCTCCACAATGCCTTCGCACAGCAGGCGTTGCTGCGGTTCGACCGGCAGAAACACGATGCCCGCCCCGTATTCGCCGGCGTGCGGCAGCGTGAAGCCGACCTTCCCGCATTCCTTCGCGAAGAACTCATGGGGAATCTGGATCAACACCCCCGCGCCGTCGCCCGTCTCGGGATCGCATCCGCACGCGCCTCGGTGCGTAAGGTTTACCAGGATCTGAATGCCTTTGAGAATGATGTCGTGCGATTTCTGGCCCTTGACGTTGGCGAGAAAGCCAATACCGCAAGCGTCGTGCTCGTAGCTGGGATGATAAAGCCCCTGTGCTTCAGGAAGCCCATTCGCCTGTGTGCGGATAGACGGAGACACCTGTTCCGTTTGGTCCATGATTTTCTCAGTATATGGAACTTGTCAGTATCAGTCAAACTGAATTTATATAATTTGATCCATCGGTTCGTCTTATGATAGGCTGGCAGTCGTGGATCTCGCCCACCTTCAGCTCTTCCGCGACATTGTGACCGTCCGAAGCATTAGCCGCGCCGCGGCCATCAACGGCATCACGCAATCGGCGGCCAGCCAGGCGGTGCAGGAACTCGAGCGGCTCTTCGATGCGCAGCTCCTCGACCGCTCCCGCCGGCC
>JADZCI010000097.1 GCA_020851655.1 Bryobacterales bacterium
CGGAGTGGCCGCAGATCACGACATGTTCGACGCCGAGGGCGGCGACCGCGTACTCGATGGATGCGACGGTTCCGCCTTCGACGGTACCGGCGGGCGGAACGATGTTACCCGCGTTGCGAATCAGGAACAGGTCGCCCGGATCGGCCTGCGTGAACAGGTTGGGAACCACGCGTGAATCCGAACAGGTTACGAACACAGCCGCGGGATTCTGATTGCGGGCGAGCCGGGCGAACAGGCCCCGGTGCCGAGGGTACGCCTCCCGGTAAAATTTCGCTACGCCTTCAAGAAGTTTGAGCATTGCAGTTCCTTATACGGCTTTCCTGACCGCATCCCAGACCCTCAGTACATCGTCGTGAGTAGTGGCAATATTGCCGATGGCGATGCGCAGGATGTAGCGTCCATTGATGACGGAGCCGCCCAGGAACGCCGTTCCCGACTCATTCACTCTGTCGACGATGCGCTGGTTGTCCTCGTCGGTTCCTTTGTATCGCAGGCACACGAGCGAGAGAGTCACGGGCGCGCTGAGTTCGAAGCGGCTGTCCTCGCTAATGAGTCCGGCCAATTGGCGGGCCCACAAATTGTGGCGGCGGATGATGGTGGAAACGCCCTCACGCCCGAAGTAGCGCATGACAAACCAGAGCTTGAGCGCGCGGAACCGCCTGCCCAGTGCGATGCCGTAGTCCATGTAATTGACGGCCCGCGAATCTTTTTCCGTCCGGAGGTAGGGCGGCACCAGCGAGAATGCTTCGCGCAAAGCTCCGGGTCTCCGGCAGAAGAAGGCGCTGCAATCAATCGGAGTGAACAGCCACTTGTGAGGGTTGAAGACCAGGGAGTCGGCGCGTTCGGCGCCCTGGAGCATCCAGCGCATTTCCGGCAGAATCGCCGCTGCGCCGCCATAGGCCGCGTCGACGTGGTGCCACAGGCCCTCACTCTCGGCGATAGCCTGAATTTCGGCGACCGGGTCAATGGCCGTGACCGCCGTCGTTCCCACGGTTGACACAATGCAGCAGGGACGCAGTCCGGCGGCGCGGTCGTGCTGAATCGCCTTGGCCAACTTTGCCGGGATCATTCGGAACGCGGCGTCAGCCGCGATCTTTCGCACCTGCTCCAAGCCCATGCCGAGAGACATGGCGCCCTTTTCGACGGAGCTGTGCGCCTGCTCCGAGGTGTAGACGATCAAGTCGCGAGGGGCTCCCTTCAACCGGGTTTCCGGCGCCGCTGAGACGCGTGCGGCGGCAATCGCTTGCAGTGTGCTGGTCGAGGCAGTGTCCAGAATTTCGCCGAAGAAAGCTTCCGGCAGTCCAAGCCACTGCCGCAGCCACGACATCACCACTTGCTCCAATTCGACATGCCCGGGACACGACTTCCAGAGCATGCCGTTGGTGTTGATGGCGGATGCGAGGATTTCCGCCAGAATGCCGGGCTTCGACGCCGAGACCGAGAAATAGGCGTTGAAGCGGGGATGATTCCAGTGATTCAGCGCCGGGACGATGATCTCTTTGAAGTCGTCCAGGATGTCTTCCATCGGTTCACCATGGACGGGCGCCGCATCCGGCAACGCGTCGACGACATCGCCGGGTTTGACTTGTGGAAAGACCGGCAAGTCGCTCATTTCATCGAGGTAGTCTTCCACCCAGTCGATCACCTGGGTGCTGAATCGCCGGAATTCCTCCGGCGGCATATCGTTGGGTCGCATGATTTGTGGCTCGCGCGCGGAGAGGCGGCGAAACGTCACTCTAAGGGTATACAATGACAGCGACTGAGGTCGAAACCAATGCAAAACCCAGAAAGCAAATCCTCCAGAAGATCTTTCCTCTCCGGCGCCGGAGTTGCGGGCGCTACCACATTCACGATTATCCGGCCTGAGCTGGTGAGTGGATTCGCACCCGCAAAGCTGAAGGCCGGACTCATTGGCTGCGGCGGACGAGGCACGCAAGCGGTCGTCGACATGATGAAGGGCGACCCGCATGTCGACCTTGTGTCAATGGGCGACCTCTTTGAAGACAAGCTTGAGGGCAGCTTGCGAACGCTTAAGACACGCCAGGACATGGCGCCTTTCCAGGAGCGCCTCAAAGTCGAGCCCAACAAGCGCTTCACCGGCTTTGATTCGTACAGGAAGGTGATCGCCAGCGACGTGGATGTCATCATGCTGGCCGCGCCTCCCGGATGGCGCCCGTTGCACCTGGAAGCGGCCGTCCAGGCCGGCAAGCACGTCTTTTGCGAAAAGCCTCTGGGGACAGACCCGGTGGGCGTCCGCAAATCGATGGCGGCGGCGCGCCTGGCCGACGAAAAGAAACTCACCATTGTTTGCGGCGCCCAGCGCCGGTCCGATCCGTTCTATTTGGAGAAGGTCGATCAGATCAAGAACGGCGCCATTGGCGATGTCGTGGGCCTGTATGTCTATTGGGTCGGCACCCCGGTGGTTCAGAACCCGAACGGCAACACGAAGGGCTGGGGCGAGATGGAGTGGCAGCACCGCAACTGGTACTCCAACCTCTGGCTTTGCGGCGACCAGGTTGTGGAACAACACCTGCACAACATCGATGTTGGCTGCTGGGTGATGGGAACCCACCCGGTAAAAGTCGTCGCCTCGGGCGGTGCGGTGTGGCGTCCGAAGAACAACGACATTTACGGCAACATCTACGATCATCTGTCCTCCGATTTCGAGTTTGCCAACGGCGTCCGCATGTCGAGCTATTGCCGCCAGTATCCTCGCGGCTGCTACCAGCGAGTGGACGAGATTGTGGCCGGCAGCAAGGGACGTTGGGGATTGAACCAGACCAAGGGCGGTCCGGGCTACGTCAACGAGCACACCAAGCTGATGAAGAGCATTCGCGGCGAGGGCCCCCGCCTCAACGAGGCACACGCGCTGGCAGAGAGCACCATGACGTGTATCATGGCGCGTGAATCGGCGTACTCCGGACTCGAAATCACCTGGGACATGATCATGGCCTCGCAGCAGGACCTGATGCCCAAGGAAAACGAGTGGAAGCTGGACGCGAAACACGATAACGGTCCGGCGCCGGTTCCAGGCATTTACAAGTTCATCTAGTGATTGTGCTGATGGCCGGGTTGCCCGGTACCGGCAAAACCACCATCGCTCAAGAACTAGCCACGAGAACGGGCGGCGCAATCCTGAGCAAGGAACGGGTTCGCGCCGCTCTTTTTGAACCCGGCTTTGTCGAGTATTCGACCCGGCAGGACGACTTGGTGCAGGAAGTGCTGATGTGCGCCGCCGGGCACCTGCTGAAGCATCGGCCTGAGTTGGTGATCCTGATCGATGGCAGGACGTTTTCCCGGCGCGATCAGATCGATCATGCCCTGATGTCCGCCCAGAGAATGCACTCTCCGTGGCGCATCATCGAGTGCATTTGCTCAGATGAGACGGCGCGGAAGCGCATCGAAGCGGATCAGGCATCGGGAGCGCATCCCGCGCGGAATCGCAACTTCCAGCTTTACCTGACGATTAAAGCCTACTTTGAGCCGATCATCCTGCCCAGACTCGTTCTCGACACGGACCAGGCTCAATTAGATGCCTGCGTCGGGCGGGCCCTGGCATACCTGGCCTGAATTGCCGTTTGCCGCCCCCGTCGCGCGGTTGGCGGACCCGGCGGGCAGCAGACTAGTGGGGTCCAGCATGTGAAGGGGCTTGAACCGGGTGCGAGACCATTTGCTCCCTGGCTCAAACTGGACTCCGACAAAATAGCCGATTTCACGGTAGTGACAGTACTTGACGACTCCGGCGAGTTCCCCTTTGGGGTAGCGGATGACGACTCTGGTGGTCACGGGAAGCGGAACATCCAACTGAAGACAACTGCCATGGATGGAGATGTCTTCGAGATTCGCCACCGCCTTTCGCGAGCGGCCTGTCTTGTCGCGCCAGTGCACGTCAAGCAGGTCTGCGCAGAGCAGTCTCAAATCCTTACGGCGGTTGACCATACGCTTGTACTATCGGCAGTTTTCAAGACCGAAATAGGCGTACAGAATACGAATCCACCTTAGCGGCCGGAAAACTCCTTTCGATAAGCGGGCTTGGATTCCCCGGCTCCGGCCGAAAGGCCGTACCCTAAGAAACAGTCAGCCATGAACCGCAGAGCATTCTCTTTGACTTCCGCCGTGGGCGCCCTGCCGCTCATGGCTCAGCAAACCCGCAAAGGCACGCCTTTGGATCTTCAGGATTACCGGCCGAAAAGCATGCTCAACGTACCGGAAACCGCCGTTGAGAAGGCGCGCTTCCCGGTCATCGATTTCCACACCCATCTCACCTGGGAGAAGGCGGCGACGCCGGAACAACTGCTCCAGGTGATGGACCGGCGCAATATCAGGACCCTGGTGAACGTCACCGGCGGGTTTGGAGATAAGTTGCGGCAAGCGATCGCGAAATTCGATCGCGCGCATTCCGGGCGCTTCCTGACATTCACGGAACCCGCCTGGAAGCGCGCCAACGAACCTGGATACGCCAGGATGCAGGCGGACATGGTCGGCGAGGCCAAGCGCGACGGAGCGCGCGGGCTGAAGGTGCTGAAGACCCTCGGACTCTTCTTGCGGGACAGCGCGGGCAAGTTAGTCACCGTCGATGACCCTCGTTTCGATCCGATGTGGGACGCCTGCGGCCAGTTGAACCTGCCGGTTGCCATCCACGTTTCCGACCCGGCCGCTTTCTTCAAGCCGGTTGACCGGTTCAACGAGCGTTTCGAAGAGTTGAACAACCATCCGGACTGGTCCTTCCACGGTAAGGACTTTCCTTCGAATGAACAGATCCTGGCGGCCCGGGACCGGGTGTTCGCCCGCCACCCCAAGACCACCTTTGTGGCCTTGCACGGCGGCAATTTCTCCGAAGATCTGGGCCACGTGGGACGGGCGCTGGACCGCTTTCCGAACATGCACGTCGACATTGCGGCGCGGATCGGGGAGTTCGGACGCCAGCCGTACACCTCAGGAAAATTCTTCGACAAGTATCAGGACCGCATCCTGTTCGGCACCGACGCCACGCCAAACGGCGTCGAGTACCCGCAACAACTTTACGGCGACTTGCTGTACCAGATTTATTACCGCTTTCTCGAGACCAGCGACGAGTATTTCGATTACGCTCCCGCCGCCGTGCCGCCGCAGGGGCGGTGGCGCATTTACGGCATCGGTCTATCTGAATCCGTGTTGCGGAAGGTCTACCACGGCAACGCCGCCCGGATCTTGAGTTTTCAGGTGTAACCAGGCGCTTTTTGGGCTTCCCCTGTCTGGAAATTTGTGGTAACTTCCTGACTGGCCTGAAAGAGCCCACGGCTCAGTCAGGAATCGTCCGCTTCAGGAGGTTTCATGCGCCACCTGCTCATGCTCATAGTCTGTTCGGGGTTGCCTTCCTGCGGTTTACTGTGGGGGCAGGGAACAGACCTGGCCACCATTAGGGGTACCGTTACGGATCCAACAGGCAGCGTCGTACCCAACGCCACAGTCACGATCACCGACTTGGGAACTCTTGCGGCCCGAGCCATTACCACCAACATGGCCGGCGAGTACGAAGCCAGTGGCTTGAAGTCGGGAACCTACAAAGTGGCGTTCGCGATGTCAGGCTTCAACACGCTGGAAATCAACAACGTCCTGCTGCGGCCGAGCGAGACGGCCCGGATCGACGGGCGGCTGGAGGTGGGACGGACGAGCGAATCGGTGGTGGTTAGAGAAGACGCCCCCGTCGTCCAGACCGACAATCCAACAGTTAGTGAAACCCTCACTAACCAGCAGGTGACGGTATTGCCGCGTGACAGCCGGGACTACCTGTCGTTTCTGTACCTGAATCCAAACGTGACGCAATCGGCCAGCAGCGGTTCGTTCAAGTTCATTGGTTCGCAAAGCTACGGCGCCAGTTTCTCGGTGGACGGGCAGCGCACCAACGGCGGTGTGTTCGGGCAGCCGACGTCCAGCCAGCCGTCGCTGGAGAGCCTGGGCGAGTTGACCGTGTTGTCCAGCACGTTTACCGCCGAGTATGCGGGGATCGCCAACATCCGGGTGACGACCCGGCGCGGGACCTCGGAGTATCACGGATCCCTCTTCTACGACAACAAGAACTCGGCTCTGGCGGCGTGGGACATCCGTGACAAGCAGGCCCTGGCCGACTTTGTACCCTCTCCGGCGCGACCCAACTACCCCAACCCCTACTTCAACCTGAATGAGTTCGGCGGATCGTTCGGAGGACCCATCCCGGGCGTCAGGAAGACTTACTTTTTTGCCGCCTATGAACGCCAGTTTCTCAACAGTCCGGTGTATGTGCGCAACACCCGCCTCCCGCATCCCTCCCTTCTGGCCGGGGACTTCACCAAGGTGAACGATTCGATCAAGCCCGCGGTGCCGGCCAGCATCGTGTTGACGCCCGAGGAGATCGCGCAAAACACGCTCAACGGGCTGGGCAGGCAGTTTACAGTCATTCCACAGCGGCTGATGAATCCCTCGGTTGCCAAACTCGTCCAGATGTACTTTCCGCCGGCGAGCACATCAGCGGCGATCAACCCCGGCAACGGCAGGCTTGTGGACTTTGCCACCAACCAGCCGGGTACGTCACGGCGGAACCTGGGAACGCTCCGCGTGGACCACGATTTTAGCGAGAAAGACCGGCTCTATGGCGTCTACAACGTTCAGACGCGGACATTTGCCAACGCGTTTGTGGCGAGCCCCTTCACGCCGCTGGGGCTGACCCGGAACGACCAGCGGAACGACACGCTTTCGATTTCCGAGATCCACATGTTTACCCCGACGCTCATCAATGAAGCGCGCGGCGGATTCAACCGCGTCCCGCTGTTGCGGCACAGCAACACCACGCTGCGCGGATTCCTCCAGAGCGTCGGTTTCGACGACTCCGACATCAAGGCTTGGGGTGACGTGATCACACCCTCGGCGCTCGATACGTTCGGCCACCCCGCCATTAATATCGGGTCCGCGTTTCAAGGGTTGGGCAACGGCGGCCGAAACACGTACCGGCCGCTGGATCAAAACCTGATCACTTTCGGAAACACGCTGACTTGGATTCACGGCAAACACTCACTGAAGGCCGGCGCCGATTGGGTGCGCAACGCGGCTCAGGACGGGTTCACCAGCGGACGGGGCAACCCGCGGGGGTTGGTGAACTACAGCGGCGCCGGCACCGACCCGCTGGCCCGCTTCATCATGGGGCTGCCCGCCAACACCGTCAGCTTCGTTAACCAGTTCCGGCCGCCGATGGACGTTCACAACTGGGAGCAGGGCTATTTCATCCAGGACGACTTCAAGGTACATCCCAGGCTGACACTGAACCTGGGCCTGCGGTACGAGATCGTCACGCCTTTTACGGAGAACAACGACCTGATGGTGAACTTCGACCCGCTCTATGTGGGCGCGGGCGGCAAGAAAGGCCAGTTTGTCGTGCCGTCGCAGAGGACCCTGCAGTATGTCGACCCACGCTTCCTGGCGTACGGAGTGACGACGGCTGGCTCGATTGGAGTTCCGCGTCCCCTGGTCCGGACCGACTACGGCAACTTTGCGCCCCGCGTGGGCGTGGCGTGGCGCGTGACGGACAAGATGGCCGTGCGGGGCGGATACGGAATGTTCTATCCGACTTCGGCCGCGCAGGGAATTCGCGACCCGCTGGCCACCAACTCATTTCAAGTGGGGTTGACGAAGAACGCCAATACGGCGCCGTTGCTCGGGTGGCCGGGGTTCTCCCACGGCTTCAGTCCGATGTCGGGCGGCACGGTCAACGCTCTGAGCGGGATCATTTCAGGCAATTGGGTTCCCTTCAACCTCCGGCAGCCCAGGATTCATCAGTTCAACGTGACGGTCGAACGGGAAATCGGATGGCAGACCGGCGTGCGTGTCTCCTACCTGGGGACCGTGATGCAGCGGCTGATTTCCGGTGTCGATTACAACATGATCTCGCCGAGCGATATCGGCATGGCGACTACGACGGGTGACGGTGTGACGCCGTGTACCCCGGATGACGGCGATTGCGACTACTCGGCCGCGGACCTGGCCCGGCTCCCATACCCGGGGCTGGGAAGCTACCTGACCGCCTTCCAGAACTTCGGGCATGGACGCAGCCACGCCTTTCAAACGGAAGTGAACCGCCGTTTCTCCAACGGGGTTACCTTCAACGCCAGCTACACCTACCTCGACCAGAAGTCGACATCGCCGGACACGGGCAATGCGAGCCTGGGCGGCACGGCGTACAACCAGTTTGATCCGTCGTCCGACTACGGAATGGATGCCTTCACGTCACGGCACCGCTTTGTCACCTATGGCATTGTGCAAGCACCTTTCGGCCATGGCATGACGTACGGCGCCTCGGCGCCGAAGTGGCTGGATGCCATCGCCGGAGGCTGGCAGCTCTCGTGGCAGATGTTTGCCAAGTCGGGGACCGGATTCTCGCCGTTTTGGATCTGCGACAACTGTGATCCGATCATGCCCGGAAACGTAGCGTCTGGCTCCCTGGACGCCACCGGAGGCTTCTACGGGACCACCTTCCGCCCGGTGGTCACCGGCGATCCAAACGTTCAGAGGGGCGACCGGATTTGGAACCCGGAGGCATTTGGTCTCATGCCGCTCGGCGCGGACCTGTTCAGCAATCCGAAGGTCGCGGTGCGAAACCTGCTCAGCGGCCCGGGAACGTATGGTTTGAACGCCGGGATTCGCAAGTCCTTCCTGTTTGGCGAGCGGCTGCGGCTGGAGGTGGGAGCGGATATGAACAACATCCTGAACCACCCCCTGAAATCGCCGGACAACTACGATATTGGTTCGCTCGGCAATTTCACATTGAAGGTCAATCCAGCGACCCTCAGACCGGAGATCCAAGACGTTCAACCCAATCCGGACTTCGGCCGTCTGATTACCAGCTACCAGCAGGAAGGCGTGGATAGCCGCAGAACGATTCGGCTGCGGGCCCGCCTGACTTTCTGACAGGCGGGATGGAAAGGAAGAAGGCGCGTGGCTTTGGGAACGCGCCTTCTTCCTGTGCTCCGGTCAAAAGTAGTACTTGAAGCCGAGCTGGACGTTGCGGGCGCTGACCTTCGTCCCCGTGATCTGGCCGAAACTCGTCGAGCCGAAGCTGCCGTTGGGGTCGGAGAAGATCGGGTGATTGAAGGCGTTCTGCGCTTCCAGCCGGAATTCGAAACGCTGCTGTTCGGTGACTCGGAAGCTCTTCAGCAAGGCCGCATCGAAGGTCTTGATGCCCGGACCGCGGAAGTTGAGGTTGCGCGGGGCGGAGCCAGGGACGTCGATGGGCGGCTTGGCGAATGCGGCCGGATTGAACCAGTTGTTCAGCCGGTCCTGAACCCTGCCGCTGGTCGACGGATCGCCGGTCAGGTTGGGGCGCTGCGTGCCGTCCCAAATCTGGCCGCCGGATTGGGTGACCTGAAGAGGCATGCCCGATTGCATGTTGGCCATGCCGCTGATTTCCCACCCGCCGCAGATCAGGTCCGTCGCCTTATTCCAATTCGAGCCGAAGGCGCGACCCTTGCCGAACGGAAGCTGCCAGTCGCCGGTGATGACGACGCGATGCGTAATGTCATGGGAGGACAGCGCGCGCTCGTTCCGGAGGTTCCAGATGTTCTGAAGCGAGGAGTTCCCGCCCAGCCATCCGTAGTTGCCGGAGCCATAGGAGGCGTCGTCGATCATCTTGCCCCAGGTGTAGTGGGTCATGACCGTCACGCCCTTGGAGAAGCGCTTTTCCCACTTCAACTGCATGGCGTGATAGTTGGAGTCGGCGCGCGGCGGTTCCGCGGTGCCAACGCTGGTTCCGTCGAACTGGGGCATGGGCCGGAGCAGGCGGTACAACTGGACCGTCTGGCGGTTCAGGTTGGTCGCCTTCGGATCGGTGATCAGGCCGTAGAACGGGTTCGGGACCGCCGAGGTAAGCGCCGAGCGGCCCATCGGCCAATACTGGGGCGCGAGCGGCGACAGAGTGGTGACGGGCAGGAAGAGGTGAGTGCCGCGGCTGCCGGTGTAATTGACTTCAAACACCGACTGCCAGGGCAACTCGTGCTGGATCGAGAGGTTCCACGAATGATACTCGGGGTTGCGGCTGTTGGAGCCGAGGATTGTGCCGGCTCCGAGACCGATGAACGTGGAGTCTCCCAGGGCGCTGCCAGGAGGCAGCAGCATGCCGTCCGGGTAGGGGTTGTTGAGCCGGGCGTAGAGCGTGGCATGGGAGTCGAGCGACGGATTGGACGTGGAGTTGACGTTGAAGCCCGCGCCCGTATGTCCGAACACCGTCGCGCGGCTCAACTGGTAAAACAGGCCGTAGCCGCCGCGCACGGCTGTCTTGGGTGTCACGGCATAGGCGAAGCCGACGCGCGGCTGCCAGTTGTTCATGTCCTTGTTGAAGGGGGAACGCTTGTCGGCGTTGTTGAACTTGATGACGCCGCGCGTGTCATAACCCGTGACCTTGATGGGTGATTGGGCGCTTAGGTCCCAGTAGCTCTGGCGGTTTTCGGTCTCCCAACGCGGCACGTCGAAGTCGTAGCGGAGACCGAGGTTGATGGTCAGCTTGCTGGTGACCCTCCAGTCGTCCTGGAAGTAGAAACCCCAGTAAGCCGACCGGGTAAACACTTTGGGATCGATGTGGAACTGGTTTCCCGTCCACCAGCCGATCAACATGCTTGCCGCGCCGTTGCCTTCGTTGCCGGGGCAGGAGAAGCGGTCCTTGCAGGTGACGCCCCGGCCGAAAGAATATTGCCCGGAAGGATATCAGGCTGCGCATAGTCGAGGAAGTTGAAGCGAGTCTCGCCGCCAGCCTTGATGTTGTGACCGCCGAGGATCTTGGTGTATGACCCGGAGACGTGATGTACGCCTTCCTGCCGGTCCATGATCAGCCAGCCTTCGGTGCCGATGTCGGTGTAGCCCTCGGGCGCGATAGTCGGGAACACCTTGAACGTGGCTTGATCCAGCATGTACTTCGGGAAGCCCAACTGCGTGAGGTCGAAGCTCTGCATTGGATTCCGCGCGTAGGTCGAGTAGGTGAAGCCGTAACGGAACGTGAAGATCGATGTCGCGCTCTGGAGCCGGGTATAGTCGGCCACCATGGCGTGCGAACTCCCGCTGTTCGGCCCGTCGTTATATGTGTAAGCCGGCGCCAACTGTTCTCCGAAGAGGTTTACCGGAGTGCCTTGGTTCTTCTGGTAGCTGTACCGCCCGGAGAGGCGGTCGTTGGACGTGAAGTTGTGGTCGCCCTTGGCGTTCAACTGGTGGCTCGATGACTGGTTGACGCCTTCCTTGAACCAGTTGTTGGTCTCAGTAAACGGACTGCCCGGCTGATTCGGCGTTGGGAAGTATGCCAGCGCTTTGAGGGCGACCGGGTCCATCATCCCTTTCGGAACGAGGTTGCCGGCAAATGGCCGGCGCTCGATGTTGCCGCCGGCGTTGGTGAACGTGTCAAACGGGTTGTAGATCGTCATCAACTGGCCGGAGCCGTTGAACGTCTTGGAAAAATCGCCATCCCTTTGCAGCAACGTCGGGAAACTGTAGGTCTGAGAGAACGGGCTCTTGGACCGCGTGTACTCGTAGGTGCCGAAGAAGAATGTCTTGTTCTTAATGACAGGACCGCCCAACACGCCGCCGAGTTGATCGCGGCGGAAGTACGGGCGGGGGCTCCTGTTCCGGTTCGAGAACCAGCTATTGGCGTTCAAGTCGGCATGACGCAGGAAGTAATAGCCGGTGCCATGAAAGTCGTTGGTGCCCGACTTGGTGACCATGTTCACGACCGCTCCGCCGGTCTGGCCGTACTCGGCGCTAAAAAAGTTGGTCTGCATCTTGAATTCCTGCACCGCGTCGATGGACGGCGAAAACTTCAAGTCGGTGATGCCGGAGTTCTGTTCGACGGTGACGACTGTGACGCCGTCCAACAGGACGTCCGAGGTCGAGTTGCGCGAACCGTTGGCCACGAAATTGGTGCTGGCGTCCGCTCCGGGGTTGCGCCCTCCGGAGCCCACCACTCCAGGGGTCAGATACGTGAGGCTCATCGCGTTGCGCGCGATATTGGGCAACGAAATGATGTACTTGTTTTCGATAACCTGTCCGAGATTGGATTGCGTGGTGTTGACCAGGGCGGCCGCCCCTTCAACCTCGACGCTGGTCGCGATGTCGCCCACCTGAAGTTGAGCGTCCACCGTTGCTTGCTGCTGAACGACGAGCGTGATTCTGCCGCTAATGAACTTCTTGAAGCCGGGTGCTTCCACGGTGATGATGTAGGTGCTCGGCTGCAGAGCCGAAACCACATAACGGCCAGCCTCATCAGAGACGGTCGAGTGTGTGGTGCCGCGGCCGGCATCGGTCGCGGTCACTTTGGCCGCCGCGATGGCGCCGCCGCTGGGGTCGCCGACGGTTCCGCGAATGCTGGCGGTGAAGGACTGGGCGGAAAGCCCAGCCGCCAGAAGAACGAACAACAGCGCGATCAGAATCGGCCGAAGACGCAGGTTCATACTGAACTAACCTCCCTAACCTGAATACATTAGACACAGATCAGAAGATCTGAAACTCTCCAGAGATCATTTCATGGGTTGCTGTCTAAGTCAAGAATGAAGAGCGCTTGCAGTTCAGTCATACTCGCGCCCCCACCGGCTTGCTCTGTGGCTCTGGAGAGGGATAGAGTGTTCCTTGGTCCCAGCGCTTGCTGAAGAACCTTGCCGGTGGCTGCTTCCTTGCGGCCGCGGCTCGGCAGGCTGCAATTCGAGGATCGAAGGACGAAACGAATGCGAAAACTGAAAGCAGCAGTCATTGGAGCCGGATTTATGGGGCGGACGCACGTGGAGGCGATTCGCCGGCTCGGCAGTGTGGACGTGGTCGCTGTGGTGGCCGCCACCGAGGAGGAAGCGCAGGGGTTTGCCAGCAAGGCCGGAATCGACTTTGCAACAGCCGATGTGGATGCCGTGCTGGCCAACAAGGAGATCGACGGCGTTCATATCTGTACGCCGAATAACACGCACGCACCCATTTCGCTGAAGGCGCTCGAAGCGGGCAAGCATGTCCTGTGCGAGAAACCCCTGTCGCTATCGGCCGCCGAAGCAGCCACAATGCTGGACCTCGCCGAGAAGAAGGGGCTTTGCCACGCCACAAACCATAACCTCCGCTACTATCCAGCCGTCCAGCAGCTTCGCCGCATGATCGAGGCGGGTGAGTTGGGTGAAATCCTGGTCGTCCAGGGCACCTACTCCCAGGACTGGCTGCTTTACGACACGGACTTCAACTGGCGGATTCTTCGTTCCGCCAACGGACCGCTGCGGGTTGTTGGCGATATCGGTTCGCACTGGATGGATATGATCCAGCACGTGACTGGCCTGCCCATCACTTCACTCTGCGCCGACCTGAGCATCATCCACAAGGTCCGTAAGCAGCCGAAGGTGGCGATTCAGACCTTTGCCGGCAAGACGCTCAAGCCGGAAGACTACACCGAGGTTCCCATCGACACCGAAGATTTCGGCATGGTGCTGTTGCACATGGGCGACCGGTGCCGTGGCGCCTACACTGTCAGCCAGGTGAGCGCTGGTTGCAAGAACCGGTTCGAAATCGCTGTCTTCGGGACCAAGTGCGGGGCCAGTTGGAATCAGGAGCGTCCCGACGAGTTATGGATCGGGCATCGCAACGAGCCCAACCGCCTGATACTCAAAGATCCGTCGTTGCTGTACCCTGCCGCGGCATCGTATGCCGATTTTCCGGGCGGGCACAGCGAAGGGTACGACGACACGCACAAGATGCTGTTCCGGCGCTTCTGGGCCAGAGTCGCCGACCGGAACCAACCGGTCGAGTATCCGACTTTTGCCGATGGATTGCGGGGCATGCGCCTGCTCGAAAAGGTGATCGAGAGCAACGCAAAGAGGGGCTGGGTCGACTGCGCGCCCCAGTAAGCCAACGCAAGTTTATCGTCCAATGATGGTGACGTCCCGGACGACGCCGCCAGCTTGGATGCGAAACGTATTGACGGCGGACAGGAAGTCGAGTGTCACGTCGAGCCCGAACAGGCCGGGCACATCGCTGTCGTAGGAAACCACCTTGTTAACCGATCCCCCTCCGGAGGCGACGGTTGCTTCCGGCGCCACTGAGGGCAGCGCAACGCCAGATGAATCTGTGACACGGAACAGGACCGCTTCAGAAAGAAACGATCCGCGCTGTGCGGAGGTCTTGGCGTCCAGGATCGTGATTTGAGCCGGCGTCGACGTCACCGCGTACCAGAAAGGAACGCGGACAGAGCCGCCGGTGGTGGAAGTTGCGATCACGAACCCCTGGTGCGGACCAGGCGCGAGACCCGTGGCGCTCCATTGCAGGGGTACTTCTACGGACGCGCCGGGCGCAGCGTCCACGGTGGACGTTGCGATCAGCGGGACGATGCCCGTCTCGTCCGATGCGGCTGTAATCGTGAAGGTGTCCTGTTGCGCGCTGATGTTGGTCAGCGTCAGGGTTTGGGTGGCGTTCAAGTCAGCGCCTCCGGCGCCCAGCGCAAAGGACACCGGACGCGCCGTCAGGGGTGAGTGCAGCGCTGCCAGGGCATCAACCGCTCCCGCGCCGGATTGCTGGACACCGGGTTTGCCGCCGGTGAGCGTCCGGGCATCGGCCGCCGTGTTGATGATCAAAGAGCGGTACTGATCGACGCTCAACCCGGGGCGCGCGGACTTGACCACGGCCGCGATGCCGGCGACCACAGGAGTGGAAAAGCTGGTGCCATCGGCGAGAATGTAACCGGAAGGATCGTACATGACGCTGCCGGAGTCGAGAGTCTCCGTGGCGGTATAGAAGTTCTGCCCGACGGCGACCACATCGGGCTTGATCGAGAGATCGACATTGGGGCCGGCGGCCGAAAAATCGGTGAGCCTCAAGTCCGGCGTGGGTATCGGCGCCAATTCAAAATGGAGTGTCCCGTCGGGCGTGGCCCCGCCGGCCAGTGCTTGCTTGATCGCCGTCCCGTCGGCGTTGCTCACCATTTCAGCCGGAAGCGTGGCGAATCCAACACTCATGTAGATCGGGCTGGGGGAGTCGGCGGCCGCATAGACAACAGCGCCAACCGCGCCCGCATTCTGCGCGTTGTTCAGCTTGGTTTCAAAAGCGCAGGCGCCGCGCAGAATCAGGGCCACTTTTCCGGTCAGGCTGCCGGCCTGAAGCGCTGAGCATGCCCTGCCGTCGCTATCGAGCGCCGAGACGTCGGAGATGGGCCCAGTGACGCCCGCCGCGGGTTGCGGCCCGTTTCCGGGATAGGCCGGAAACGTCGTCAGCCCCGACACCTCCACTCCGGTGGCGAAGGTGCGCTGGTTTGAGGTGGCGCCAACGGTAATGGCTGACGGCGCGGTGGCGGGCGAGGAAATCGTGTTCAGATCGTTGCCGTTGTTGCCGGCGGCCACGACGACGATGACACCCGCCCGAACGGCGCGTTCAAGCGCCTCCACTTCGAGATCGTCAGCCAGGCGTGGCGCAAGGTCGCTTCCGAGACTGAGACTGATGATGTCCATGCCGTCTGAGACCGCATCGTCGATGGCCTTGATGATCGCCGACTCGGTGGAGTAGCTATTCCATCCAGGGGTTCCGAAGACTTTGTAATTGCCCAGGTAGGCGGCCGGCGCCATGCCGCTGATGCGCGCCAGTGGCGCCGCCGTGGGGACGCCGGCCACCGCGGTTCCCAGCGCGGTGCCATGGCCGACGTGATCCCGCGGGGTGATGTCGGGATCCGGATAGCGCAACAAGTAGACATAGCTGCGCGCGGCGATGATCTTGCTATTGGTGTACATCGAATCGGACTGGACGCCGACCTTTGGATACCCGTCCGGCACTGTGAGCGTGGCCTGAAATGCGGGATGGCTGTCTTCCATGCCGGTATCGATCACGCCCACTTTGATCCCGGCGCCGCTGTTGGCTTCTCCCAACTCTTTCCATGCTTGATCCACTTTGTGGACCACCGCCGTCCGGTCCAACAGCAACTTGACCTGGCGCTCGGGGAGCACACGCTTAACGCCAGGGAGATTCGCCAGGCGTTGGGCGCCGGCTTCGGACGCCTCAACGAACATCGCGTTCGCCACCGTATTGACGGTTCCCAGGACGCGGCTGCCGCCAGCCTCCACCGACGACCGGAAGCGCCTTTGCTCGTCCATCAGCCGGGCGCGATGCTGCCCGGCGCGCTGGCTTTCCAAACCGGCGCCCATGCGCGCTGGTTCGCTGGAACGGGCTACATACTCGGCCACTGGCTCAGTGGAAAATTCCACAATGTAGCGCCCCGGAATCGTTTGGGCTGGTAGGAAGGAAACTGCGGAAAAAAACGCAACAGAAAGATATAGATAACGATCGTGTGCCATTCGTATTGCCTGCCATGGACTACCTTGTCAGACGGCTTTCGACCCGGGCAAGGTGACAGCTTTCTTCAGGGTACTCGTAACATCAGGTAAGCGGGAGAGTACGTAACCCTTAGATAGGTACTTTAGGCCGCCGCGGGAAGGACTACCGTTACCGTAGTACCTTTTCCGACATCGCTGGCAATCTGTACGTCGCCGCCATGAAGATAGATGATCTGCTGCACAATGGCCAAGCCAAGGCCAGAGCCGCCTGAATCGCGGCTGCGCGCCGGGTCGCCACGGTAGAAGCGGTCGAAGATGCGGGGCAGCGCTTCCGGGGTGATGCCCGAGCCCGTGTCGCGAACCTGGACCCTGATATGCTTGTCCTGCCGCTCCGCGCTGAGCGCGATCCGGCCACCTTTTTGACTGTGCGAGAGCGCGTTCGACACCAGGTTGCTGAGCGCGCGCTGAATCAACTTGCGGTCCACTTCGGCAATGACGCCTTGGCCGCTTTGCACAGTCAAGGCGACGCCGTTGTCCGATGCGGTGGCCTCGAAGTAGTCCTGCAATCCGGCCAGCAACACGCCCAGGTCTTCGCGGGTGCGCTTGAGGTGATCTCCAGGACTTTCCGAGCGCGCCAGGAACAGGAGCGACTCGATTAACTCTGAAAGCCGGACGGCTTCTTCCAGGCACGAGCCTAGCACGTCACGGTATTCTTCCGGGGTTCGCGTCCGCGCCAGTGCCACCTCGGACTCGCCGCGAATGTTGTTCACCGGAGTCCGGAGTTCGTGGGCTATATCGGCCGAAAACCGGGACAAGCGCGCGAAAGACTCCTCCAGACGCTCCAACATGTCGTTGAAGGTGTGGGCGAGCGCGGCGATCTCCTCAGGGTAGCCTTCCGTCCTGATGCGCTCATTCAGCGTAGTTGAACTGATGTGGCGCGCTGTCTCCGCCACTTGGCGGAGAGGCTTGATGCCCCTTCTGGCGATGATGAAACCGATCCACGGACAAAAGACCAGGGCGGCCGCCAGGATGATCGCAATCCAGGTGCGATGGTGTCCCAGGACATCCTGTTCTTCGGTCAGATCGACGGCCACCTGAAGCGTCCAAAGCTCTTTGCCTTGGGGATCGCGGGGCACTTTGGCGACGATTGCCCGGTAGGGAACCCCATGCGGCGACTCCAGCCAGAAAACCGTGTTCATCCGGCCGGCCTGCGCATGCTCCAGATAAGCGGCCGACATCGCTTCATCCATCCCTGGGGTTGTGGCGAGCGCTTTGCCGTTCGGGTCTAAGACGCGGACCATGAATTGCTGGTATTTGCGGATGGCGGAGTCAACCTCGACTTCCTCGCGCAACGCATGGTTGTCGCCGCCGCGAACTTTCACCAGGGCGCGGCACACATCGAGCTCGTCAATCAGCATCTGCTCGGAGATCTGGCGGATGTTGTCCGCCAGGCCGAGGTACAGCAGCATGGTGGCGAGCGCGACAAGCAGAAACGAAGCCGTGGAGTACCACGCCGTCAACTGCACGGCCAGCGGCCAGCCTCGGCCTTCAGTCCGGAGTTTCGAGAACATAACCCACACCTCGAACGGTTCGAAGAAGTTTCGTTGGGAACGGATCATCCACTTTGCTGCGCAGGCGGCGCATGCTCACGTCCACCACGTTGGTTTCGCCTTGCAGGTTCATGTTCCACACCGATTGCGCGATCATGGTGCGCGTCAGAACCTCGCCGGCGCGGCGCACCAGAAGCGAGAGGAGAATGAACTCGCGCGCGGTGAGGTCGAGCCGCTGCCCGGCCCGGGTGGCGCGATGCGCCGTCAAGTCCAGTTCAAGGTCAGCGACGCGGAGCGTGGAAGGTTCGCGCACCGGCGGGCGCCGCAGGATGGTCCGCGCGCGGGCAAGCAATTCAGAGAAAGCAAAGGGCTTGACCAGGTAATCGTCCGCTCCGATTTCCAGCCCGGCGACGCGTTCGGCGACGGCGTCGCGCGCCGTCAACACCAGGACCGGAGTCTGCACGCCCGCGCCGCGCAGCCAGGCCAGCAACTGCATGCCATCCATGCCGGGAAGCATGATGTCCAGCACGATCAGGTCGTAGCGGCCTTGTTCGATGAGCCGCCGGCCTTCCAAGCCGTCGTGGGCCGAACTGACCACGAAGCCTTCCTCGCTAAACCCGCGCTTCAAAAAATTGGCAGTCTTCGGGTCATCTTCCACGATGAGAAGTTGCATGAATAGGTAACGCCGTAATTGTACAGAGGAATACGGCGGGCGGGAAAGTAGAACCGCGGTACTGGACGGTTCCCGGACTGGCGCGAATTGGGGAAGCGCGGGGTTTACAAATTCAAGGTTCTGAACGGGTAACCCCCACGTGAGGCGCCGTCGTCCCTAATAAGCATGGAGTGTCCAAACCACAAAGAATATGAACAGGACGTCGCTCACTCTGGCATTTGCTTCGTTTACCACGCTCATCGCATTTTCCGCCGCTGCGATGGACGTGACGCTGCAACCTTCCGTGCAATCGCCCGCTCCGCTGGCAACCAAGATTACCTGGACCGCTGCCGTCACCGGCGCCGAGGGTAACGTTCTCTGGTACCGGTTCCGGTCCAGGGCGTTGGGGTCGCCATTTCAGACCATTCGTGACTTCGGCCCCGAACCCGCCCTGGAGTGGACTGCCGCCGGCAGCGAGGGGCTCTACGAAGTGCAAGTCACTGTTCGCAACCTCACCACCGGTGAAGCGGTGACGAACTCCGGCTTTTTTAACATGACCTCGCGCGTCACCGATGGAACGCCGGTTGTGAACACCACTTCGCACCAACTGGTATTCCTCTACAGTGCCGCGCCGTGCGCTTTTCCAGGGAGGATGCGGGTCCAGTTTCAGCCCGCCGATGGTTCGGCGAGCACCCTGACGCCGTTCAAGGACTGCACGCCCAACGCGAGCATGAACTTCTACCTGGCCGGCTTGAAGCCGCAGACCGATTACGTGGCGCGGCACTTCCTGGACACCGGCACGGATTTCGTCCGGGGACCGGATGTGACCTTCACGACGCCGCCGAGCCCAGTGCATTTTGCGGCACGGACCGTTTTGCACGCCCGCGAGTCGCCCGCTACGACCGGTGTGTGGCTTCAAAGCCCGTTGTCGGAGATGATCATGGCGACCGACCTGTCCGGTGTAGTGCTTTGGTATTACGCCGGCGGTGTGACCTCGCTGACCCGCCCCGAAGGCGGAGGCAGGTTTTTCGGCCTCTACCAGCAACCCTTGGCTGACCCCTCTCTCCAAATCGTCCGTGAGTTTGACTTGGCTGGGTTCACTCTCCGGGAGACCAATGCCTCGCGCGTGAGCGAGCAACTGGTCGCCCTGGGTATGCATCCCATAACCGCCTTCCACCATGATGCGAGGCGGCTGACGGACGGAAATATCGTTGTGCTCGCCAGCACGGAGCGCATTGTCACGGACATTCAAGGTCCGGGAAATGTCAACGTCCTGGGCGATGACATCATCGTGTTGAACGATGACCTGGAGGTGGTATGGGCCTGGGATTCGTTCGAGCACCTGGATGTGCACAGGATGGCGACCCTCAACGAGACTTGCGGGCAGGTGGGCGGCGGGTGTCCAGCCTTCTTTGGTTCGGACGTCGCCAACGACTGGCTGCATGGCAACTCGATCCAGGAGACTCCCGACGGCGACTTGCTGTATTCGGCCCGGCACCAGGATTGGCTGATGAAGATTGACTACAGGTACGGTGAAGGATCCGGGGATGTGCTCTGGCGGTTGGGCAAGGATGGCGACTTCCGGATCATCTCCGATGACCTGTTCCCGTGGTTTTCGCACCAGCACGATGCCGGGTTTACGCCCGACGGCAAGCTGACGGTCTTTGACAACGGCAATGTGCGTGCTTATGCCGACCCGAACGCCCATAGCCGCGGACAGGTCTGGGAGTTGGACGAGGTGAACCGGACGGCGACACAGGTTCTCAACGCGGACCTGGGCGTCTACTCTTTTGCCCTCGGCTCCGCGTACCAGTTGCCGGACGGGGGGTACCATTTCAACGCGGGCTGGATACTAGGACTTGACCGGGCCCTGGCGGTAGACCTTGACACTACGGGTAAACTGATCTTTTCAGTCGAGGCGGCGACGCCGCTGTATCGCAGTTTCCGTTTGCCCGATCTATACACGGCGCCCTCGTACTGAAAACCCCGGCTCCACGAGCCGGCGGTAAGGCCGGAACGGTAGGGGCGGGGAGAAATGGATCGGCGTGGATTCTTACGAACAGCGGCGGGCGCGGCCGCGGGTCAACTTCTCAGTCGTGTTTGCGGACAGAGTGTTTCACCACCCAACATCGTGCTGCTATTGGCGGACGATCTAGGCTACGGAGACGTGGGATCGTACGGGTCCCGGTTGCCCACGCCGAATCTGGACCGCATGGCCGGCGAGGGTGTCCGGTTCACGCAGTGCTATTCGGCTAGCGGGTTGTGCTCGCCTTCGCGCGCCGCCCTGCTGACCGGCAGGTACCCGACCCGGGTTGGCATCCACACCGTGTTGTTTCCGGGCGGGGACAACGGCCTATCGCCCAGCGAAACCTCGATGGCGCGGTTGCTAAAGCCGCTGAATTATGACACGACGTGCATCGGAAAATGGCACCTTGGGTCCGCACCGCAATACGCCCCGGCCAATCACGGTTTTGACCGTTTCTTCGGTGTTCCGTACAGCAACGACATGACGCCGTTGCCGCTCATGGAGGGCGCGGCTGTGTTGGAGACGAACACCTCGAACGCGATGCTGACGCAGCGCTATACTCAACGCGCGGTCGAGACCATCGCCAATTCCGGCGATCGTCCCTTTTTCATGTATGTGGGCTACAACACCCCGCACATCCCCGTCGGCGTATCGGCCCCGTTTCGGGGCAAGTCGGGGAGGGGGCCTTATGGCGACGCGGTCATGGAAATGGATTGGAGCGTGGGCCAGATTCTCGACGCCCTCGCCGCGCGGGGCGTCGAAAATAACACGCTGGTGATTTTCACCAGCGACAACGGCCCATGGTATCAAGGCAGCCCCGGACGGCTGAGGGGACGCAAGGGGGAAACCTACGAAGGTGGAATGCGGGAGCCGTTTTTGGCGCGGTTTCCCGGACGGATTCCCGGCGGTTCAGTCTCCAACGGAGTTCTATCGCTGATGGACCTGGTTCCTACGATTGCCGGGTTGACCGGCGCGGGAAGCACGGCCAACCCAGTGGACGGGATCGACGCCTGGCCGCTCTTTACAGGCGAGAAGAGCTCCTTGGACCGCAACGCTCTCCTGTTCTTCGATTCCTGGGATATCCAATGCGCCCGCCTGGGCCAATGGAAACTGCACTTCGCACGCGACAACTCCCCACCCTGGATCGAGGATCCAGCCTCCGGAAGATACAATCTTCCGCTGGACCCGATGGAACTCTACGACATCGAGAGCGACCCGGATGAATCCTATGAGTGCAGCGCCCAGAATCCCGGTGTGGTGGCGGGCATCCTGGCTCAAGTTCAGTCGCAGATCAGCACGTTTCCAATTCAAGTCCAAACCGCCTGGAACGACACTCGAACGCGCAAAGCGGCTTGTGCGGCCACCGGCGCCCGGCCTGTCTTAAGGAAGCCGTAAAGCAAACTCGCCTGTCCGTGGCCCTTCCGGACTTTTACGTAGCGGCGCGCCTGCCGGGCGCGCCGGTACAATAGTCTTATTCGGCCGGAGCGGCTATTTCTGCGATGAATGCTTTGCACGTGATGAGGGCTTGGGGAATGATCCTGCGGGGGCGAAAGCCAACGCTGTCGATTGAGATTACGAAGGAATGCCCGCTTCACTGCCCCGGATGCTATGCCTACGAGCCGAACCACCTGGGTGGTTCGACGCTGTTCCGCCAGTTGAACGATTACAAGGGCGAGCACCTCGTTTCGCGAATCCTCGCGCTAGCCGACCTGTATAAACCGCTCCATCTTTCGATCGTCGGCGGGGACCCTTTGGTGCGCTACAGGGAGGTCGCCGAGGTGCTCCCGCCACTACTTGGGCGGGGGATTCATGTACAGGTGGTCACCAGCGCCTTTCGTCCCATGCCCGCCGACTGGAAGACCTACTCGAACTTCACGCTTTCCGTGTCGGTGGACGGACTGCAGCCGGAACATGACCTTCGCCGCGCACCCGCTACCTACGAACGAATCCTGAAAAACATCGAGAACCAGACGGTGACCGTTCATTGCACGGTGACCGGCCAGATGATGAAGCGCGAAAACTACCTGGAGGAGTTTGTGCGCTTCTGGAGCCAGATTCCGCAAGTCAAGCAGGTCTGGTTCAGCCTGTTCACTCCACAACGGGGAGAAGTCCTGCCGGAGATTCTCACTCCCGAGGAACGCCGGCGCGTTGTGGCGGAGGTTCACGCTATTCGTCAGCGCTTCCCGAAACTGGCCATGCCGGCGAGGCTGGTGGACCACTTCACCAACACGCCGTCGTCGCCCAAGGACTGCATCTTTTCCCAGGTAACCGAAACGATATCGGCGGATTTCCAGACGAAGATCACTCCCTGCCAGTTTGGCGGCGACCCCGACTGCTCGCAATGTGGGTGTATGGCATCGATGGCTCTGGCCGCGGTGGGCAGTTACAAGGTGGGCGGGCTGATTCCGGCATCGGCGCTGTACCGTGCCTCGTCCAAGATCGGCTCCCTGCTGGCCAAGCCGTTGCGCGGCTAGTTGGCAAGACATTGATGAAATTCCCCCGTTCCAGCGGAGTTCTTCTGCACGTCACGTCGCTTCCCGGCGGGCATGGAATCGGCGACTTGGGATCGAGCGCCCACGAGTTTGTGGAGTTCCTGGCCGAGGCGAAGCAGTCGCTTTGGCAAGTGTTGCCGCCGGGTCCGACAGGATATGGGGATTCACCGTACCAGTGCTTTTCGGCGTTTGCTGGAAACCCGATGCTGCTCGACATGGAAGACCTCGCGGCCAGAGGCTTGCTCGACCGGCGGGACCTGGCCGGAGCGCCGGAAAACAGCGCCACCACCAGCTTTCAGGAGGTGCAGCGCTTCAAGTGGCCGCTGATCGAGCGGGCGGCGCACAATTTCGCGGGTCACAAGGATTCCGGTTATGCCCGGTTCTGCGCTCACCACGCCCACTGGCTCGACGACTTCGTCCTATTTATGGCCGCCAAGGACGTTCACGGCGGTCTGCCGTTTTGGCATTGGGAAAGCGATTTGGCGGAACGCAAACCCGAAGCGCTGGCGCGCTGGAAGGAGAGCCTCGGCGGCCGCGCCGGGATGCACCGCTTTGCGCAATGGATGTTCTTCGAGCAATTCGCAAAGCTGCGGCGTGCCTGTCACGAGCGGAACATACGGTTGATGGGCGATGTGCCGATCTATGCGGCCGCCGACAGCGCGGACGTCTGGAGCGGGCGGAATCTGTTCCTGTTGCGGGACTCCGGTGAGCCCGCCTGGCAGGCGGGCGTGCCGCCGGACTACTACAGTGAGACGGGACAGCTTTGGGGCAACCCAATCTACGACTGGACGGAGATGGAACGCCGCGGCTACGCATGGTGGATCGAGCGATTCCGCTCAACGTTTGAGATGTTTGACGCTGTGCGGGTGGATCATTTCCGCGGCTTCTACGACTACTGGAGGGTCCCGGCGGGCGAGACTACCGCGGTGAACGGCGAATGGGCGCCCGGCCCGCGGGATAAGCTCTTTGAGGCAGTCGGGCGGGAACTCGGCGACCTCACCATCCTGGCAGAGAACCTGGGAGAGATTACCAGCGAGGTCGAAGCCTTCCGGCGGCGGTTGGGTTTCCCGGGCATGGCGGTTCTGCAATTCGCGTTTGGCCGGGACCGGCAGGCCCGCGACTTCCGCCCGCATAACTACCCTCAAGACATCGTCGCCTACACCGGAACACACGACAACGATACGACCGCCGGCTGGTGGACGAGCACCGGAGGCGACAGCACACGCACCGCCGCCGAAATCGGCGACGAGCGCCGTTATGCGCTGGAATACCTGGCGGCGGACGGCCAGGAAATCCACTGGTCGTTCATCCGGGCCTTGATGGCATCGGTCGCCAGTACCGTAATCTTTCCGGCGCAGGACCTGCTGGGACTCGGCAGCGAGGCGCGCATGAACATGCCATCGACGTTCGGGCGGAACTGGAAATGGCGCCTGAATGCGGGGGCGCTGGACAGCGCAGTCGCGTCGCGGCTGAGCCGTCTGGTGGAGTGCTATGAGCGCGTGGCGCCGATAGCGGCGTCCTTCTCAGACTGAGAAGCTTGTCTCATCGGTTTGCGGGTAGCCAGCGCATCTGACACACTGTTGGGTTGGGAAGACTCTGGCCCTCGGGGCTCCTCGCCGTGGTGTTGGTGCTGATGGCGCCAGCCGAGGGGCAGCAGCCTGTCACCAGCAACGAGATTCTCACGTACGGTGCGGAATGGCGGTTTGTGCGTGCGGGAGAGGTGCGCCTCTTGCTGCAAGGCGCCAATCAGACTCGCCTGGATCTTCAGACAGCCGGCCTGGTGGCGCAACTTTACTCCGTCGACGACAAGTACCAGGTCAATTACAATTCGGGATATTGCGTGGCCGACTCGCTGTTGAACGCGCGCGAGGGACGCCGGCACCGGGAAACGCGGATCACATTCGACTCGGACCACAAGCGCGCCAGCTATCTCGAGAAAGATCTGGTCAAGGACACAACTGTGCTGGCCAAGGAAATCGACACGGCTGCCTGCGTTCACGATGTTCTCGGCGCGATGCAGAAGTTGCGATTACAACCGCTGCAGCCAGGACAAAACGCCACGTTTCCGCTGAGCGACGGAAAGAAGTTCGTCAATGCCCGCGTCGAGTGCCAAGCCAAAGAGCTGATCAAAACTCCGTTGGGAAACTTTCCGAGCGTCCGCTATGAGGCATTGATTTTTAATGGTGTGCTTTTTGGACGCAAAGGACGGGCCTTTCTGTGGCTGACGGACGACGAAAAGCGCCTCCCCGTCCAGTTCCGCATTCAACTGCCGTTTTATGTCGGAACTGTGACGCTGCAACTCGAGAAGCTGGAGCGTCCATGAAGTTGATTCCAACCATTGCCTTTCTGTTGACGGGAGTTTCCGCCCAGAGTCCCGCGCCTCAGGGTACACTTACCGAGGCGCAGGCGGTCGCAGTCTACGAACGCGCGGTGCAACTGATGGAGTCGACGGGATTCGCCATCCCGAACCTGACGCAGCCCGCGGCGCCGCTGACCGAGTCGGCGCGCCAGTCGGTACTGTCGCTCAAGGGACTGGGCGGCGGCAACCCGGATGTGCATTACCAGTTTCTGACCAGCCTCCGCGCCTATTTGATGCTGGCCGATGCGGTCCGGAAACCGAACCCGTTTCCTGTCGAAGCCAAACGCCAATTGGTTGAATTGCGTGATGCGCTCTCCACTTCCGAAACGTACTTTGAAGCTTTGATCGAGCGGGTTTACCGGGCTTCCCGCAGCTCGGACCGGGATAATCTGGCTCGCTACCAGGATTCCAATGCCCGCATCGGCGCGCCGGCTCCCAACCGCCCGCGAGTCGTATTTCTCGGTGACTCCATCACGGATTCATGGCGGCTGAACGAATATTTTCCGGACAAGGACTTCATCAACCGGGGCATCGGCGGGCAAATCACCGGACAAATGCTGGGCCGGTTCAACGCGGATGTCATCCGCCTGAAGCCGGCCGCAGTGCTGATTCTCGCGGGCACCAACGATATTGCGCGCGGCGTCTCGCTGTCTGCGATTCAAGACAACCTGGCGATGATGGCGGACCTGGCCGTGGCGCACCAGATCAAGCCGATTTTCGCGACCCTGCTGCCGGTCAGCGATTATCACAAGAACACCAATCCTTCCTACGAGCGCACCAAGGCGCGTCCGCTCGCGGTGATTCGCAATTTGAACCAGTGGCTGAACGAGTTTTGCCGCGTGCGGAATTTCACGTTTGTGAATTACTATTCCGTGCTGGCCGACCCGAGCGGCCAGTTCAAGTCCGACCTGGCGCAAGACGGGCTGCACCCCGACCCTCCGGGGTACCGTTTGATGGCTCCGTTGGCGCTGGAGGCCATCAACAAGACGATTGCCCCGGCTCCGGCGGCACAAACGCAAGGCAAGAAGCGGCGTCTATTCTAGAGGTATGCGGTTGTTGCGCCTCATGGCGCTCGCCCTGTTGGTGTTCGCCGCGCAGGCACAGGTCAAGCTGTCTGTTGCGCAGCTCAAGTCATTTTTGCGCTCCTCGATTCAACTTCAACATCCGGACAAAAAAGTCGCCGAGTACTTGAAAAAGGTTGTGCTGACCGAGAGTCTGGATGACCGCACCATTGAGACTTTGCAGGGCGAGGGCATCGGTCCAAAGACCGCCGAAGCGCTGCGCGGTTTGCGCGACGCCTCCGCAGCCTTGCCGAAGCCGGGCGTCGAACCACCAAAGCCCGCCGCACCTCCGCCGATTCCGCCGCCCAGCGTCGAGCAGCAGAAGAAAGCCATCGATGAAGCCCGCGAGTTGGCGCTGAGTTTCAGCAAGCGTTTGCCGGACTTCATTTGTCTGCAAGTGACGCGGCGTTACGTGGATCCGTCGGGCCTCGAGTTCTTCCGCCTGGCTGATACAGTCGCCGCGCGCCTCAGCTATTTCGAGCAGAAGGAAGACTACAAGGTCGTCTCCATCAATGGCAGCCTGGCCAATGTCGAGTACGACCGGTTGGGCGGCGCCACCTCCAGCGGCGAGTTCGGCACGATGTTGCGCGAGCTGTTCGAGCCCTCGACACAGGCCCAATTCTGGTGGGAACGCTGGGCCACTCTGCGCGGACGCCGGATGATGGTGTTCGGCTACAAGGTCCCTCAGGCGTATTCCAAGTGGCACCTGATATACGACAAGCAGCTGGACGTGGTGCCCGGCTACCACGGGCTAATTTACATCGACCGCGACGTGCCGGTTGTCATGCGCCTGACGCTTGAAGCGACCGACGTGCCGCCGTCGTTTCCCATCCAGGAAGCCCGCACGATGATGGACTACGACTACACAACCATCGCGGACAAGGAGTTCCTGCTGCCGTTACGCGCCGAGATACGCATGCGGGAAGGGAAGTTCCTGGTCAAGAACCAGGTGGAGTTCCGCAGTTACCGCAAGTTCGGCGCTGAAGCGACCATCACGTTCGAGACGCCCGAACCGCTTTCCGACGACAAGATCAACGAAAAGCCCCCACAAGAATAGTCAGCCGCGGAGGAGCCGCAGCATGCTCAGGTTGACGGAAAGGCGGCGGTCGTCGCCGGCTACCTGATAGGTGGGTGATGCGTGGACTTCGACCGTGTAGGTTGCCGTGTCGGCTACGGGAGTCTCCAGGACGAAGAGACCGGGCCGGCTAATCTCCCACGCTCCCGCCTCGGCGCCGTTGACGACAATCCGGATTTGCTTTGGCTGGCTGTGGCGCAACCACGCTTCGCTCGCGTAACCACGCACTCGCAGGATGTGTGTTCCTGGTGAGACGCGCTCCAGTTTCGCTGCCGCCGTGGCGCCGATCCAGCGGTACTTGTTGCCGTAGATGCCTTCCAATTCGAAAAAGCCGCTGATCAGGCGGTCTTCGTGCGGCGCCTGGCTGAAATCGATGATGTCCGGCCGGTCACCCGGATACAGTTCGTTCTTGGTCGCGGTGGGAAGCAGGTTGTAAACGCCGTCTTCGTCGGGAGCGCGGTAGCGGCACCCGGTACACACGAGCGCGTCCGCATCCTTGACAAACGCGCTTCCACAGTCGGGGCACCGGAGCAGTTGGCTCCACTCGGCGCGCGCTTCAACCGGAGCGGTTCCCGCTTTCTTGCAGACCGCCGCCAGGGTTCCGCCCAGCAGGCGAGCGGGCAGCCAGTCCGATCCCAGACGGTCAAGGCGGCGTCCAGCCTGGCGCACGACCCGCTCGCCCCAGCCGCGTTCGGCGACGAAAAGGTGATGGCGGGATTCTGGAAAGTGCGTCTGAATCAGGTTGTGCCACTTGACCAGCGTCATCGTGTGGTTCTGCCGGATGCCAAAGCTCTCTTCCTGATGCGCCCCAATGACGTCCTGCACGAGGTAGCCCAGGAGTCCCCAGGCGTGCAGTTTGCGTTCCCAGGGCTTCATTTCGCGCTCGTAGGGCGCCCGATAGAGACGGAGCGAGAGGATGCGGCGGATGGGTTCTTCGGCGAACAGAAAAACACCTCCCGGCGCCAGAACCCGCTTCACCTCTACAAACACCGCTTCGATGTCCATAAACTGGCTCAACATCTGAAAGGCCATGACGAGGCGCAGCGAATTGTCGGCAAACGGAAGGCGCAAGGCGTCTCCGGCGACCCGGACCGGCGCTTTTGTGAGCCCCCAGGCGGCCATCAACGCCTTTCCGTACCGCAGGGAATCGGCGGAAATGTCCAACGCGAAGCCATCGGCGCCAAACTCATTGGCCAGCATGTAGCTGGAGTGGCCGGCATTGGATCCGATTTCGAGGAACGGCGTCATGGGCCCAATGAAATCGAGATGCTGGCGAATGACCGCGCCCCGGCGTTCGTTCTCGGCGCGGTAGGCTGCCATGGCGCGCTCGGGTTCGCCCAGCGACGCAAACTGGTGGAACTCGACCTCGGCGCGCTTGACCGCAAGGGACTGGGCTTCCATGGCGCTATTGCACCCAGCGTCCGCCGATCATACGGCGTTCTACTTTGTCGCGGAAAGCGGGGTCCAGTTCCGGATTGGCTGTCAGGATGAGGAGATCGGCGGGGTCACCCGCCTGGATCGTTTTGCCAGGCGTGTTGGAGGCGACGAATTTGCCCAGTCCGCTGATCTTGTCCGAATCGCGCGGCACCGGGACGCTGGCTTGAGGGCCGGCGGCTTCGATCTTTCCGCCTTTGATGACGATAACGGAATAGGGTACCGAGACATGGTTCCGGGCATCCACCAACCCGGCGCCGACGATGACCTGCGCCGGCGCGTTGCCGGGTGGGCTACAAGCCGCAAGAAATACCACACAAGAGAGAAGACAGCGTTTCAACAAACAATTGACTCCACGGAAAGACTGCGCATATCGGGAACCACCAGGTCGGGCTGGTATGTCCGAAGCTCTTCGACATCGGCGAGGCCGGTTCCCACGGCAATCGACCGCAAGCCGTTGGCGCGGGCTGCGAGGATGTCGTTCGGGTGGTCGCCGATCAGCACGATGGGGCTCGATGACTCAATCCACCCGGCGCGGCGGGCTTCGGCCACGGCGAGTTTGGCCAACTGTGCCCGTGTTTGCGCGGACTCGGCGAAAGCGCCGAAACGGAAATGCCGGCGCAGGCCGGCTTGCTCCATTTTGCGCCAGCCAATGCGGCTGAGGTTGCCAGTAACAAGCCCCATGACAGTCTGCCGGCGGCTCAAGCGATGCAGCAAGGAGCGCACACCGGGGCAAACGTAGCGCCGCAAGTCCGGGCAGCGCTTCACATACAGGCGCTGGGCGCGAGTGAAGATTTGGGGCAGCGAAGAACGGATCGCCGGCCTGGGAAGTCCGCAGCGTCTCAGCATCTGAGCCAGAATGTCGCCATCGAGCATCCCTTGCACCGGGATTCCATCGGTGGTCGCGGCCAATCCCGTCACCAGGCGCACAGCATCTTCGAGTACTTGACGGTGATGCGGACCCGCGCGGCGGATCAACGTGCCGTCGATATCGAACAGGACAAGAGCGGGGGGAAGCACCAATCTTTCATTCTAACTTTGGAACTCCTGTCCGAAGCCGTACGATAGAATGGCCGGAGAAATGATGCGAAGAGTCTTGCTCGCCGCCGCGTTGGCCATGATTCCATGCGCCGCCCAACAGAAGCTCCGGGTGATTGCCTTTGGCGCCCATCCCGACGATTGCGATATCAAGTTTGGCGGCACGGCGGCCAAGTTTGCCAAACAGGGACACCTGGTCAAGTTCGTGTCCATCACCAACGGCGATGCGGGGCATCAGGAAATGGGCGGCGGCGCGCTCGCCCGGCGGCGGTACGCCGAGACTCAGGAATCGGCCCGGCGCCTCGGCATTGCGGAATACGAGGTCTTCGACAATCATGACGGCGAGTTGCTGCCGACCATCGAAGTTCGCCGCCAGGTGATCCGCGCGATTCGCCAGTGGAAAGCCGATATTGTCATCGCGCCCCGCCCGAATGACTACCATCCGGATCATCGATACACGGGGGTCCTGATTCAGGATGCCGCCTACATGGTGGTGGTTCCGAACATTGTGCCCGACACGCCCGCGCTCGCGAACAACCCGGTGTTCCTTTACTACCAGGATGGATTCCAGAAGCCGTCTCCGTTCCGGCCGGATGTGGTGGTTCCGCTCGATGATATTTGGGACACCAAGATCAACGGGATGGACGCGCACACGTCGCAGTTTTATGAATGGCTGGCGTGGGTGGATCATAAGCTCGCCGAAGTGCCCAAGGATCCGGTTGAACGCAAGCGCTGGCTCTCGGGGATGCGGCTCCAGCCCATCGACGCGGCCGTAAAGGCGACGCTCGTCGACGAGCTTGGCGCGGAACGCGCGGCCAAGGTTGGGAAGGTGGAAGCGTTCGAGCTTTGCGAGTATGGCCGCCGCCCGTCGCTGGCGGAATTGAGGAAGATGTTTCCAATCCCGTGAACGAGCGGCTTCGGACGCTGCCTTCGGTCGATGCGCTCGCTGGCATAACCCCCGAAGCGGCACGTTACCCTCACCGAGTGGTTGTGGCGGAGGCACGGCGCGTCATTGAAGCGGCGCGCCAGCAACTTCTCGCGGGAATCGACCCGCCTTCGGATCTTTCCGCGGAACTGGCTCGCGCGCTCGAACGCCTCCGCAACCCTTCGCTGCGGCGGGTGATCAACGCCACCGGCGTCGTGCTTCATACCAACCTGGGGCGCGCGCCGCTGCCGCCGGCTTCTCCTTTTGGGCTCTACTCGAATCTGGAGTACGACCTCGAAGAAGGCAAGCGGGGCAAGAGGGATGCTCATTTCGCACCGCTTCTCGAACGGCTGCTGGGCTCGGCCGGAATCGCGGTGAACAATGGCGCCGCGGCCGTGTGGCTGGTGCTCAGGGAGTTCGCCGCCGGTCACGAAGTCATCGTTTCACGCGGCGAGCTGATTGAAATCGGCGACGGTTTCAGGATCCCCGACATTATGGCCGAATCCGGCGCCAAACTCGTCGAAGTCGGCGCCACCAACCGCACCCGGATCGAGGATTATCAAAGGGCCATTACCGCCAGGACCCGCCTCATTCTGAGGGTGCACCCGAGCAATTTCCGGATAGAGGGGTTCTCGGGAAGCCCGACTCTTGAAGAACTGGCCGCGCTCGCGTCGGAACGCGCGATTCCCTTGTACGAAGACCTTGGCAGCGGGAACCTCTGGGATCTGTCCGCGTGGGGTATCGACGAGCCTACCGTGGCTGCCAGTCTCAAAGCTGGCGCCGGCTTGGTGTCTTTCAGCGGCGACAAGCTGCTGGGAGGTCCGCAAGCCGGAATTATTGCCGGCCGGGCGGAACTTGTCGAGCGGGTTCGAAGGAATCCCATGTACCGGGCGCTGCGTCTCGACAAACTGGCCGTGGCGGCGCTGGCACGAACGCTTCGCGCCACACTGCTCGAATCCTGGGATGAGCTTCCGGCGCTGGCGATGATCCGGCAGCCGCTCAAAGCCCTTTACGCCCGCGCGCAGCGCCTCGCCTCGGCTGTGAACGGGGAATTGATGGAAGGAGAATCCGTGATCGGCGGCGGATCGACTCCCGCGCAAACGCTGCCCGCATGGCTGGTGGCGTTGCCGGGTGATGCCATCCGGTTGGAATCGCGCCTGCGGCGAGGGGATCCCCCGGTCATCGCCAGAATCGAAAATGGGCGGCTTCTGATCGACCTCCGCACCACCGGACCGGAGGAAGATCAAACGCTGTTGGAAGCGGTTCAGCGGGCGCTGCTCCCGGCTTAGGCGCGTTCCTGGTAGGTGCCTTCGGAGGTATTGACGCGAATTTTCTCGCCCTGGCTGACGAATGGGGGAACCTGGACCACCAGGCCGGTTTCCATCTTGGCCGGTTTCATCACGTTCGACACGGTGGCGCCCTTCAGCGCCGGCTCGGTTTCGACGACCGTCAGGTCAACGGTTGGGGGCAGTTCGACGCTGATCGGTTTGCCCTCGTAATACTCGACGTGTACACGCAACTGCGGCACCAGGTAGTCGACGCCATCTCCCAGTTGATCCCTGGTCAGGTGAGTCTGCTCAAAGTTCTCCGTGTTCATGAAGTAGTAGAACTCGCCGTCGTCGTACATGTACTCCATCTCAACTTCTTCGAGTACGGCGCGTTCCACGCGGTCTTCGGACGAAAACCGGTGCTCAAACATCGACCCGCTGCGCAAATTGCGCATTTTGGCCTGGACGAACCCGCGAAGGTTGCCCGGCGTCCGGTGGGTCATGCTGAAGACGGTGTGCAGCTCGTTGTTGAACTTAATGACCATGCCCGGACGCAATTGGGTTGCCTGAATCATAATTGGGAAACTTTCAGTTTAACAGAGCCTCCAAACCGCCATGC
>JADZCI010000098.1 GCA_020851655.1 Bryobacterales bacterium
CATCCGGTCGATCCTGGACATTCCCTGCGGGGATTTCGGCTGGTTGAGCGCCGCGGACCTTTCCGGCATCGACTACACGGGCGCTGATATTGTCGGCGCGCTGGTGGAGAGCAACCAGGTGCGCTTGGGGTCAAGCGGCAGACGGTTCCTGCGGCTCGACCTCACGGTGGACTCGCTTCCCCGCGCGGACCTGGTGCTCTGCAGGGATTGTCTGGTTCATCTGTCGTACTCCAACATTGCGCTGGCGGTCGCCAATGTCGCGCAGAGCGGGGCAAAGTATCTTCTGACGACCACGTTTCTCGAATTCGACGGCAACACCGATATCCAGGATGGCGACTGGCGTCCGTTGAACTTCGAACAGCCGCCATTCTCGTTTCCTTCGCCAATCGAAACCATTGTCGAAGGCTGCACCGAAGGCGGAGGCGCGTACCGCGACAAGGCCCTCGGACTCTGGCGTGTGAGCGACCTGGCTACTGAGAGCGCCCTGGGTCTTCGTACAGCCCTTGCCGGTCGTTGCGGCGTACGTATAACGGATCCAGAAACGCGCTGAGCCCGCTCCAGAGGCTTACCTTGGTGCCCTCGGCGTTGTTCCAGCGGACCGGCACTTCCACCACGCGATAGCCGTGTTTCTTGAGGATGTAGAGGATCTCCACGTCAAAGCCGAAACTCTCGATTCTCTGAAGCCGGCCCAGAAGCCTGGCGGCTTCCAACCGAAACATTTTGAAGCCGCATTGTGTGTCGAGGAACGGCAGACCGGTGATCAGCCGCATAACCAGGTTGAAAAACTTGCCGCTGGTCTCGCGAAACCAGGACTGGCGCACGCCGATGAGTTTCCGGTCCAGCGCGCGGGAACCGATTGCGCCATCGGCGTGCTCACGCCGTACCGCCTCAATCAGCTTGGGCAGCTCATCGATGGGCGCCGAGAGGTCGGCATCGGAAAACAGCACCCACTCACATGAAGCCTGCTGAAATCCGTGGCGAATCGCATAACCCTTGCCGCGATTGCCGGGATTGCTTACCAGCCGGACTTCGGGATGACGTTGAGAGTACTCCTTGACCACTTCCGCGGTGCGGTCCTGGGAGCCATCATCGACGACGAGCACTTCGAACCGGCCGCATCCCATCGCGCCAACGTAGCTGACCACAGCTTCGAGAGTCGCGGGCAGGCGCGCTTCTTCGTTGTAAGCCGGAATAATAATCGAGAACGAATGCAAGCACCGCAATTATATCGACAGCGCTTCGAGGCAACCTCTTGCCGGACCGCGCGTGAACCATGCCAGCGGCTACCTGCCTCTATAATCGTCTCTTTGGGAGTCTTTTTTGTCGCTGGAACAGGAACTTTTCGAACAACGTCTCGCCCGCATTCCTGAGATCGAAAAACTGGGGCTCAAACCATACGGCCACCGCTTCGAATTCAGTCACACATTGAGCCGGATTCTGGATGAGTATTCGGCCCGGACGGCGGAGGAACTCAGCGAACGCGTCAATGTCAAAGTGTGCGGGCGGATTCAGACGATCCGCCGCATGGGTAAGGCCGGGTTTCTGCACTTACAGCAGAGCACCGCGCGGCTGCAGGTCTACATCAAGAAGGACGCCGTGCCGGAGGCGGACTTCGCCTTGTATCAACTCCTGGACCTTGGCGACATCATCGGTGTCGAAGGATATTTGTTTCGCACGCGGACCGGCGAACTGAGCGTCCATGCCGAACGCCTGTACTTCCTGTCAAAGAACCTGTTGGGAGTGCCGGAGAAATACCACGGTCTCGAAGACGTCGAACTCCGCTACCGGCAGCGGTATCTCGATTTGTTCGCCAACCCCGAAGTGCAGAAGGTCTTTGAGACCAGGGCGCGGATCATTGGGTCGTTCCGGCGGCAGTTGGAGGCGCGCGACTTTCTCGAAGTGGAAACGCCGATGATGCAGCCGCTCTATGGCGGCGCCGCCGCCCGGCCGTTCGTCACCCACCACAACACCCTCGACATCGACCTGTACCTGCGCATCGCGCCCGAGTTGTATCTCAAGCGGCTGATCGTTGGCGGTCTGGAACGGGTATACGAGATCAACCGCAACTTCCGCAACGAAGGCGTCAGCACACGGCACAATCCGGAGTTCACGATGCTGGAGTTCTACCAGGCCTACACGGATTACAAGGGACTGATGGACCTGTCGTGCGAGTTGCTGAAGCAGGTGGCGATCGATGCCACCGGCAGCGCCGTGGTCAACTACCAGGGCGTCGCGCTGGACTTCGGAAACATCCGCCGGCTTTCCATCCGCGAGGCTGTGGTTGAGTTCTGGAAGGGTCCGGAGAAGCCCACGCTGGAGCAGGTGAAAGACCCGGAATGGCTGCGCTCGCACTCTTCCAAAGGGACGCCGGGCGAGCAGTTGATGGACATCTTCGAGCGGCACGGCGAGGATCAACTGGTTCAACCGGCGATCATCTACGAGTTTCCCGTGGAGGTTTCGCCTCTGGCCCGGCAGAGCGATGACGATCCATCAATGACCGACCGTTTCGAAATCTACGCCGCCGGCATGGAGATCGGCAACGCCTACACGGAGTTGAACGACCCGCGCGAGCAGCGGCGCCGCTTTGAGATGCAGCTTGCCATGCGGGAACGCGGGGACGCCGAAGCGCACCAGATGGACGAGGATTTTCTGCGCGCGCTCAGCTATGCCATGCCGCCCACGGGCGGCGAAGGAATCGGTATCGACCGGATGACCATGCTGCTGACGGATTCCACCTCCATTCGCGACGTAATCCTCTTTCCGCTCCTGCGGCCGGAAGGCCCCATCGGTATCGGCGAGTGGCTCGGAAAGTGATTCGTGCTGAGCGGCTTTGAAATTTTCGTCGCCGCACGGTATCTCAAAGCCCGCCGCCGCGAAGCGGTGATCTCAGTGGTGACGGCGCTGGCGGTTCTTGGAGTCGCCGCCGGGGTCATGGCTATGGTGATCGCGCTGGCGGTCAACAATGGCTTTCGCGACACGTTGCAACGCAACCTGCTGGGCGCCACGCCGCATGTGCTGATCCTGGAGAAAGAGCCGAGCACCGGAATCACCGATTGGCGCGAGCTCGCCGCCAAGTTGCGAAAGTTGCCGCACGTGGTCAGTGTGGCGCCCGCGCTCTACGGGCAGGTGTTTCTCACCGGAGGAGTCCAGCAGGCGGGGGCGCTCCTCAAGGGCCTGCCATCGGATTCGCCGATCGACTTGCGGCCGCACATGATTCAAGGTTCGTTCGCCAGCATTCGCAACGGCGACAACGTGCTCCTGGGATCGAAGCTTTCGCAGGCAACGGGCTTAACCCTGGGGTCGGTGGTCACGGTCATCAGCCCGCAGGGAGAAAGCACGCCCATGGGCTTTCGCCCCGCTTATTTCCGCTTCCGCGTCACAGGAATCTACGAAACAGGCTTCTACGATATCGACAACCAGATGGCGTTTACGTCGCTTGCGAGCGCCCAGAAGATCTTTGGGCTGGGCGATGTGGTGAGCACCGTGGAACTCAAGCTGGATGATGCGGACCTGGCGCCCGAGATTGCCAAACTGGCCGAGGAAGCAGCCGGCCCAAAGCTCGGCGCGACGCACTGGATGGCGCAGAACCGCCAGTTGCTGGGGGCCTTGCGGCTCGAACGCACGGTTTCAATCGTGACCATCAGCTTGATTCAACTCATCGCCGCGTTGAACATCCTGACGGCCCTGGTGATGGCGGTGATGGAGAAACGGCGGGGCATCGCCGTGCTCATGTCGCTGGGTACGCGGCAGTCGCAGATCCGGCGCATTTTCATTTATCAGGGGCTTCTCATTGGGGCCGCGGGCGTCGTGCTGGGTCTGGCCGCCGGTTACACCGTCTGCTACTTCGCGGATCATTATCGCTGGATCCAGCTTGACGAAGCGCTCTACTCGATGAGCGCCGTGCCTTTTGCGACGCACGCCATGGATGCGGTTTGGATCTCGGCGGCGGCTTTGGCCGTAAGTTTCCTGGCGACCATCCATCCGGCAAACTCGGCGGCGCGCATCGCGCCGGTCGAGACACTCAGGTACGAGTGATGGCGGCGCCCGCCGCGGGGTCCCGGCTTAAGGCCACCGAGGCGCCGCCCGCCATTGCTACCAGCGGCATCAGCACGCGGTTGAACGCGGGCAGCGGCGTGCCGGAGACGTACAGGAGCAGGAGGCCGGCTCCAGCGCTGGCCAGCAGGCACCAGCGGGTTCCGGCAGCCGGCCACAGGCTGATCCCGGCCGCGGCAATCAACACGCCGAGCACCACGGCGACGGCGGGCAGGCCCTTGCTGTAGGATTCCGATACCGGACTGCAGCTCACCTCCCCGGGTGACGGCGCCGCCCGGTGAGACGCTGTCGCCGTGCCGGTAAGGTCAACCGGCTGCCCTTCCATGTCTTCGGCAATCTCCGCCGGCGTCAGTGCCAGCGAGTACAGGCGGACTTCATCGATGGCGCCCAGGAAGGGGAACTTGCTATCTTCGGCGCGCTGGCCAATCCAGAGTCCGGCGCGCGAACTGCGTTGCGATCCCGTAACGGTTCCAACCAGGATGCCGTCGTCCTGCCGGCCGTCCAGGTACACGTCGAGCGTCTTGGCGTCAGCATTATAAACACCCGCGATGTGATACCAGCGGCCAAGCTGGACCGCTGTCTTGCCGTAACGAATCATCAATTCTCCACAGGCGTTGGTCAGCTTGAAGCCCAGTGTTCGCGGCCCCTTGTCGATGGTCGTATCCAACTGGTAGCCGAGCCCGTTGGTCAGTTGCGAAACGGCTGCCGCATCGTCAACCGGAAACGCCGCCGGCTTGATCCACGCGGTGATGGTCATGCTGCCTGAGAGCCGGAACGCGGTCGCGTCGGCGAACCGGGCGAACTCCTTGGCGTTGGAAATCAGCAGCGCGCCGCCGTTCCGCCCCGCCCCCCTCATCTGCCCGCTGGTCAACTTTCCATTTGGAACGTGCCCGGAAGAATCCGTGGCGGTTCGCCCGCTCGTCTCGTCGAACTTCCACTGGGCTTCGAGCCTTCCAGGCTCGGTAGCGCCGCGCGCATTGATTGGCGCTCCTCTTGTCAGCCAGACGACCAGCAACAGGGCGCCCACCAATACCACGGCCAGCAGACCCATCCCTCTGTCCACCGCGATCTTTGGATCGCGCACCTTCCATCTCCGCCCCAACGCCATTCCCAGAACCGCGCCGAGAACGTTGGCGACTACATCAACGACTGTGGGATCCCGGTACAGCATCGCCAACTGGCTGGTTTCGGCAAAGGAGGACATGAGCGCGGCAATCGCGATTGCGCGGACCGGGCCAAGCGGACTGAGGACAAATCCAACGGGCATGAAACCCACCACGTTGGCGGTAAAGTCCACCATGTCGAATCCCTCGAGATTCTTGTCGTAGCCCGGCGGGCGTCCCGGCGCGCGCCACTCCACCGGAATCGCGGTGGCCGCCAGCACCATGACGATGACGGGCGCCCTCAAGCCTACTCTGGCGATCACGTGGGAACCGCCGGAATGCCACGGCGCCCAGAATGTCGAGTCTGCAAACCGCACGAGCTACGAGTCTAGCATTGGCGGAAGTTGGTGACTTGCTAACAGCACTTGGCGCGGCTGTACTTTGCGCGCAACCGCTCGTCACTGAACCGGCGCCATTCTTCACCGCAGTGCGCGCGGTGACGCCGGGCCAAGTGGCGGGCGTAAGGAGTCTCGTCGCCAATCTCTCTAAGAATGCCCACAAGGATCTTCCACAAGGATCGAATCCGGCTCATATTTCCTCCGCCCTGAGTTGGCTTGTCACAAACGGGGTCTCCGTGCCGCGGCGCTCCCGCGTTCCACGCAGAATACCGGCCCAGAGAATGGCCGAATCCACGATGATGGTCGAGACCAGGACCAGAAAAATGCCGCATACCACCGCGTCGAGCCGGGCATTGAAAACCAATTGCGCCGTCTGGGCGGTCCGCGGGCCGGCTTCGAGCTTGCTGGCTTGGGCCAGAAAACCGATGGCTGGAGATTCGGAAAAGATCTTCTGCCAGGCAGCCGTAAACGTAACCGTAACCAGCCAGGCCATGGGCGTCAGGGTAATCCAGGCGTACTTGAGGCCGTTCAGCTTAACCAGAACAGTGGTCGCCACGCACAGCGCCACGATCGCGAGCAACTGGTTCGAGATGCCGAAGAGCGGCCAAAGCGAATTGATTCCTCCCAACGGATCGCGAACACCCTGAATCAGAAAGTAACCCCACGCGCCGACAATCAGCGTGCTCGTCAACAGGACGCCCGGAATCCAGCTTGTCCGTCCCAACGGCTTCCAGAGATGCCCAAGAAAGTCCTGGAGCATGAAACGTCCGACGCGCGTGCCGGCATCGATGACCGTAAGAATGAAGAGCGCCTCGAACATGATGGCGAAGTGGTACCAGAAGCGCAGCACCGCTTCGTTACCCGCAATCCTGCTGAAAATCTGCGCCATGCCCAGCGCGAGCGACGGCGCGCCTCCCGTGCGATAGAAGAGAGTCTCTTCACCGACGTGGCGGGCCATCTCCCGCATCTGCCCGGGCGTGACTGGAAAGCCCCAAGCGGAGATTGTCGCGGTGGCAGCCTCCGCGGTGGCGCCGACGACCCCCGCCGGAGAATTGACCGCAAAGTAGACGCCGGGCTGAAGCGAGCAGGCGGCGATCATCGCCATCATGGCGACAAAGCTCTCGAGCAGCATCGAGCCGTAGCCGACCGGCAGCACGTGGGTCTCCCGCGCCAGCATTTTCGGGGTTGTGCCGGACGAAATCAGCGCGTGAAAGCCGGAAATCGCGCCGCAAGCGATGGTGATGAAGCAGAACGGAAAGATCTTTCCGGCGAAGATGGGCCCTGTGCCGTCGGCAAAGCGGCTGAGGGCGGGCATCTGCAACTCCGGCCGGACGAAGAGGATTCCGACGCCCAGCATGAGCACAACACCCAGCTTGACGAACGTGCTGAGATAGTCGCGCGGAGCCAGCAGCAGCCATACCGGAAGCGCTGAGGCGAAGAAGCCGTAGACGATGACGCAGATTGCCAGCGCCATTCCGCTTAGCGTGAACCACGGTCCGAACGACGGGTGATGGGCCACCCACTCTCCGGCAAAGATGCTCGCCATGACAAGCAGAAACCCCAGGATGGACACTTCCAGCACGCGTCCGGGACGCCAGTAGCGCAGGTAGATCCCCATAAAGACCGCGATGGGCATGGTGGCGGCGATGGTGAAGGCGCCCCATGGGCTTCCTTTGAGCGCGTTGACGACTACCAGGGCGATGACCGCCAGCAGGATGATCATGATGAACAGCACCGTGACCAGCGCCGTGATGCCGCCGAGACGGCCGATTTCCTCACGCGCCATCTGCCCGAGAGACTTCCCGTCGCGGCGGATGGAGCAGAACAAAATCAGGAAATCCTGTACCGCTCCGCCGAGCACGACGCCAATGATGATCCAAAGCGTCCCGGGGAGATAACCGAACTGGGCTGCGAGCGTAGGTCCGACCAGCGGACCAGGTCCGGCGATGGCCGCAAAATGGTGGCCAAAGACGATCCATTTATTGGTGGGCTCGTAATCGTGCCCGTTGCGCAGGCGCTCGGCGGGCGTGGCGCGGCGGTCATCGAGCGCCATCACCTTGGCCGCGATCACCGCGGCGTAGAAGCGATATCCGGCGAGATAGGTACACACGGCTGCCGTGACGAGCCAGATGCTGTTGACCGGCTCTCCGCGATGGATTGCGATCCCTGCCAGACTTAAGGCGCCAAGAGCCGCGACGGCGATCCACAGGATCGTCTTGAAGGTCGGGTTCATAGAACCGAATTGTAGCCAAGTCTCACTCGGCGCGAAGAGCCGTGGCGGGATCGATTCGCGTGGCGCGCCTCGCCGGGGGCCACGCCGATATCAAGGCAACCGTTATCACCGCGCCCGCGACGGCGGCCAGAATGACCGGATCGGTTGCGCTGACATCCACCAGCATGGAGGCGATCACCTTGCGCAGCGCCAGGGCGCCCAGCAGTCCGGCCGCGGACCCGACGGCAGCCGCCGCCAGCGCGCGCCCCAGAACCAGGCGCAGGACCTCGCTTCTTTGCGCGCCGAGCGCCACGCGAACGCCAATCTCACCGGTTCGGGAGGCGACCCAGTAACGCATGACTCCATATACGCCGGCGGCCGCCAGAGCCAACCCGATGGCCGCAAACACGCCCAGCATCCGCGTGGTGAAGCGTTGCGCGGCGCTGTAGTCTCTGACCGCCGCATCAAGCGGGTCAACCAGGCGGATCGCCGGCGCGGACGGATCGATGGCCCGCATCTCACGCCGCACCGCGCCTGCCAAGGCCTGTGGGGCTCCGCGCCCGGACCGGATCATCAGCGTGGCGCCGGTGTAAGGCGTTTGCGCGAACGGCCGGTAGGCGGTGGGTTGCCAGTGTGCGCCCATGGGGTTTCTGACATCTCCAACCACGCCCACGATCGTGACCCACTCGTGCGGTGGAGCGCCTCCGCTGAAACGCACTCTGCCGCCCACGCAATCCTCCCGGGGCCAATACCGCGCGGCAACACTTTCGCTCAACACGGCCACGGGCTGAGCCGCAGCCGTGTCGGCATCGGTGAACCAGCGGCCGCGCAGAAGAGGAAGACGAATCGCGCGCGGGTAAGCCGGGTTGGCCGCGTAAACTTCGGCGCGGGCCTCCAGGCCCGGGCGCCCGAAAATCTCGAAAGGCGCACCGCGAACTCCGGGACCGCCAAACGGAAAGACCTGGGGTGCGACAATCCCGACTTCGGCGGCGCCGGCAATCGCGCCGATTCGCCGTTCGACTTCGCGATAGACGGCCACCTGATGCGCGGCGTTTGGATAACGGGAGACGAGGAAGCCCGTCATCACCCGCAGGACTCCGCCGCCGCGAAAACCCAGGTAGCGGCTCTCCAAGCGTGCCAGACTCTTGAAGCTGAGAGCGGCTCCGGCGAGCAGCATCACGGCCAGCATGATCTCCACCGCCACCAGGAGCGAACCGGATTTCCGGCTGGCGCCGTGTGTGGTCCGGCCCGCGTCCCGCAGCGCGGCGGTGATATCGAAGCGCAGTGAACTCAATCCGGGGAGGACGCCGAAGATGATGACCGTCAGCAGCGCCGCCGCCAGGCTGAACAGGATCACTCGAACGTCGGCGGCAAGTGGATCGGCGCCCGCCATTCTGCGCGCAACGTTGGCCGGCAGCAACCCCAGGATGGCGTCGTGAAGAACACGGGTCAGCAGCAAGCCCAGCGCCGCGCCCGCCGCGCCCAGCAGGCCGCTTTCGCAGGCAAGTTGCGCCACCAACTTGCCGTGCGACGCTCCCATGGCCGTCCGGACCGCGAATTCGCGCCGCCGCGCAAGCCCGCGAACCAGTTGCAAATTGGCCAGATTCGCGCACGTGATCAGGAGTACGAGCGCGGCGGTGGCCAACAGCAGCAGGACGGGGCGGCTGTCGCTGGGCTGAAAGGCCTGTGCGAGCGGAGTGACCCGCACTCGTTTCCCCTTGAGGACCGATTCGATGCCGGCGCGCGCGGCCGCGGCGGTGACGCCCGGATGCAGGCGGGCCAGCGTGCGGCCTCCTCCGGCGAGGTCCGGCACGATCAACTTCGCATCGCGCACCGACAGAAAGAACCCGGCGGGCAGCACTCCGGCGATGAAGTAGACTTCTCCGTCGATGGTCAGCGCCTGGCCTTCGATGTCAGGCGGCGCACCCAGTTCTTGCCAGTACTCATAACCGATCATCACGACCTTGCGCCCGTAGTCGGCGCCGGTCAGGGCCCGGCCTAAGGCGGGGCGGAACCCGAGCAGCGGCGTCAGTCCGCCCGTCACGCGGAATCCGAAGACGTTGCGCACGCCATCGGGTCCCGCCACGGCCAGGCTTGTGCTTAGAAACGAACCCGCCAGGCGGACGGATCCCGCCTCGGCCACCGCTTGCGGCGAAACCGGTTCCCCATCGAGCAGTGACACCTCCACGAGTTGTTCGCTGCCGGGAAACGGAAGCGGCCGGAGAAGGAGGGCGTTAACGACGGTGAACAGTGCGCTGTTGGCGCCCAGGCACAATGCCAGTACCGTGACGATGCTGGCGCTCGTTGCCGGCTGCGTTCGAATCGCACGGAAGCAGTCGCGCATACCCATCTGACGCCTTGAGCGGCGCCGGTGTGAACCAGCGCGCCGCCAGGCTACTTGAGCGGCACGGCATGCCGCCGGATGTAGCCGTCCACGCGCGGGTCGCGGTTGGCGCCCGAGGCGTTCGCCGCGACATAGTGAAACGCTTCGGCGTATTCAACGCCATGCTGCCTGCCGGTTTCGCGGCTCCGCCGAAGCACAAACTCCTTGATGTAGTTCCGGTCCGCGGTGGCGTCGTCTTCTCCCAGCAGCGGCAATTTCTTGCCTTGGCTGGCGAGTTCCGCGCGAAGAAGGGAGCCATGACCGCCCCGCGGGGACCTGTGGCTGTGTTAGCCCGGTTCGCCTCAACCTTCTTGCCGATTTGCCCGGTGATGTCCACGACGCGCGTGACTTCGGGACGGCGCGCAAAGTAATGTTTGTCCTTCACGGTCACGGGTTCCAGACCCATGGCGAGCTGTTCGGGGTAATCGTGCTTCCGCCCGGCCATCCAGCAGGCCGCTTCGAGCGCGCGTGCAACGGTGTAGTGATCCGGGTTCTCCTCGTCATGCGCCCAAGGGTCCCAGCCCACTAGGTGTCCACGTTGAGATAGCGAAGGAGGATCAGCCGGAAGCACCTTCCCTTTGTGCGGCTGGCCGGGAGCGGATCGTTCCAAAAAGACGGAGGGCGCCGCGGGTTGCGCCCGCAAAACCTGGCCGGACAGGCCGCCTGTCAAAGCGGACACGCAGAAGTCTCGCCGCAACATGTCGAGATTATAACCGCGCCGTGCGGGTGGCGTGCCGGAATTAGCGCTTGGCGGCGACGGAATGCGAGGCGCAGACCAGGCGTACCCGCGCCCGCCGGGCGGCGTTCAGCGCGCGGGCGACGTCGAGGTTCTCCGCCGGCGTCGCCAGGCGGTCCTCGGCGCGTTTTAGAGACCTGCGAGCCCTCTCGACGTCAATCTCGTCGCCAAACTCGGCGCGCAACGCCAGCACCCGGATCCGGTTGGGCAAAACCTCCACCCAGCCGTCGCTGACCGCCATGTGGCGCCGCGGCGAACCCGGCGCCGTGTACGACAGTTCGCCCGTCCCAAGCTCAGCGAGCAGCGGCGCGTGTTCGGGCAGTATGCCCAGCGCCCCGCCCGCCGCGGGCACTTCGGCTTCAGTCACGTGTTGTTCCAGCATCAGCCGCTCGGGTGTCGCCACCTCGAGCACCAGGGTGTCCGCCATGGCTAGCTCGCCTTCTTGATCTGCTCGGCCCTCTCCAGCACTTCCTCGATGGTGCCCTGCATGTAGAACGCCTGTTCCGGAACATCGTCGTGCTTGCCGTCGCAGATTTCCTTGAAGCCCTTGATGGCGTCGGCCAGCTTCACGTACTTGCCCTTGAAACCGGTGAACTGTTCGGCCACGTGGA
>JADZCI010000099.1 GCA_020851655.1 Bryobacterales bacterium
ACTTCGTCACGGTAGCCGAGCAGCAGCAGGTTGCCCGGCTCCACCGGAGCGAGAAAGCGCTCCAGGTGGCATCCAATCGAGGCCATCGCCCGGCCAATCACGTCGTCCGGACCGGCCGGCGCCGTCGTGCTGGCAATCAGGATCACGGTCGGACGCGCGCGCAGCATGTGGGCGAGAGAACGGCTTACCGCCGCGTCTTCTTCGAGCGCTGTCAGCGCAAAACGCGGCATGGCGTTGAATCTTTCCAGGCGCTGGCGCAACGTGCTCTCGAATAGCTGCCGGGCTCGCTCGCCGGAAGTCGGGTCGGAATACAGCACGCCAATGCTTGGATTACGAATCGGCCGCGCTTGCAGTATCGGGCCGCGCTCGCGCAAGATACTCAACACGGTTTCCAACTGCGTCTGCGAAACGGCGAACGGCGCGCTCTTGATGGTCGCTATCCGCTGTCCGGAGCGGGCATAGCTGAAATTCGGCGTCGTGGCAATCACCACGCTGGAGGCGCAATTGATCTGCTTGAGAAGCTCGTCATCGACGAGTACGGCACAATCCTCGGTGGCGATCAGGTTCGCCCGTCCACCCGAAGCAAGCCGCACTTCCAAAGCTCCACATCCCATCGCGCCGGCAACTTGCGCGACCGCCTCGTCCTCGGAGATCTCTCCTTGCTCCAGTTCTGTCACCCAGACCTGGTCCATGCCCTCCGTTTCCAGGAGCCGCACGTCTTCCTCGCTGATTACATGGCCTTTTGCCAACAGCTTCTTCCCGCCTGGGCGAAAGATGGTACAGCATAACACCCTGCCCATCGCATCCCGTAAATCCACGGTTTGCGCTCTCATCCGTTTTGCCCGCCTCCGTAAGAAAGCATCAGTGCGAACTAGTCTCTGGATAATGCCGGAAGAATAGACCTCACGCCCGGCTATGGGAAGTAGTGCGAACGAACTCTGAAAGATTCTCACTGAAAGTTCCAGTACGCCCTGGATTCTCGGGACTCCCAATAGATTTGTGTTAGTTGCCGCCTGGTTGAGATAACCCACCACTACAATGTGGGCGTAAAAGGCGCCTTAATACGCCTATTGCGCGACCACTACCGGCAATGGAATCGTCACCAATTCTTCCGCGGTCTTGACCGGACGCGCCTGCCCCGGCTTCAGTTCTTTGAAGACCGCGATTTCATCGCAGCATTGAAACTTGGGACATCGCAGGCAGTCCTTCCACGCTTTGAGAGGAAGCTCGCCGCGGTCCACCTGCCGGTATCCCAGCTTGGAAAAAAAGCCGGGAACGTAGGTGAAAGCAAACAGCGCATCCAAGTCGAATTGCCGGGCTTCGGAATCCAAGGCTTCGATCAGGCGGCGGCCAGCGCCCGCTCCCTGAAGCGATGGGTCGACGGCCAGCGAACGGACCTCGGCGATGGCCGGGCCGTAGAAGTGGAGCGCGGCGCAACCAACCAGGCGGTCTCCATCCAACAAGACGGTGAAGTCACGCACGCCTTCGGAAAGCTCAAACTCGGTGCGCGGCAGCATAATGCCCTGCCGCGCAAACGAGTTGATGAGCGCGAGCATTTGGGGAATATCGCGCATGCTGGCTTTGCGAAGGATCATTTCCGTATCTTTGTACCGAGTTGCACGCCGGCGCGCAATTGGGAAAGAACACGAGGCGCCGCGCCGGGAGCGATGCGCACCTCATCGACTCCTTCGTCCAGCGCCGCGGCGGCGGCCTTGAGCTTGGCCTCCATGCCGCCGGTTGCAATACCCTCTTCGATCAACTGCCGCGCTTGAGCCGCCGTCAGTTGAGGAATCACTTTACCGTCAGCGCCACGAACGCCGTCGACGTCGGTGAGGAAAATCAGCGCGTTCGCCTTCAGCGCCGCGGCGCAAGCCACCGCCATCTGGTCCGCGTTGACGTTATAGACCGTCCCGCCGGCGCCCGCCGCCACGCAGGCGACAACCGGGAGGAAGCCGCCTTGGATGAGAACCTTCAACAGGCGGGTATCGGCCGCCACGATGCGGCCCACCTGGCCCAATTCCGGATTCAACTGCTCGGCGAGAGTCAGCCCGCCGTCCACTCCGCTGATCCCGACGGCATGGCAACCCGCCGCGCTTAGCGAAGCGACCAGTTCCTTGTTGACGCTGCCGGCAAAAACCTTGAGTACGCCGTCCATCACGTCTGGCGTGGTCACGCGCAAGCCGCCGGAGAAGCGGCTTTCGATGCCCTTCTCGGCCAGAAAACGGGTCATCTGCTTGCCACCGCCGTGGACCACCACGAGGTCCGGATCAGCCTTCCAGACGCCGGCAATCTGCTCGGAGACGGACTGGCGCAGTCCGGCGGCATCCAAGAGCGTCCCCCCAAGTTTGACCAGCGTGCTCACAGCAGTCCCTCGGTCTCGGCAAAGCCCAGCATGAGGTTCATGTTTTGAACCGCCTGGCCGGCGGCGCCCTTGACCAGATTGTCGATCACCGACACGACGACCGCGCGGTTGCCGGAAACCGAGGCGCCAAGGTCGCAGAAATTGGTGCGAGCCACGCCGTGCACATCCGGAAACTTACCCGGGTCGTAGACGCGCACAAACGGTTCACCGCTATAGGCGCTCTCGTAGCAGGCGACAATGTCGGCCGCGCTGGCCGGCCGGCTCAGCCGGAAATAGATGGTTTCGAGGATACCCCGGTGAATCGGAATCAGTTGTGCCGTGAAGCTAAACTCGGCCTCCCGCAGTCCTGAGTTCATTAGCACTTCAGGCACGTGCCGGTGCTCCAGGACCGAGTAAGCCAGAAAATTCTCGCTGACTTCGCAAAAATGGGTTCGCAAGCTCGGCTTGCGGCCCGCGCCACTTACACCCGATTTGGCGTCGCAGACAACGCCAGCCTGACGGTCCACCAAGCCCGCGGCGACCAGAGGCCGCAGCGCAAGACTCGCCGCAGTCGGATAACATCCGGGATTCGACAGCAACCGCGCGGCCGGAACTTTGTCGCGGTAGAACTCCGGCAACCCATACACGGCTTCGGCCATTAATGCGCCTTGCCCATGAGGCTCTTTGTACCAGCGTGTGTAGTTTTCTTCCGTCCTGAGCCGGAACGCTCCGCTGAGATCCACAACCTTCAATCCCGCCTCGATTAACGCGGGCGTTAGTTCGAGCGACACTTCCTGCGGAGTCGCGAGAAAGACCAGCGGAATCCCCGCTTCAACAATCGGACCCGGCGCACAGTTCACACGCCGGACCGGACGCGCACCCCGGGGACGCGCACCTTCCGCCGCGTCGTGCCGGTGTTCCAGCAGAACGGGTTCAACATGCGGGTGGCGTTCCAGGATGCGTTGTAGTTCCAAACCGCTGTAGCCGCGAAACCCCACGATTCCGACAGGAATAGCCATGATAATTTATTCAAGTCCTATGAATAATTATACCCTCAACCGCCTGGGGTGCTCACCCAAGCCGGCCGTACCTTGCTGATTTGACTTGGCCGTGAGCGGGCGTTTACCGCTGCTCGGAGACTGACCGCTCGGCGAGGTCTCCGAGGATGGGCAGGCGGAACAACTGGTCCTGGCTGGTCTTGACCAGCATCAGGATCCACGTTCCAAGGACAGCCAGTTTCATGGCCTTGCCGACAAACTGGGTTGCCGCCGTGTAAGCCGCGAACGGTTCAAACACCCAGTCCACGAAAAGCCAGGCGACAAACAGGTAGAGCCCCTGGAAGGCGTGGAACCGAACGTCGCGGTTGTGGCGAAAGCGCTCGGATGCCAGCACGACAATCGAAGCGATCCAGCCCATCCAAGGGATGTAGCAAAGGATTGAGGCAGTCCGGGGACTCATGTCACCCAGGAATTGCTTGTCCGGACGGGCTGTGCTCTCCGGCGCCGGGCGGGGCCGCGCCGTGTCCCTGTCAGCCTGTCGCGCGCCGCAGCCGGCGCAGAACACGTCGGTGTCCTGAACCGGAGAACCACACTGCGTGCAATAGGGCATTTTTGCTTCCCGTAGTGTACTACGATGTTTCAGCAAGCACGGTTCCATTGGCCGGGCCGGCCGGCGCGCCGGCGGGCTGACCGAATATAATCACCAACAGACCACGCATGAAGCTTCTGTGGGCCCTGGCGCCTCTCCTTGTCACCGCTCAGACTATATCCAAGCCGCCGGTGGCGCCCGGCCGGAGCATTTACCTGAGCAACTGCTCGCTGTGTCATGGCGCCACGGGTGAAGGCGGACGCGGACCCAACCTGTCGTCCGGGACCCCCGTCCATGGCACGACCGATGCGGACCTTCGCCGGGTCATCTCGAAAGGCGTCTCTGGAACTCCGATGCCTTCCTTCCGCTTCGAGGGTTCCGAGATGGCGCAACTACTGGGTTACCTGCGCTCGCTTCGCACGACACGGGTCGCCGTGGAAAAAGCTCCGGGCGACGCCGCCTCGGGACACGTGATTTATGAAAAGCTGCGTTGTAATGCGTGCCACCGGATCGACAAGTCCGGCAGCGTCTACGGTCCGGACCTGAGCCGCGTGGGCGCGGGCCGTTCCCTGGCCTACTTGCGGGAGTCGATTGTCAACCCGTCGGCCGATGTTCCGCCGGTTTATCGCGGCGTCGCCGTGACCGCCGCGGACGGATCGAGGGTCACCGGAATTCGAGTCAACGAGGACTCATTCAGCCTTCAGCTCCGGAACATCGCGCAACAGTTCGTCCTGTTCGACAAATCCGAGATCAAAGAAATGGGTGAGCGCAAGGAATCGCTGATGCCACCCTATTCCAACCTGACTCCCAAGGAGTTGGACGATCTGGTGTCGTATCTGGCTTCACTCCGCGGAGCAATTACCAAACAGGGAGTGAAGAAGGGGGTGGAAGTCCGATGAGAAGCGTATTCTGCGCAGCGCTGCTGATGCTGGCGGTCCGCGCCGAGGTCCCATACGAGCGCCTCGTCAACGCCTCATCCGAACCACAGAACTGGCTGACCTATCACGGCGACTACGGCGGGGTGCGCCACCGGGAACTGGATCAGATCAACACGGCCAACGTGAAAGACCTGCGGCTTGAATGGCTGTTCCAGGTCCCGAAATCGGGCCGCTTTGAGACCGTTCCGCTCGTGGTGGATGGAGTCATGTATTTCACGGCGCCCGAGGGCCATGCGTTCGCCGTGGACGCGCGCAGCGGCCGTGAACTGTGGCGGCGGCGTCACCGGATTCCCGAAAATGCGCTGCTGGTGGGCGGTTCGATAAACCGCGGATTTGCGGTGCTCGGCGGCCGGCTGTATATGGCCACGCCGGAAGGGCGCCTGCTGTGCCTCGATTCCCGGAATGGCGAGGAGTTGTGGGACGTCGAAGTCGGGCCGTGGCAAAAAGGCTTTGGCGCCACGAGCGCCCCACTGGCGGTCAAGGACAAGTTGATCATCGGCGTGGCGGGAGGCGAGTACGGCGTTCGGGGATACCTGGATGCCTATGACGCCGCAACAGGCAAGCGTGTCTGGCGCTGGTACAGCATTCCGGGCAAAGGCGAACCCGGAAACGAGACGTGGTCGGGCGATTCCTGGCTTCGCGGCGGCGCGCCGCCGTGGATGACGGGTACCTACGACCCACAACTCGGGTTGTTGTACTGGGGGATCGGCAACCCGGCGCCGGACCTGGATGGCGATGTGCGCAAGGGCGACAACCTTTACAGCTCCTCCATCGTCGCGCTGGACGCGAACACCGGCAAACTGGTTTGGCACTACCAGACCATGCCGCACGATACGCATGATTGGGACGCGGCGCAGACTCCCATGCTGGCCGACCTCGATTGGAAAGGGCAGCCGCGCAAATTGTTGTTCCAGGGAAACCGGAACGGGTTCTTTTATGTGCTGGACAGGGTTACCGGCAAGTTTCTGATGGCCAAGGCGTTTGCCCGCCAAAACTGGTCCCGGGGGTTTGATGAGACGGGCCGGCCCATCTACGAGGCCAGCATTGACCCGACGCCGGACGGCAACCGGATCTGTCCCGGTCTGGCCGGCGGCGCAAACTGGATGGCGCCCGCCTTCAATCCGCAATTAAAGACGTTTTATTTGCAGTACTTCGAAGAATGCCACACCTACTACTCCATGCCTCAGCAATTCAAGGAGGGGAAGCCGTATTGGGGGGGCACGTACCAGAGCATCGAAAACGAACGTAAGTGGGGCAACGTGAAGGCTCTGGACCCCTTTACCGGGGAGGCCAAGTGGAGCTTCGAGTTCAATAAGCCAAGCTGGGTTGGTACGCTCTCGACCAGCGGAGGGCTCCTGTTTACCGGCGACGACGATGGCTACCTGGTGGCGCTCGACGCTCGAAGCGGCAAACTACTGTGGAAGATCAACACCGGCGCCTCGATGGCGACCGCGCCCATTACATACATGGTCAAGGGGAAGCAGTATCTGACCATGGCCAGTGGCGGGGCGCTGCTCACGTTTGCCCTTCCCTGAGAATAGTATTTGCTGAATGTTACGATAGGAGATTGGACCGGAGGCCTTGGGATGGCAAGCATTAGGGATCTGGTAGAAGAAATCGCGAAAGCTCTCGTGGACATCCCGGATGAAGTCCAGGTTCGTGAGGTGCAAGGCGAGCAGACCACTGTTCTGGAACTGCGCGTCGCTCCGAGCGACTTAGGCAAGGTAATCGGCAAGCAAGGGCGGACCGCAAGGTCGATTCGGACGCTCCTCGGCGCAGCCGGAATGAAGCTGAATCGCCGCTTTACGCTGGAGATTTTGGAATAGCGAGTAAGCCGGAGTATTCGATCGTCGCGCGTCTGGTGAAGGCGCGCGGGATTCGCGGGGAACTCCTGGCCGAAGGCTTTGGCCAGCAACCGGAGCGTTTTGCCCGCCTCGCCAACGTGATGCTGTTTCGAGGCGAGGCGCCGGAGGGCGAGTTCGTTGTAGAGTCGGTTCTCCCCTATCGCGGACGGTGGATCGTGAAGCTGCGTGGTGTCGACGACATGACGCGAGCCGGACAACTGCGCGGCTGTGAGATGTGCGTTCCCAGTGCGGAACGCTCGGAACCGGCCGGCGGCGAGTTCTATCTGCCTGACCTGATCGGCTGCCGGGTGGTTGATGCCGCCAGCGGAGAAGAACTGGGAACGGTCGAGGCGTGGCAGGAGTATGGCGGAACACCGGTGCTGGTGGCCGGAACGTTGGAAATACCGTTTGCCCGGACGATTTGCGTAAACGTTGACTTGGCGGCCAGAAAGATACTCGTGGATCTGCCGGCAGGGTTGAAGGAACTGAACTCGCGGTGACCTTTCACGTTCTGACGATCTTTCCCGAGTTTTACCGGGGACCGTTCGAGTTTGGGGTACTGGCCCGTGCCCGGAAGATGGGGTTGTTGCGAACCAGGGTATGGGATCTGCGAAACTGGAGCTTTGACCGTCATCGCACTGTAGACGACCGTCCCTTCGGGGGTGGTGAGGGGATGGTGCTGAAGGCGGAGCCTGTTTTTTTGGCTGCCGAAGAGATTCTCCCCGCGCGGGACGTTTCCAGGCAGCGGATTGTTCTGATGTCGGCGCAAGGCGCGCGGTTCGACCAGGCCGCGGCGGCGCGGCTGGGAACTTATCAAGACGTCTTGCTCATTTGCGGCCGCTATGAAGGCGTAGATGAGCGTGTGAGCGAGAAATTGGCCGACGAGGAACTATCGATCGGCGATTATGTATTGTCCGGCGGCGAACTCGCCGCCGCGGTAGTGGTGGATGCCGTGGCACGGTTGATCCCCGGTGTGTTGGGCAACGAAGAGTCCGCGCGCCAGGAGTCCTTCAGCCTCGAGCCGATATTGGATTATCCGCACTACACGCGGCCGGCGGTTTTTCGCGGCTGGAGCGTGCCCGAAGTGCTTCTCGGCGGAAATCATGACGAGATCCGGCGATGGCGGCGCGGCGCGGCGCGGGAAAAGACTCTCCGGTTGCGCCCGGATTTGCTGGAAAGGAAATAGACGATGATTCAAGCCCAGTTGGCGAAGGTGCTGAACAAGCACAAACGGACCGATCTCCCTGAGTTTCGCATTGGCGACACGATCCGGGTGCACGTGAAGATCAAGGAGGGCGACAAAGAGCGCCTCCAGGCATTTGAAGGGACGGTCATCGCCCGCCACAACACCGGCATGGGCGAGACGATTACCGTCCGCAAGGTGAGCTTCGGTCAAGGCGTGGAACGCATTTTTCCGACTCACGCTCCGGTTGTCGATCACATCGACGTGATCCGCACGGGAAAGGTGCGCCGGGCGAAACTGTACTACCTGCGAGGTCTGAAGGGTAAAGCGGCGCGGCTGAAAGAGCGCGAGTAAGGACACGTGCCGCGGGAACCGCAGCCGGAGAAGTTTCGGTGCACCGGCGCCCTGGAAGGCAGCTTGCGCCGCCAGGGGTATCGTTACGTGGCGGGAACGGACGAAGCGGGCCGGGGCTCCCTTTTTGGGCCGGTCGTAGCGGCCGCCGTCATTCTGGATCCCGGCCGGCCGGTGCGCGGCATCAACGACAGCAAGCAAGTCGCCGCACCCGTGCGCGAGTCCCTGGCTGAATCCATCAAACGCGCCGCCGTCGCTTGGGCTGTTGGCCTCGCCTCGGCTGGAGAAATCGACGCGATCAACATCTACCAGGCGTCCCGGTTGGCCATGCGCCGCGCTGTCGAAGGTTTGAGTCCGAAGTGCGATTACCTGCTGGTGGACGCACTCAAGGTGGATTGGCCGGTCCCACAGCAGGCGCTCATTAAGGGCGATGCCCGTGTGCGCGCGATTGCGGCCGCCTCCATCCTCGCCAAAGTGGACCGTGATGCGCGGCTCTGCGAGTTCGACCGGCACTATCCCGGCTATAATTTGGCTTCGAACAAGGGTTACCCGACCCCGGACCACCTCGAAGCCTTGCAGAGGCTTGGCCCGACGCCGCTGCACAGGCGCAGTTACGCCCCGGTCCAGCTCTCAATGCAACTGATGCTATGCCTGTAGAGCCCGACGCTCCTGTCGCGGACGCACCCGCTCCTCCACCGGCGCCGCCGCGCCACACCTGGTTCCATAAGTTCTCCGCCGTGCTGTTTTGCGTTTTTTGCTTCGAGCTGGGTTTGTTCCTCTTGATCTACCCGTGGACAGAACCCTGGAACTTTAACTACTTCGTCATTGCCATGCCGGAGTGGCGCGAATTTCTGTTGAGCCAGCAGTTCCGGGGCGCCGTCAGCGGGTTGGGCGTGCTGAACATCTTCATCGCATTTGGCGAGGTGTTCAGGCTGCGGCGGTTCTCGTCAAAGTGAGCGCCGCCGGAGGGTCCGGACAGGTTCCGCTCTAGAACTTCTTCAGTCCGCGGAGGAGTGACGCGGTAGTGGCGCCCCGGGCGAACTCAACGTAGTGCAAGGGCTGCCAGTCTTTGTTCAACGTTCCGATGTAGCGCACGCTCTTGCGGTCCGTGCCCATCAGGATGACGGTGAATCCGCGATCGGGGTAGGACATGCGCAGGTATTGCAGTTCGCCTTCGCCGGGACGCCAGGCTTCTTCGGCCGCCGGGCCAAGCTTGCGGGCGACCGCGAACGGGTCGTCGTCACGAGTGAGTTCGAGGTAGGACTGGTCTTTGGCGCTGAAGGTCGGCTTTGCTTGCGGCGTGAATTTCACCACAACGTAAACCAGGGTGGTCAGGACCAGCACGGACGCGAACACAACTGCGATCAGTTTGCCGATCTTTGATTCTGTCCCCTCGCCTCCCGGCCCCATGATCTGTTCGAGGGCGGAAGGCTCGCGGATGTCTCCGGCGGCGGGCGCCGCGCCGGCCGGTTTCGGCGGCGCGGGCATGTCGAGCACCTTGCGTTCATAGGGCCACACGGCGCCGGACTTGTACTCCAGTTCCCTCATGAGGCCCACGATCATGACCGGATCATCCACCTTGGAAAGCGCTCCGAAGAAGCGCCTCGGGATCCAGATTTCCTCGCGGGTCTTGGTGTTCTCGACCAGCATCTCGGACCAGGTTCCGCTCTTCAGCAGGAACTCGTTGTGCTCGATTCCGATGATCGGAGGATAGAAAGAGAAAGCGCGGTGGAGCAGGTCGTCGAGTTCAGGCACCGGCGGTGAGGGCATGCGCTTCCGAACCCTATGATACCGGACCCGGGAACGCGGCCTTCATATTTGTAAAAGCAGTTCATCCAGGGCCTGCGAGCCGGCCCGGGCATGGTCTGCGCGCCGGCAGGCCTCGGCCAGCGTGGTCGAGTCGAGAATCGCGGCAATCGCTTTCCGTACGTCCTGCATCACGAGGCACGTTTCGCAATAGCGGGCGTCGGCGCATTCCGGACACGTGCAACACGCCCCTTGAGCCGCGCACGGCAGGGGCGCCAGCGGCCCTTCCATGAGGCGGATGACGTTGCCGAGGGTGACTGATTCCGGCGCTTGCGCCAGCAAATAGCCGCCGCCCTTGCCCTTTCTGCTTTGCACCAGTCCGTGCGACTTCAGCTTCAAAAGGATCTGCTCGAGAAATTTCTTGGGAATGCGCTCCTGCCGCGCCATCCCGGCTATCAGCACTGGACTGGATCCATAGGCGCGCGCCAGCGCGTAGAGGGCTCGCAACGAATACTGCGTTTTCTTGGAGAGCGTGCGCATCCGTTAGACAAGTCTGGCATGCCGCGCGGGCGGCGCACCAGAGGCGCGCCTCATCACCACTTCAATTTGAGATCGGCCGTGAGGCGTTCCTTCGATTTGAGCATCTCTTCCCAGGTGATGGTCCGGCCGCTGTAGGCAGCCATGCGGCCAAGGATGGCCGTCAGGTTGCTTTGGACCGACTCTTCGGCGTTATTGATGTTCTTGCCGTTCTTGACGCTGTCAATGAATGCCTTGACGTTGTTGATCGCGCCTTGACGGAAGGTGTCGTCCTTCTCGGCGCCCATCCACGGGTTCTCGCCGGTGACGCGGACCAGTCCGCCGTAATGCGTGTCGGCCGCGCCGCGAATGCCAAAGCAGCGTACGCACAAATCGGAAAAGTAACGCGTGAGCTGGTGCGAACTGAAATCGGCGTGGACGTTGTTGGGATACCAGAACGAAACCTGGAAGTGGTCCCAAGCATCGCCGGCGTCATAATCAGTGCCGCTCCAGTCGGTGCGCCCCCCGGTTCCGAAAGCCTTCAGCGGATGCCCTTGCAGGTACCAGTTGGCCATGTCGATGACGTGGATGTTCTGCTCGACGATGATGTCTCCGCCAAGCGCCTTATCCATGTAGAAATTCATCACGCGGCGCTGTCCGGGATCCATGCCGGGCGTGCCCTTGTCCTTGGCCGGCCGTCCGGCGTAGTAGAAGACCTGCGAGAAGGCCACTTTGCCGAGGTCACCGCGATGAATTCGCTGCGCCACTTCCTGGAAAACCGGCTGAGCGCGGCTCTGGAAATCGACCCAGAACGTGAGTTTGTCCTTGGCGCGTTTGCCGGTCTCGAGAAAATGCAGGCAGCCGGGCACGTCGACGCCAATCGGCTTGGCGCAGTAAACGTGCTTGCCCGCCTCGACCGCGGCGCGCGCGTGCTCGGGATGGAACAGCGGAGGCGTTTCGATGATGACCGCGTCGAGCTTGGAGGCGGCCAGTTCCTTGTAGGCGTCCGGACCGTAATAGGCGCGCCCAGCATCCACCTTGAACGTCTCGCGCGTGGAATCCAGGTGCGACTTGATGACGTCGGCGAGCGCAACCATGCGCGCACCGGTGAATTCGGGAAAGAAGGGACCGATCCAGTTGCCGCGTCCGCCGCAGCCGATCAGCCCGACCTCGACCGTCGAGTTGGCTTGCGATCCGAATACCGTTTCCGGTTTCAGCAGGAGAATGCCGCCCGCGGCTTTGAGGACGCTGCGCCGGTTGGAAGCGGATTCGTCAGTCTGGTTCACCATGCCCCATTTCTATCACAGGCTATACTCGAAAAATCAGTATGTCGTTCAGCCGCCGTGATGTTCTTTCAATGGCGCCGGCAGCATTGCTGGGCAAAGATGGCTCGCGATTGCGCGCTTCCTCGCGCAGCGGCAGGCATGGCTGGATCGCCGTCCGGCTGGAAGGTTCGCCCGCGGATATCGGCTATCAGCACGGCTATCAGCTCGCCGCCGAGATCGATGATTCCGTAAAGGTGAGCAGGCTGAGCCTGGAGCACGGCACCCGCCGCGCATGGAGTTTTTTCCGGGATGCAGCGCAATCCATGCTGTGGGCCGGCGTCGACGAGGAGTATCGCGAGGAACTGAAAGGCATCGCCGAAGGCGCGGCCGCGCGCGGCGCCAAAATCGACTTGTGGGACGTGGTTGTCCACAACGCCAACATCGAGTTCGGATACTACACCGCCAGCCTCGACCGGAACCAGAAGCCCGCCGCGCCCGACCGCTGCAGCGCGTTTGCCGCGGCCGGCGGCGCCACGCGCGACGGCAAGATCGTGATCGGGCATAACAACTGGTCCGGCTATCTCGAAGGTTCCCGCTGGAACATCATGTTCGACATCCGTCCCACCAAGGGTCACCGCATCCTGATGGACGGAGTGCCGGGCTTGATCCATTCGGGCGACGACTTTGGCGTGACCTCGGCGGGACTGGTGATCACCGAGACCACGATTACGCAGTTCTCGGGTTTTGACCCCCAAGGCAAACCGGAATTCGTCCGGGCCAGAAAGGCCATGCAGTACGGCCGCAACATCGATGAGTTTGCAGCCTTGATGCGCGAGGGCAACAACGGAGGTTACGCAAACTGCTGGCTTGTGGCGGACATCAACGCCAACGAGATCGGACGGTTGGAACTCGGGTTGAAGAACGTGACGCTCGACCGCACCAAGGACGGCGCGTTCACCGGCGCAAACTTCCCGATCAATCCCAAGCTGGCGGCTGAAGAGACGACGTTCCCGATGAATGATCTCAGCGTCAGCGCCAATGCGCGGCGGGTGCGCTGGGATCAATTGATGGCGGAGTACAAGGGCCGGATCGACCTGGAGGCGGGCAAACGCTTTTTGTCGGATCACTACGATTCGTTCGACAAGAAGCAAAATTCGCCCAGCGAGCGAACCCTGTGCGGGCACGTCGATCTTTCTCCGCGCGGACTGGCGCCGTGGCAGGATGCCTGGGGACCCGCCGGAGCCGTGCAGGCGAAGATCACTGACGCCGCGCTGGCCCGCCGCATGACGCTGGAAGCGGCGATGGGACATCCCTGCGGAATTCATTTCCGCACCAGCGATTTCCTGGCCAAGCACAAAGATTTCGCCTGGCAGAAGCCGCTGTTGCGAGACCTGACCGCACACCCCTGGACGCGCTTCGAAGCTGCCGTGTAAACCGGGTCCGTCGCGACCGGCGCAACTCAGCGCACGGCGATGATCGAGATCTGTTCGAGCGTGGGATAGATGCCCCTGGCGGAGGGCGCACGGTTGACTGGCGCGACCTGTTGAACCGTGGTCCGCGCCGGAAACGGCGCGTTGAAGTATTCGGCGTAGACAGGGTTGAAGCGGGAGAATTCGTTGATGTCGTCGAGGTAGACGTTGCTGGAGACCACGTTGCCGAGTGTGAGTCCGGCTTCCTCCAAACCGTCGAGCAGGTTTCGCATGGTCTGACGAAGTTGTGTTTCGACCGCCGGGGCGTAGATGCCGCCGCGAGGTCCGGGGATAAAGCCGGATTTGGCGGAACAGAAGTAGGTATCGCCGGCGAAGACACACGGGCTGGCGGTGGGACTGGGCTCCATATTTTTCGGGCGAACGGCCTTGCGGCGGGACAAATCCATGACGGCGACTCCGGTGAAGTGTATTCCCGCGCCGCCCGGCAACGCGGACACCTGGATCGTGGCCCGCGCCGGCGTGTTGCCGAATTCGAAATGTCCCGCGTAGATCTTGTTCATGACGCCCATGGGGATCTTCGCCGTTAAATAGGGATTGACGAAAACCAAATGGGGAAGGCTGATGCCCGCGGCTTTTGTGATGCGCTCCACCGCCTGAAGCGCGAATCGCACTTCGTCGTCCGGGCTGACCGGCATCTTCCCGGTCTGTGGATCGGTTCCCGGCAAGCCCGAAATATAAAGGCGGCCGGCGGCGATGACCCCGGCGCTAAACACCGCCTCAGACGGGTAGCCGGGCGGAGCGACAATCTTCTTGCGCGACCGGTCCCGCACGGCTACGGCGCTGATTTCGACCGGAGTGCCGGGAAGGCCGGCAACGCCGATGGTGGAGCGCGCCGGCGGAGCTTGGGGAAAGAACTTCCTGAACACCGCGTCCAGCGGCCCTTCGTCCGGGTCAGCGGTCAAGAAGACCTGGACGTACACGACGTGGTCCATCGTCAAACCCGCCGCCTGCACGACGGTCCGCACATTGTCGAGGGCGTTGCGCAGTTGATCTTCGCGGCCGGCTGGAATTTGACCCGCGGCGTCTTTGGCGCCCTGCCCGGAGACATACAGAAAGTCATCGGTGAGGATGCCCGGCGTATAGGGTCCGGACGGCGCCATGCCGGGAGGAGAGACCGGCTTCACCGCGCCGAATGCGGAAACAAGTGAGAGGACGAAGGCCGCGGTTCTCATCGGCGTCAGGCGCCCGCGGCGTTCTTGGACGCCTTGGCCAGAATGTCGCGCAGCCGCTTGCCGACAATCAGTTCTTCTCCGGGTTGCATGGTCATCGACACGATTTGGAGCACATCCGTGCGCGGTGACTTTGGACTGCGCTCGACCACCGCGGGGACCATGCTGGGGTTGGACATGGTGAGGACTTCGATGCGCGGTTCCCCTTCGCGCAAGTGGCGGTCACAGTCTGCGACGGTGAAGCGCCACGCGTTCTGATCCCAGTTGATGGTGAGCGTTGGATAGCGATTTCCGCCTTCGGGAATGGTGATTGTCGTGGTCACGCCCTTGACCGTTTCGGCGAGCGTGGCGATCTTCTTGACCCTCTGATGCCACTCCTTGTTGAGCGCGTTGAGGTCCATCTTTTGCCACGCCTCGACCGCGGCGAGGCAGCCCATGACCTCCTCCTTGCCGACTTTCATGGCGCGGCACACGGCGCCTTCCCACGGACTATTGTTCGCCATGGCGGCCTCGATCAGATCTTTTCGTCCAATCAGGATTCCGGAGCATTGCGGACCGGCCAGGCCCTTGCCGCCGCTGAAGCAGAACAGATCGATGCCCATTTTCGCGTAGAGCCGGAGGTTCTCGATAGGCGGGATACCCGCGGCGTCATCGAGCAGCAGCGGCACATGTGCCTGCCGGGCAATCGAAAGCGCCCGGGCGAGGCGCTCGCCCAAAGCAGTGGTGTAGATCATCGCGGTGTTGGGACTGATGGCGGCCTGCAACTCCTCGGGAGTGTGGGCGAGGACGAGCTTAGCGCCCACCAGCCGGATCGCGCTGTCAAACGCGCTCCGTCCGCCGTACATCACGACTTCGTTCTTCATGCCGGCCGTGTCGGGGAGCTGCCAGACCTTCTTCGGGTCTGAACCAGCCATGCAGGCGGCGGTGGCCAGCGCCATGGCGCCCGCCGCGCCGGAGGTCACCATACCCGCCTCGGCGCCGGAGAGTTCCGCCAAACGCTTGCTGGCGGCGCGCTGCAATTCGAAAATGTCGACAAAGTGGCGCGCGGCTTCCTGCTTGGCGGCGCGCACTTCCGGCAACTCGAGCGAACCGCTCAGGTAGGTCCAGGTTCCGCGCGCGTTGATGAACGGACGCACGCCCAGCTTGGTGTAGATGTTTGGCTGCGACCTGCCGGGAACGGCGGCTCTCGCCTTTTGCCACAGCGCCTCGGCTGCGATGGTTCCCAACAAAGGCAAGGCTGCCATCCCTTTCAGGACTGTGCGCCGGCCGGGTGTCTGATAGACGATTCTGTCTGGAGTCATGAGTGCCGCCTTTGAATCTAGGTTCAGGATACAGAAAGAGCTCGCGGAAGACATCGGGCTCGCGTGGTAACATCGCTGAAATCGGACCTTGGATGAAGCTGGCTGCGCTGTTACTGTGCTGCTTTTGTGCCGCGCGCGGCCAATCCTCATGCGCCGCGCAGCCACCATTCGCAACGCTCGAGGTTCCCCATGTAGCTGGCCATCCGGCGCTGAGCCTTGATCCGGCGGCGCCTCCCTGGAAAAGCGCGGCTCGCACCACGATCGTGGCTGACTGCTCGAGGACCGTCGAATATCCGGAACTCCGCACCGATGTCCGGGCGTTTTGGACGGACACAGATCTCTACGTGCTGTTCCGGTGTCCCTACAAAGAACTCAATCTCTTCCTGCCGGCCATGCCCGGCGGACCGCGCGTCAAACTGTGGGATCGCGATGTCGTCGAAATCTTCCTGGGTGACGATTGGGAGAATATCCGGCGCTATCGGGAATTCGAGATCGCGCCGACGGGCGACTGGATTGATCTGGCCATCGACCTGGATCAGCCGAAGAACGACCTGAAGTGGCGCTCGGGCTGGCAGACCTCGGCCCGCATCGACGAGAAAGAGAAAGCCTGGTACGCCGCCGCGCGCGTACCGCTGTCAGCCGTGAGCCGGAAGCCCGTCCGGAGCGGTACGCGCTGGCGCGCCAACCTCTACCGGATCGAAGGACTCGGGCCGGACTCACAGCGTCATTTCCTTTGCTGGCAACCAACGTGCGTCCAGAACCGCGACCCCAACCATGTCCCCGAGCATTTTGGAGCCCTCGTATTCACCAAGTAGGGGATGCTCAACCTATCGACAGATAGGCTACTGGCCGCTTGGTGTTACTTCAATCTTAGGCGGCGGTTACTTTCTGAAGCGAAAACGCTTCTTTTTCTTGACTCAAGCCGGGAATCCATGTCACGCTCACATCTGCGCGGCTAATCACTCCCTGGAGGTTGGACTGGGATGCGAACTCTGCTTGCCCTTCTTCTCTTTGCGTTGGCGGCCTCGCTGCCGGTGAGCGCCGATGTTACCGGTTCGATACTCGGAACGGTCCGCGACTCGTCGGACGCCGTGATTTCCGGAGCCACCGTCACCGCCACAAACACGGCAACTAATTTCAAAATGACATCACAAACCGGCCAGGCGGGAGAGTACCGTCTGCTGGCGCTACCCGCCGGAAAGTACCGGGTGGTGGTGAGCGCGCAGGGATTCCAGCAGTTTGTCGCCAACGACGTCGAAGTCAATGTCAACGATCAACTGCGCGTGGACCCGGTGCTGCGGGTGGGCAGCATTCAGCAGGAGGTAAGCGTCACGGCCTCGGCTATACAGGTGGAAACCGAGAACACCCAACTCGGCGACGTCATCGAGAACCGCAAGATCGTCTCGCTGCCGCTCAACGGAAGGAGCTACGTGGATCTGCTGGGGTTGCAAGCAGGCGTCGCGCCGGCGACCGTGGGTTCGATCCAGCAGGATCGTCCCGTATCGGGCGGGCTCTCGGCCGGCAACGTGTCTGTGAACGGCCAGCGTGAAACGGCCAATGCGTTTCTGGTCAATGGCGGGGATGTGAGCGAAGGCC
>JADZCI010000100.1 GCA_020851655.1 Bryobacterales bacterium
CTCACCAATACCGCAACCGGAGTCCAGCAGAAAACCCAAAGCAACGAAGCTGGGATCTACGTCTTCCCCTCGGTGAACCCCGGTCCATACCGGCTGGAGGCAGAATCGCCCGGCATGGCGCGATTCGAGGGCACGGTTACCGTTCAGACCGCGACGTCTTCCACCGTGGACATCTCACTGCAACCTGCCGGCACCACCACTACCGTTACCGTTGCCGAAGTCACTCCCGTCCTCAAGACCGATACCCAGACGATGAGTCATACGCTCGAGCGCACCCGCATCGAACAACTGCCCATCAATGGCCGTCTTGTAACCAACCTGCTCCAGACCGTACCTGGCATCAACCAGGACGACGGCATCCGTATCTTCGGTGCGCGCGGCGGCACGCATGACCTCACCCTGGACGGCGCCGCACTTACCGACTCGCTTTATGGCGGCGCCATCACACGTCCCCCAAGCCTGGACAGCATCCAGGAGTTCCACGTTGAAGTCAACTCCACTTCCGCTCGCTATGCCCGCCCGGCGACAGTCATCATGACAACCAAGAGTGGCACCAACGAACTCCACGGAACACTGTTTGCCACCAACCGCAATAGCGGCTACGGCGTCGCCCGCCAGCGCCAGAGCACCTGGACCAAGCCCGCCAAGCTCAACCGTAACGAGTGGGGTGGCACGATAGGCGGTCCCGTGTCGATCCCCAAGGTCTATGACGGCAGCAACCGCACCTTCTGGTTCTTCAACTACGAGGGTTACAAGCTGCGCAGCGAGACCCTCGGCACTTACCGCGTACCCACCGAAGCCATGCGCAACGGCGATTTCTCGGGCCTTGTCACCGCGACCGGCACGCCCATGACCATCTACGATCCGCTGACCACCGACCCGGCCACCGGACTGCGCCAGCCGTTCATGTACCAGGGCCAGCGCAACCGCATCGATCCTTCGCGCATCAGCCCCTTCGCCAAGTACGTCTACAGCATCCTGCCTCTGCCGAACGTGCCCAACGTCAACCCGCTGGTTAGCGACAACTTCATCGCGCCCGCGCCGGCCATCGACGACCAGTACACCTGGGGTGCGCGCTTTGACCACCGGTTCAGTGATAAGGACATGGTGTTCGGCCGCATCACCAACTCCATGGCCACTGCTCTTCGGCCCGCTTCGGGCGGCGTCCCCACACTCGACGGCTTCGGCAACTCGCGCACGAACCTCTACCCAAACAAGAGCCTGGCGGTGGACTGGACCCACACCTTCTCGCCCACCTTCTATAACCAGGTCACTTTTAGCGCCAGCCGCCGCAAGGACTCCTTCACTTCGGGAGAGCCCGGCCGCATGTACACCAACGAGCTCGGCCTGCCCAACCCCAACGCCACCCCCGGATACCCGGTCATCAACAATATCGGTGTCGGCACGGGCGTCAGCAATTACTTCCAGCCGATCAACTGGAACATCTCCTACTTCAACTACTTCATCCTCGACACCAACGCCACCAAGATCGCGGGCAAGCATGAGTTTCAGTTCGGCGGCCACTTCCGGCACGACCAGCTAAACTACATGCCGCAGCAGCAGCGCACCGCCGGCGCCATCACCTTCGTGCCGGCTACGACGGCTCTGTTTGACCCGGCCAACAGCACTTCCATGGAAGGCTGCCTGGCGAACCCCACGAGTTGCGTTCGCCGCCCGGTGGAGAACACCGGCCACATCGCCGCAGCGTTCTTCCTCGGCTACGCCAACTACGAGGTCCGCAAAGCGAAAGGCATGTACTACATCCGCCAGAACGAGGATGCGCTGTATTTGCAGGACCGCTGGCGCGTCACCAACCGCCTCACGCTGAATCTGGGTGTCCGCTGGCAGTTCACCCCCTATCCTTACGATAAGCACAACCTGATCTCGGGCTTCGATCCCCAGTCGATGTCCATCGTGCTCGGACAACCGCTCGACTTCATGTACAAGATGGGCGCAACCACGCCACAGCTTATCAACGTTCTGGAGAGCTACGGAGCCAAGTTCGTCACCACCGACCAGGTCGGACTGCCGAAGAAGATGGTGAAGAATAACTGGTTCGACATCGGGCCGCACGTGGGGTTCGCCTACCGCGCCTTCGACGGAGCGCGCAGCTTCGTCATCCGGGCGGGCTACTCGCTCAACTACCACACCATCCCGCTCTATACCTGGAACGACCGCATGCGACTGAACGCGCCCTTCGCGGGCTTCTATCAGAACTATCACCTCACCGCCAGCGACCAGTCGCCTGACATGACCCCACAGTGGGGCCTCGTCAACCGTCCCACTATCATTACCGGACTCAACAGTGCCAACGCAGTCACATTTGACCGCCCCATGGGCATCACGCCGGGCACCGAGTCATTGCAGGTGGCCTACTTCAGTCCCGATCAGCCCACCTCGCGTCTCCACGACTGGAACCTGACGGTGGAGAAGGAGATCCTTCCCGACACCGTTCTCCGCGTCGCCTATGTCGGCAACCACACGACAAACCAGGAGAGCTACCTCGACTGGAACACGCCCATGAGCGAGTACGTCTGGGTGACGCAGACGGGCACTGTGCCCCCTTCGGGCATCACCGCCAACACCGCGCGCCGCCCGAACCCCACTTACCCCTACGGTAACCTCCAGGAGTGGCGCAAAGACGGCTTCGGCTGGTCGAACGGCGGGCAGATTGAGCTACAGCGCCGCTACTCTAAAGGAGTCGGCTTCCAGGTGTTCTACGTGTTGATGAATGTGACACGGGCGGCTGCCGCCGGATGGGAAGTGCCGCTGGCTCCGGTTTCGAACTTCCTGCCCGGAACCGTGCCCACCGATGACAATGAGCGCGCGCGCCTGCTGCTCTACCGCCGCGACCCCAACGTGCCCCAGCACGAAGTCCGCTGGAACTGGATCGCCGATCTCCCCTTCGGTAAGGGCAAGCCGCTACTGGGCAACTCCAGCGGCGTGTTGAACCAGATCGTCGGCGGCTGGCAGGTGTCCGGACTCGGACGCTGGCGTAGCCGCTGGTTCACTCTGCCCACAACCAACTGGCCCACCGGCGAACCGATCCGCTACTACGGCGAGGACATTCCTATTCAAGATTGCCGCAGCGGCGTGTGCCGTCCCGGCTTCCTGGCCTGGAACACCTACATCCCGGCACACCAGATCAACAGCACCGACGCGCAAGGGCGTCCCAACGGTATCATGGGCGTCCCCTCGGACTACAAACCCGCGCAGGCGCCGCTGTGGCCCTATCCAGCCAACTATCCCAGCCTCAACGCGCAGAACGATCCGAATTGGGGTAACTACGGAACCAACTATGTGTGGCTGCCGCTCAACAATGGCACGCAGCACCGCATCAACCTCAACGGCAATACCTACGGCAGTCCGCTCCATCCCTGGATCAACCAGGTCGTGCGTGGAACGAACCAATGGAACGTGGATGCGTCACTCGTCAAGAACTTCGCCATCAACGAGCGCATGAACTTCCGTTTCACTGCGGACTTCTTCAACTTGCTCAACGTTCCCGGCAACCCGCAGCCGAACAGCGCGGGGATCATCGAAACCTGGACAAGCGCCAACGCAGCCCGCGTGATGCAGCTCTCGATGCGCTTCGCCTGGTAAACGCCGGTTGTAAACTGCGGGGCGGTGGAAGACCGCTCCGCGCTCCGGCTTCTTTGCACATTGATTTCTTCGGGTGGAGGATTGCAGCCACCGCTCCCTCATGGGCACGGCTCAGAAACGGAGCCGTGCGCGCGAGCAAGCGGTTTTTCAACAAGCTCCTAAACGAAAGAAGCCCCGGTCTGGGAACCGGGGCCTCACTCAGAGGGGCTGGCGACTAGCTGGGCCTAGTCGCCGGGGATGCTAAATAAGTCAATGACGACTTATGTTTAATTGCCTTTTATGATGCAACGGAAGTGCCAATCGGCCCGGAAGCGTATGCTGTTGAAAACAGGAGTACAGAACAAATTTATCCAGTTTATGATGGTGCGTGTTTTCACGTAGGTGCGGGAATTCACCCACCCTATTCACACCGCTTCGCTGCGTGCTACCTCACTGCTGGCGCGTTGACTCAGAATCTTCCCGATATCGGCACTAACCTCTTCCGCCGGGCGGTCCCCGTCTAGTTTGTGGTAGCAGCCTCCCGTGTAATGAGACTCCACCATCCGGGTGATCTCCTCGAAGGCCCGAAGGCGTTCCCGAACGACCTCTTCCTGATCATCCTTGCGGCGCACGAGCGGCGTCGCGTCCAAATCGCACAATTCATCGAGTTTTGGCGGATTGTGCAGCAGGTTGTAGATTCGGCCGCAGGTGGGACACTGTCTTCTTGAAGAGATACGCGAAATCAAAGATTCTTCCGGGACATCGAGGTGGATCACGA
>JADZCI010000101.1 GCA_020851655.1 Bryobacterales bacterium
AACAGCACCGGCGGAGGATCGTAGATCGTCTTCAGCAACTCCGGATACCCGGCTCCCGTCAGCGCAATGATCCACCCGCCGGCCGCCTTCAGCTTTTCCTGTTGGCCGACCGCGTCGTCAAACGTGCATCCACTCGAAATACTGCGCGCGACAGAACCAGGCAGTCCGGCCGCCTCCAGGTCGGAAGTCGAGGCGCGGAATAATTGGACCGGGCTGCGAAAGCGTTCCAGCAATTGAACCGCCCGTCGCGTGCCGAGTCCGGGAATCAGGCGCAGAGCGAGCCAGTGAAGTTCCTCTTCCGGGGTCATCTACAGCGGTTGTGCCGCCCGGAATGATAGGCTCTCAGTGAATGCGGCAATCCGAAGACTTTTTCGGAGCCAAAGATCTGGAACTTCTTCATATTGCCAAACGCTTAAGCGAAGCGCGGCGCGTCGAAGAAGTGCTGAACGAGGCCGGAATCGACTACCTCGTTGAGGTGGACACCTACTTTGGCGGGATCATTTTCCAATCCGCGCGCGCCGGCGCGTTCTTCTATGTGCACGGTGAAACTCTGCCCGGCGCCATCGCCGTTCTCAGCCAGAAGGGCATTAAGGCTGCGGCACCTGGTCTTTCGGGTTGACCACGGGCACGGTGACGATATTGCTTACCTGGAAACTCTGCGCAATGGTCACCTGAGTCAACGGGTCGGTCGGCAGGTCGGCGTTGAGTTCGAGGTGCACTTCGTAGGTGCCAACGGCGCCCACACGCAGGCCGGCAAACAGGACGTTGGCCGTCTTGCCTCCCGCCAGTGAAGAGACGAACTCGACAGGCTCGTTCAGCTCGGGTCCGGCGTAGGGGACTCCGTTGGTCATGGCCATGCGGGCGGTTTCCGGTTTCACCGCGCCCAGGCCCGTTGCCAGCACCACAATCGTCTCGCCGGGCAGCGCGGGGTTGTCCACCGTGACCGGGGCGCCGGCCTCGTTGGCGCAGCACAACTCCGTATTGGTCGCCGTGAGAATCACCGCCGCGCCGTCTGAAACCTTTGCGCTGATCGGGATTCCGTTGCCTTCCGGCCCCGGCACCCGCGCCCGGAGGCGAATACGCGTAAACGAGCCGGAGCGGAATGCCTCCACACTCGGATCCTTCTCGTTGATCAACTCGATCAGCCCGTTCATCACGTTGACCAGGGTATCGGCTTCCTGTACGGAATACGTGTATTCCCGGCCTTCAATGATTACGGTGGCCCGGTCTCCGGCTTGCGCCGTGCCGTCCACCGAAATCGTTCCCGTGGCGTTGGCGCTGTAGTGTAGAGCCAGTGCCTGACGGGGCTCATTGCCCGCCTGCGCGTACACTCCGGGGTTCTGGCCGATGATCGGAACGCCAATGGCGGAGCTTACGGTGACGCGCCCGTCCTTCCGTTTGGTGCGTACCACCGCCGCCGAGCTGTTCCCGTCCGCAACATCAATCGGGATTTGCGCGTTGACCCGCGTGGGCGACACGGACTGTAGCGGCACGGCGGTGCCGTCGACGAAGACCTGTACGCCTCCAAGTTCGGTTGGCAGAGTTGAAGTCAGGTCCCGCGACTCAGTCGTGTCGGCGAGGTTGTCGCCGAGGATCGAAACCATGGTAAAGGGTGCGATGTTGGCCGCGTTCTGTCCGCCGGCCAGGTTGGCGCCAGCGGTGGAAAGGGTGGTCGTTGCGTTGGGTGAAGTTTTGGTCGAATACGCGATGGCATTCCCCAGCTCACCGCCTTTTTTCGCGGTCAGCCGGATGACCGTGTTGTTCTGCAACGCCAGCACGTCCGGGTCGCCGCCGTTGGCATTGATCTGATTCGCGAGGTTCCGCGCCACGTCTGTCAACGTGTCGTTGGGGGCCACGATATAGACGTAATCGCGATCTTCAATCGTGATTGTCAATTCGTCTTTCTCTTTGGCGGTTCCCCCCACGGTCACTGCTCCCACGGCAAAAACTTCCAGGCTGGCCGCATTCCGCACCGCGGTCAGGGGTAAGGCATAATCGCCCGGCGTGTACACCAGGACGCGGCGGTTAAACACGTCCGCGGCGTACAAATTCGTTCCGTCAAACGCCAGTGACGTAGGACTGCGGAACGAGTCCGAGGCCGACACGCCCAACGGGTTCGACCCATCCGATGCCTGGTTCAACTCCATCGACGGCTGGCCAAGTACGACATCGGCTGCCGCCATATTTCTGCGCGGAATCACGCTGAACATGAGGATCCGGTCGTTGCCCCCGTCGGCGACAAACAGCCGCCTGCCGTCGGAAAGGGCAAACCGCGGATAGCTCAGCGATCGCGAGCATCGTGGGGGATAAGCCGGGTCGCCGAGCGAGTCAGTCCCGTTCGAGTCGCAAACGTCGATCACCGAGTTCGAAAAGCCGCCGGTGAAGTCCTTTTGCCCAATCACGACGTCCGCGGCTTCGCCGTTCCGGCTGGGGATCGAATTCCAAATCAGCACGCGGCTGAAACCGAGGTCGGCAACAAACAGCCTGACTCCATCGGTGGTCACCGAAACCGGCGAGAGCATGTTTCTCGGTGTGACTTCGGGCAAGGTCGCCGAGATCCCAAGCGGGTTGGTGGTGAAGTCGGGCTGTCCCAGCACCAGCTTGGCGTCCTGCCCGTTCTGGGTTGGCACGCCGTAATAAAGGATCCGGTTATTGCCGGTGTCGGCCACCCACAAACCGCCTGTGGAATCAATCCAGACACCTTGAGGCCCGCGCAATCCCGAGGCGGTTAAGGACGGAACCACGCTGGCAAAATCTTTTTGTCCGATCACGAGGTCCGCCGGCGCCATGTTGGTTGACGGAATGGAGCGCCAGATCATGATGCGGTTGTTTTCGGTGTCCGCCACGGCGATCATCGTGCCGTTGCTCGCCACAGCTACCGGGTTCCGCAGGTTGTCCTGCGTGGGCGGGCGGACGCCTTCCGACGCCACGAAGTCCTTCTGCCCCAGCACAACGTTGGGCACACCGACGCAGGCAGGACACCGGGTGCCTTGAGGTGGCTCCTCGTAAATGCCCGGAATAAAGCCGCTTACATTGCGATAGATCAGGATCCGGTTGTTGTTCGGCGTGGCGCCTAAGCGGTTGGAGTCCGCTACAAACAGGGTATTGCCGGCATAGGCAACCCCGGCGGCGGATCCCATCCTCTGCTGAGTCGAAATCGGGTCCTGTTCGGTGTAGTTCGGCTGCCCGATGACCAGGCGCGCCGCTTGACCGGTCGAAAGTTCCTGGGCAGGCAGGACAGGCAGGAACAAAAGGATAGAAAGAAACCGCTTCATCACGTAGAAGGATCGAGGCAAACTCTCAGTATATCAAGGGCTAACGGCTTAGACGGGAGGCTGTCGAGATCCGGTTTCAGCGTTCTTCGCCGGGGCGTAAAATATCGCCCCACATCACGTAGAAAACTTCGAGCCGGCCGTCGAGGCTCCGGCCGGCTCGAATTGAAACTACCTGATTCAAAACGAGTTCACGGCGAGCCGACGGAAGCCCGTCCTGAAAATAGTGGGTGTCGTCGCGCAGCAGGGCCCGGATGCGTTCGCCGCGCGAATTCCGCACTTCCAGTTGCTCGCCGTCGACGTAGGCAATCACGCCACCGTACATTACGTTTCCACGGCGGATCAGCGTGTTGAGAGGGTTCAAGTCGAGCTTGATCCGGGGCCGCCGGCCGGCTTCACTGGCGCGCCCGACAAACCTCAACGTGGCGATGCGGCAGCTCCCCGAGCTATCGAAGCCCGGGCTCCAGTCGACGACATCGCCTGCCCGAATGGTACTCAAGTCGAGCGTTCTCGGGTCGCCAAAGCAACGATACAGACGAAAGTTCCGGTCGCGGAACAGAAGGTCCGCCCCGCCGTTGAGGTCGACGCGTTCGATGACTTCGCACCGCTGCTCCGGCGCCTGCGCCGGCAGGTTTGAGGCAAACAGCAATGCCGCCAACCCGACACGCATCAAACGGCAGTCTCCTCTTCTCAAGATAACCCGGATGCGCCCGGCTATCTCGGGCCGATGCCGCCCTTCAAATCCCTAAGCACCGTAATCAGCCCCGGCCCCAGCGTAACAATGAATAGCGCGGGCAGGATAAAGAGCACGATGGGAAACAGCATCTTGATTCCCGCCTTGCCCACGGCGGCTTCGGCGCGGAGACGCCGGCGGGTTCGCAGCGCGTCGGCATAAACCTTGAGCGCTTGCGAGAGACTGGTTCCAAATCGCTCGCTCTGAATAATCATCGCCGACAGGCTCTTGACGTCTTCCAGTCCGGTGCGCCGGACCAGTTGCTGGAAAGCCACGGAGCGCTCCTGTCCCGCTTTCACCTGCATCGACACCGTGACGAGTTCGTTGGATAATTCCGGGTAGATAAATCGCATCTCCTCGGCGACGCGCCCCATGGCCTGGTCCAGGCCGAGTCCGGTCCCCAGCACGATGCCGAGCAGATCCACCGTGTCCGGCAGCGCCGCCTGAAGTTTGCTCCGGTAGCGCCGGACCAGGCGGTGCAGAATCTGATTCGGCAGCAGCCATCCCAGGACAAACGCCGCCACCAACCCGATCGCTTTCTGAAGCAGATCGTTGTTGCGCTGCGCGTAGACCATTCCGCCCAACATCGCCATCAGAAACAGGAAGTGCCCAAACACAAACAGCGCCAGCGCCTGCTTGTTGCGGATGCCCGCCTGGCGCAACTCGCGCTCCGTATCGTTGAGATACTCGTCCAGGCCGGGAATGAGGCTCAGGAAATAGAGAAAGCTGTTGAGAAACCCGCCTCCGCCCCGCCTCCGTGTGCCCGGTTTGGAGGAAACCATCGCGTGCGCCTGTAACTCCTCCAGGCGGTCCGCCAGCGGGTCCTCCTGGCGCCAGAAAATCTGGTAGCCGCTCCACAGCAGCGTCACGGCGGTCGCGAACGTGAGCAGAAAGAATAAGACCGTGCCTTCCATAACCTAATACTTCATGTTCGAGACTTTCCGGATGATGAGTACGCCGATAATCTCCGAGACGACGGCGTAGGTGAGCAGGCGGCTGCCAGTCTCATCGTTAAAGAGGAGCTCGACGTACTCGGGCTTGACGAACCAGAACCCGATGCCCACGACGATGGGCAACAGACAGAGCAGGCCGGCCGAGAAGCGCTGCTGTGTGGTGGCGGCGCGCATCTTGGCGGCGAGATTCAGGCGCTCCCTGACCAGCACCGAGAGGTTCTCCAGTACCGACACCATGTTGGCGCCAGTCTGCCGCTGCAGGATCAAGCCGGTGATGAAAAACTTCAGGTCGATGATCGGGATTCTCGTGCCCAGGTTGTGGAGGGCGGGTTCCAGTTGCGAGCCGAGCGAGAGTTCCTCGACCACTTTCTTGAACTCCATGCGGATGGGGTCGGCCGTTTCCTGGGCCAAGGTCTCCAGGCCCGCGTGAATGTTGTGTCCGGCGCGCATGGATCGATTGAACAGGTCGATCGCGTCCGGGAAACCTTCTTCGAAGCGTGCCAGCCTCTGGTTCCGCTTGCGAACCACCAGGGCCACCGGTACGATGCCCGCCGCCAGTCCGGTGAGCAGGCGGACCGGCGGCGTAGCGATGCGGAAAAGCGTCGCCGCGCCCGCGACAGCCGCCACCAGGATGACGCTAATGGCCAACACGTCTCCGGCGCGGTACGTCAGGTTGGCCTGATCGATATACTCCTGCAAGCGCCGCATCGGTCCGATCCAGGAGAGAAACTCGCCAAAGAAAGCAAAAGCTCCCGGTTTCTGCTCCAGGATCAGGTCGGAAGAAGTGCGCGTACGCCCGGCGCCGGCGCGTGCCCGAATCTCGCGGAGCCGCGCATTCAGTATGGAAGCCGATTGCTGCCGCGGCACCGAGAAGACGTAATATGCCGCGAGAAACATCGTCCCGGAAAAGATCAGGAGGGCAATCACCAGGAAGGTCACTTGTCCTTCACCTCGACCTCTTCGCGGAACAACGAGTCCGGGAGCTTGATTCCGTATCCGCGCAGGCGCTCCATGCATACCGGCTGATAGCCCGTGGCGCGAAACCTGCCCAGCACCTTCCCGCGAGCGCTGATCCCGCTGCGCTCCAGTTCAAACACCGGCTGCGTCTCGATGGAGTCGCGCCGCGCCCCGGCGACCTCGCTGATCTCGATCATCTTGCGGCTGCCGTCGTTGAGACGCGCGCAGTGGACCACAATCTGAACGGCCGACGCCATCATCTGGCGAACCACGTGGTCGGGGATGAACTGGCTGGCCATCATGACCATGGTTTCGATGCGCGCAAAAGCGTCGCGGCCCGAGTTGGCGTGCACGGTCGTCATCGACCCGTCATGGCCGGTGTTCATCGCCTGGAGCATGTCAAGCGCTTCCGGCCCGCGGCATTCTCCGATCAGGATTCGATCGGGGCGCATGCGTAGCGCATTGATCACCAGGTCCCGCTGCGTGATCGCCCCGGCGCCCTCGATGTTCATAGGCCGGGTTTCGAGCCTCACCACGTGGGGCTGCTGGATCTGGAGTTCGGCGGTGTCCTCGATCGAAATCAGCCGTTCGATCTCGGGGACAAATCGCGTGAGCGTGTTGAGCATCGTGGTCTTGCCCGAACCCGAGCCGCCGGAGATCACCACGTTCAGGCGGGCTTCCACGCACGCGCTCAAAAAGTCGAGCATGCCGGTCGTGAGCGTTTCGTTGCGCAGCAGGTCGTCGGTCGACAGCAACTTCTTCCCAAAGCGGCGGATCGACAGGACCGGGCCGATCAAAGACAGAGGGGGGATGACGGCGCACACCCTCGACCCGTCCGTCAGGCGCGCGTCCACGATGGGCGACGAGTCGTCGATCCGCCGGCCGATGTTGGAGACAATGCGGTCGATGATCAGCCGGACGTGCGCCTGATCTTTGAATCGCACGTTGGTCTCCATCAGCCGCCCGGCCCGTTCCACGTAGACGTTGTCGTAGCCGTTGACCAGGATGTCGCTCACGGTTGGGTCCTTGAGCAGCGATTCCAGAGGGCCGAGACCAAAGACTTCGTCGAGCACTTCCTCGATCAGCCGCTCGCGTTCGGCGAGCGTCATCGGCACGCCCTCTTCGACGACAAGCCGCTCCACCACCAGCCCGATCTGGTCCCGGACGCCTTCCTTGTTCAAGGCGCGAAGCTGGTCCGGCGTCAGGGAATTCAACAGGCGCAGATGAATCTGCGACTTGATGGAGAACCAGCGATCTGCACCGGAGGCCGGGCGAACTGTGGGGCGAATTCCCATCGGAAACTCTTACCTTATCGCGACGCGCCTGAGCCGCGCCCGCGTTCACGCGGTCTTCTTGAGGTCGTCGCTCTTTCGTTGGGTGGCCTTATCGACAAAGGCCCGGAACGATCGCTCGAGATCGCCGGCCGGCTCGCCGCCGCCGACAAATGGACGGCCCTTGTTGACGGACGCAAGCACCGCCGGTGAACTGGGAATTCCATAAAACACCGGCTGATTGAGCGTCGTCTGGATCTGCTCTATGGACGCGAGACTCGCGCCGGTCTTCTTTTGATGGAAGTTGACCAGGATTCTCACCTGGTCCTGCGTGAAGCCGAGGCGGAAAAGGAATGACAGGTACCGCTGCGAGTTTCGAATCGCAGGGTAGTCCTGCGTCGTGACCAGGAATACGGCGCTCGACGAGTGGAGAGCCGTCAATGTTATCTCGCTGGAGACGTCGCGCCCGGCATCGATCACAACCGAATCGTATTTCTCCACCAGGAAGGTTGAGAACTCCCGGAACATCGGCTCGGTGAAATATCCGCGGTGATCGAAGTTGTCGGGCGGTCCGACAAAGAAGAATCCCAGTGGATCCCGCGCCACGAAGCCTTCAAAAAGCGACTGATCCATTCGCGACAGGTTCTCGGCAACCTCCGAAAGGGTGTACTGCGGCGCCGCTCCCAAGTGCATGGCGACGTCGTTGGCGTTCCAGTCGATGTCGAGCAGGACGGTTTGCTGCTTTTGCTGGGCCAGCGATGCGGCGAAGTTCACCGCCATGGTCGTCGTACCCACCCCGCCCTTTGCGCCGAGGAACGTATAAATCCTGGCCAGCCGGCTAGCCCCGGTCGAGGCGCGGCGCGGCGTCTTTTCCAGGCGTGTGATCGCGTCGCGAAATTCGGTCCGGCGCAAAGGCAGGGACAGGAAGTCATTGGCCCCGGCGCGCACCGCGTGCACCACGCTCTCCACATCGACAGCGTAGTTGGCCGCGATGACGTAGAGATCGGGCGCCGCCTGCTTGACTTTCTCCAGCGCCTTCAAGCTGGCCTCCGGATCTCCGGCGAGGTCAACGAAGATGGCCGCGTCGGGGTGGCGCTCCAGATCCTGCAAGACCCGTATGTAGAGGTTGGAACTGACCTCGGCGTACTCGGATGCGACTCGCGCGCCGGAGATGTTGAGAAGGTTCTCGCGCACCATCTCGCGCAGGTGTTCGTCGGTTGACGCAACCAGCAGCACTATGGACATTGGTTCTTACTATGGTAAGCAAACTCCCTGATCGGGGTCGCAGCCGGCGCTTTCGATCGGCATGGAGGCCGAGAATTCCGGCATGGTGATGGGGGGCAGGCCGAGGTAGTTCAAAAACTTGCGGAACTCGTAATTCCGGATCCGGACAAACACCACGTCGGGAATACAGTTGACCGAGCACTCCCGGTCACAAACAAAGTCTTCCCACACGCCGGTGTCGGCGTTCTTTTTGGCGAAAGAAATGTCGATTTCGGCCGGCCCGTTCAGCAGCATGTCCGAGTCGAGAACCGCCGGCACGTTGCCGCGCATCCACTGGCGCACGTTGGCGCCGCCCGCCTGCCAGCAATGCGTTGTCGCATAGCGGGCGCCCATTCTCGTAAACTCCACCGCCGTATGCCAAGTCCAGAGCAGTTGCGCCAGCGAGATCAGGCCGAACGTAAACGGCATGATGACGCCCACAAACAGCATGGCGTACTCCACTGTCGCCTGCCCCCTGCGGCGCCGTAAGCGCTGTTTGATACTCGCTATCATAGGCCCGAGTAAGGTACCAGCACGTGCGGCCGGAGTGGGATTGGCTGGTTGGAAAGTCCGGGAATCCTCAAGCGCATCGGATAACCGTCGGGAATGGTAACCGCGACATAATCGGGTCCCCGGGCGCCCGCCGAGGCATCGCAACCACCCGCCGCCGCGACGCACTCGCAATCGGTGATCGCACCTGTCTCCCGCGAGTACCGCTCCGCCCGGACTTCGATCATTTCCGGCGTCAGATTCGCCACCAAGCCGTTGGTTTGTTCCGAGGGACTGCGGTTTGCATCGGACGACGACAGGATCGCCATCATCTTGATCTGTTGGATCGTGGGATCGTACGGATTGCAAAAATTGATGTTGGGTTGGGTACTCACCATGCGTGCCACGGAATTGAGCGTTTTCTGCAAGGTGTAGTACGTGTAGGTAATCCGGCCTAGTTCGACCGTACCAGTGAAAAGTATGAACACGAACGGAATCCAAAGCGCGGTCTCCACGGCGATGCTTCCCCGCGAACGGGTCCGCCGCACCAGTTTCCGGATCATCGGTGGAGTACCACCTTTCCCGGACCCGACGCGATTGTGCATCCCTCGAACGATCCCTGCTTGAGGGGTACGGGGCTGCCGAGATACAACGCCAGAAACCGGCCGTTCATGTCCGCTGAATTAATAGTGGTGTCATTCGGATTTGGCTCAACAAGAAACTGCCGGAATCCGAGAACCTGCATGGGCTCGCCCGGAGTCAATGTCGTGACGATGGGAACCGTGATCACCCTGCGTCCGCTGCCCACATAGGTGGCATAGTCCTCGATGTCGGCCAAATCGGTGTCGGGGGCGTACAGCGATTCCATGGTGTCGATTTCAGGCACCGCGTTACAGGCCAGCGGCACGGCTGTTTCAAACCGCGAGGCGATGCCGCATAACATGGATGTCACCACGGCCGGCGGCCGGTTGATCATGCATCCGACGGGCGCGGCACTGACCCAAACCGATTCGTCGGAGTTGACGCGCATACAGGTCATGGCGGAGTTGTTTGACGGCGGAAGTCCCTGCGCCCCAATGCGAAATGCCTGGCTCCGCTCGTCGGCAAAAATGGTGGCGATAGGGTCGTACCGGTTGAGGAGCAGGTACTGAATCCTGGTTCCGCCCTGATCGAGCGGTCCGGGCTGCAACCCGGTATTGCAGTAGAAGCCGAAAGTGTACTTGGTGTTCTGAAGGAATCCGAAGTTGAGTTCGTCGGCTGGGTCCAGCGCCGCGATTGCGTAGGGTTCGATTCCGCACACGGTACAGAGCGGCACGCTGATTCCCGCAACCGAGGCGACGGCAATCGCGGTTCTTCGTTCCTGGGCGACGTTCAGGAACCCAAAAAACAGCAGCGGGGCGTCGGCCTTGATCGACACGCGCGCGTACCGCGCCGTGGTTCCGCCGGCGTCGCCGCCACCGGAAGAGGCGGCGCGCACCGCCGCCGCGGTGGCAAAGTAGGCGGGGTCGGGCACTTCGTTACTCAGAAATCCGTTGGTTTCCGCCAGTGTTTGTTCGCCGAAGTTATACCGGTTGCGCAGATCATTCGAGGACTGATAAGTGAGCCGCGCCTGGTTCGAGGCGTTCTCCAAAGCTGACTCGGTACCCGTCAACTGCATGGCCGCGGCTACCGCCATCGCGTCGGCCGCCGTCTGTAACTCGCCTCTGATCAAATACATCCGTCCCAAGTCAACCGCGAAGCCGATAAACGCGAACAGCACGGGCACCATGATGGCCAGCATCTGGGCTGTCGTCGCACCGCGTTGTCGGCTTCGGCGGATCACTTCTTGGGATCCTTGACTGTTCCTGATTCTTGAAACCCTGTGGGCCCGGCTAGTTCCGGTTTCCTTTCGCCCTTCTTGCCCTTGTTCTTCTTGGCCAGCTCCTGCTCGGCGCTTTCCAGGTAAGGTTCAATGTCGGTCGGCATCTTTGCTTTTTCTTCAGCCGTCAGAGGTCTTACGAACTTCGGCGTGACCACTACCAACAGTTCGTCCTGGCTCTTCTTGGTTGAACGGCTTTTGAAGAGGTAGCCCAGAATCGGGATATCGCCCAGCCACGGGATTTTGTTCAACGTTTGGATCACGCGGTTGTCCAGCAACCCCGCAATCGCGAAGCTTTCTCCATCCTTCAGTTCCACTTCGGTCGAGGCGTTGCGGGTGGAGATCGCCGGGATCAGTTGTCCCTGAATCGTAACCGCGTTGGCGAAATCCAGGGCGCTTACCGAGGGGTTCACTTTCAGGTGAATCGAGCCGTCGTGGGTGATGGTGGGAGTGAAGTTCAGCTCAACGCCGAAGTTCTTGAACTGCACGGTCACGACCGGCGCGACAGCCCCGCCGGTTGATGTCGCAGTGAGGACAGGGAACGGAAACTGGCCGCCCGCCAGGAAGCTCGCCTCTTTGCCTTCCATCGTGATGAGGTTCGGCTCGGCCAGGATTTGCAGCAGGTTCCTTGTTTCCAGGGCCTTCACCGTGGCGCCGATGTTGAGGTCGGGACGGTAGAGGAAGATGTTCAACAGGTCCGAGAAATTGAGGATTGTGTTGGTGGAATCCCGGCTTTGAAACTGCAGGGGACTGAAGCGGGGACCAGGAAACTGTTGGGTGCCAATGGCCCCCAGCATGGCTGGGTTGCGGCTGAAGAGGTTGACCCCGATTTCCTGTAGCGCGACGCGGTCTATCGCCGCGAACTTGACTTGCAAAAGGATCTGGCGTCCGCTGGCCGGCGGAGGCGTTTTGATCAGGTTGACGACATTCTTGGCGTGGGTCGACGCCAACGCCGCCGCGCGTTTGGCTTCCTCTTCGGAGTTGGCCTCGCCGGTCAGGACCACGGTGTCTCCGCTGCCGGTCAGCGTAATGTTTGCGCCGGGCAGGCTCTCGGCAACCGACTTCTTCACCTGATCAAACGATTCTTCGTCGGGCTTGACGCGAACGGTGTAGCGAAGCGGCTGGCTGCCGGTTTCCCAGACCACGACCGAGGTGCTGCCGAGACCTTTCGCGTTGACCATAACTTCGCGCGGCGAGACCACGACGGCGTCGGCGACCTTTGGCTCGGCCACCGCGACTCGAACGATGTCGGAGCTGAATTGAAGCAACTCACCGCGGCCCAAGAGGATGCTCAGTTCCTTGGTCGCCGGGGTCTGAGCGGCGAGCGCGGCGCAAAGCAAGGCGGGAGCGATCAGCTTGAGAAGCCGGCGGGTCATTCCTGAAAGCTCTCCTGAACATGCTTCTCGCCCCGGTAGACGTCGACGACTTTCTTAGGCGGTTCGACGGGCTTGGGCGCGGCTTTGCGGCGCGGTGCGATTTGAGCGAGGAATGCGGCATCGCGCGAAGGCGCGGGAACCCCTACCGGCAGGGCGCGTTTGGCCCGTGTGAACAGGTATGGGTCGATGGCCTCGGCCGTCACCGCCTCTTTGCTGTCAAGGCGGGAACGGTCCAGGGGGTTTCGCAGCGCAAGACTCAAACGTCCCTGGTTCTTGGCGAGCTCCAGTTTGCGCGCGTCGTCCGGCGTAACGAGAAGCGTTACCGCTCGCGTTGTGGAGGATGACGACGGCTGCTGTGTCCCCACGCCCGCCGACTGCTGAATCTCGGTCGTCTTGCCAATCGAGAGCACGATGACGTCTTCGAGAATGGTTGTCGTCAGTGCTTCCGCCATGGTTCCGGCGCGGGTGTACAAGACGTCGACGTGCGCTCGCGGCTGAATCAGACCCGCCACGCCGCTGGCGTCGTTGATGGGCACCGAAATCCCGCGCATGCCCGGCTCGATGAGCGCGGGAAACCCTTCGGCGCCGGTCGTCGAACTCAGCTTGTGCGCGGTGAGCGTTTCGTTGGCATTCACCGGATACATCAGCGCCCGCCCAACCACGGCCTGCGGGTCCACCATGGCTGACTTAGGCAGGTCCTTCTCGGGAATACTCACCAGCTTGATATCGCCACGCGCGAGTTTCGTCCCGGCCGGCAGGTCGCGCGTGACCGCGGCGACACTGATCGTCTTTTCGCGCTGCGGAGCGCGTGTTCGCGACCACAGGAACCACGTCAGCACGATGGCTGACAGCCATGCGGCTCCAAAAATAGTCAGAACCTTGCGTCGGTCCATGCTTTACATCCTCGGCCTCTCCAGCAGAAAGGCCACGTTGTCCGAGTAGAGTGCGCGCCACCCATCCTTTTCAAGCGCGTGGCGCAAGGGAGCATCCGCCGGCAATAACGCGTGAGTCGGCTGAAACCCGTTCAAGACCTGTTCCCAACCGGGACGCAGTTCCACGAGTTTCAGATACTGTTTCATGAACTCCGAACCATACAGATCGCTGCGGCCGTCAAAGAACACGGGCCGTTGCCCGGCGAACCGGTAAATCAGGTAGCCGCCGAATTTGTCCGTCGATAGCAGCCGCGCGTCAGCGGGCAAGTCCGCGACCCGGTTCGCGGCTGCGACGGGAAAGTCCTTCGGCGAGAATCCGGTTGACGTGGCCATTCCAGGAAGTGCCATCACAGCACATCCAGCGGCCAGAAACAGGGGCGCCAAGGCGATGCCACCCAGATGCCGGTCGATGGTGAGAAGGTTGGCGGAGTATCCGGCGGCACCTCGCAACCCGTTGACGAGCCTCTGATTCATGTCCCGCGGGCCGGTGCGGGCTTCCCATGCGTTGTTCCACCACGAGCGCAGCGAGCCGTTGGTGAGAGGCAGGCAGACCAGCGCGACGACGGGGATCGCCCTCGCCGAGCGCAGCGCCATCACCAGCAGGCACAGCATCAGGAGGCACCTTCCAAGCTTCCGCTGTCCGGCTGCCACGGCAGCGCCGAGAAATGAGATCGTCATGACCGCCGCTATCTGTCCGGCGCCCCTGGCATGAAAATTGAAGCTCTGGAACTCCGCCACCCGGTCCAGCAGATCCGAGTCCGCGAGATAGCTCAGCACGTGTTGGTAAAGGCGCCAGCCGTACGGGTTGACCAATGTGCCGGCTAAGAAACTGACACAGGCGAAGGCCAGCCAGTGAGCCTCGCGGCGCGAACCGGACGACGTTGCCGGCCACACCCATGCCGCCGTCCACAGCCCCACGGCATACAGGAGACCGGTCAACGGCGCAATGAGAAAACTGGCGTGCAAGTTGGCCCAGAGGGCGCCACAGCCGAACAGGACGATCAGAAAGCGGCGGGACTGCCGGACAGGCGCGCGCTCCGCAACCCAGACGGCGCCAAGGATGAGGGGCCAGCTCAACACGTGCGGGCGCGCCAGCCAATGGATGCTCGAAGCCGGCAGAAACAACGGAAGGAATGCGCAGGCCAGTAAGAAGTCGCCTCCGGCCGCCCAATTAAAACGGATCCACAGCCACACGGTTGCCGCAATCGCGGATATGAAAAGAACGGCAACGCCTTGCAGACCCCATTTCGCGTGTACCGCTCCCATGGCCACGTCCGACAGCCATTCCCATGCAAACCAGGGCTTGCCCCTCACGGTGAAGGAATACGGGTCGGCCGCGGGCAATTGCATCGTCATTGCGATACGCTCACCGGTGCGAATGTGCCAGCCCGTGTCGGCGTCGCGAAAAAGCTCACGGCGTCCGTCAAACATAAACACGCAGTACAGCCAGACAATCGCCGCCATCGCCATCGCTAAGTCAGGCGCCAGCCAGCGTGCGAAATGTGTTGTGCCGCCGGGCTTAGGTTCCGGAGGCACCGACGCTGGCTAGACCTTGCGTGATGCTCGAATACAAGCTGACGATTGCTGTTGACAGTTGGTTGACCGTGGTAATCAAAGCCAGCCCGACAGCCGCCACTATCAGTGCGTATTCCACCAAGTCTTGACCTTCATCCTCCCGGATAAGGCGAAGTATTAAGTCCCACGTCGTCTTGACCATTCGTTGTCTCTCCTTCGCTCGTTTCACCGGGCTGCCACAGCGCGTGACTTTCCGGGGATTTCTTCCGTCTTTACCAGCCGGCCCTTCACCCCGGCCCAGAACCTGCGCCAGGAGGATTCAATCGGTTTCACCTGCGCCGAGGCGGAGCCCCTATCCAATTCGGAAATCAATTGCAGATTCCGGAGCGCTGGGGCATACTCCTTCTGGTAGCTTAGCGCGTTCGCAATCTCTTCGCGAGCCGCTTGGTAGTCCTTTATCTCGATGTACGCCGCGGCCATGTTGTTATGAGCCGCCGCGGGGGACGAGGTTGAACTCCAATGCGCTATGGCATCCCGCTTGTCCTTGACGTTGGGGTCGAGGGCAAGCGCCAGCGCCAGATTGTTTCTTGCCGTGGCGGACCACGGAGACAGGCGGACTGCTTCGCGGAGCGCCGCGCCGGCTTCGGGGTAGCGCTTCTGGAGGATCAGGCAATAGCCCAAATTGTTCCGCAGCCGGGAGTCGGCCGGCGAGAGGCTGACCGCGCGCCGGTGCATTGCTTCAGCTTGTTGATGCTCTCCCTGCTGATCGAGCAGGATCCCCAGCTTTGAGACAACAGCAGCCGGGTGCTTATGGGTAGCCAGGAAGGTATTCAGTTCTTCGATGCCTTTGGAGGCGAGATCCAGATCTTCGTAGGCCTTGACTGAGCGCAGCAGCAGTTCCTCGGAATCGGGCTTTTGCGTGCGCGCAAAACGGTAGTGTTCCAGGGCGAGTTCGGGGTGGCCGGATTTTTCGTACAGCGAGGCGAGAGCCAGGCGGGCGTCGAGATTGGCCGGGTTGGCCGCCACCTGCTCCTGCAACTTGCGGCGGGAGGGGTCTCCCTCGCCGGCGTACCTGGCGTTCGTCACCTGGCGCTGCATGGTGGCGTACACGGCGCTGTGGGGCGGGGCCACCTGACTGTAGGACGTGGTGGTGTGCCTGCACCCGGTGGCAAGCAGCGCCAGACAGCCGATGTAGAATCCGGGTCTCACGTCGCGGCCGCCACCTTGATGATTTCAATCTGATCGCCGGCGCTCGTGCCGGTTGTTTCGATCATCCCTTCGGGCAACTCGACGACGGAGTGGGCTCGCAAACAAGCGCTCATGCGCCAGGGACGCAAGCTGGGACGGGTCTTCAGAACGACCTTCTGCTTGTTCAGGAAGAGCACATCAATCGTGAATTTCATGAACCAACAGTGCACCGCTTCGCAGGGTACGATCCACAAACCTTGGCCCGCGTCGAGCGAGGTTCGTCCCAACAGGCCCCGGCGCCGTACCTCGCTCGTGTCGGCGACCGTGGCCCGGCTGGCGAGTTGAGATCCTCGTGACCGATTCCAAATTTGGACTTCCATCGAAACGCGCCAGGGGTGCTGCCGGATCCGTCGCCCGCTCGGGCCGCTTGCAACAGAAATACCCTGTTAGGGTTAGACTATCGGATTAATGAGGGTCTCGCAATTGCGACATGCCGGATTAACTCTGCTTCTGGCTGGATGCCTGTCTGGCGTAATGAACGCGCAGTCCACCGGCGCCACGTTTGGCGAGGTCATCCGGATGGGTGGCACACCCTCCGACATCGTTCTCGACCAATCCCGGTCCCGCTTGTACCTCGTCAATGCCAATGCCAACCGGGTGGATGTTTACGACTATGCGGCCAAACAGATGCTCCCGTCCATACGGACCGGCATCCTGCCCCTGGCGGCCGCGATGTCGATGGACGGGCAGTGGCTTTACGTCACCAACAACACCAGCGCGACGCTGAGCGTAATCGACCTGAACACGAATCAGCCGGTGCAAACGGTATCGCTGCCGGCGCGTCCCGAGGGTGTCGAGGCCGGCTACGACGGCCGCGTCCTGATCAGCACCGAGGGAACCGGAACCAACAACCTGGTCAACACGTTGTTGATCTACGATCGCCTGCAGACCGGGCAGCAGGTGATCCCCGTGCAGTTTCCACCGCCGCCGCCGACTCCAAGCCAGCTTCCACCCGCCGGCGGGACCCGGCCCGTCACGCTCTTTCGCGGAAAACTGGTTCGCACCCCCGACGGCCGCTTTATCATCGGGGTCAGCACCATCGCCAACAACACGTCGACGGTCGTGTACGTTTACGAAGTGGACAGCGGCGTCATTCTGAAGAGCCGCACCGTCACAGGCCAGTCCACGGTCTTGTCGATGGCGCCCGACGGCGCCCGCTTCATGGCCGGATTCACGCTCTATGACACCCGGACGCTGGCGGTGGTCGCACAGCAGACAGCCGCCAACGCTCCGTTTCCGATGCCCGCGGGGTTCAACGTGCTCCAGAACAACGGCGGCAGCGCGTTTTCCCCGGATGGCGCCCTGCTGTATTCCGCGTTCAACGTGGCGCCGTTTACGCAGCCTCCAACCAGGCCTTCCGCCTCCGTTCTGCTGATCTCCAACCCGCAACATCTCGGCATCAAGCTGGGCATCAAAATGCCCGAGAGTATCGTCGCCAAAATGGTGCTCACCTCCGGCGGCGATGATGCCTGGGGGCTCTCGGAATCCGGCTTGCTGCATCTTCCGTTGTCGTCTCTGTACGACCACCCGATCCTTCAGCCGGAAACCACGCAGGTCTTTCTGGCGCAGGACAACTGCAACCGCGGGATCGCCCGGGCCGCCCTGCGCGTCAACAACCTCGGAAAAGGCAAACTGACCTATAGCATCCCCAATACCGGCGCCTCCCTCGTAGCCGAAGTCACCAGCGGAGTCGCACCTTCCACAATCACCTTCACGATGGAGTCCGGGCGCGCCGGAGTCATCCGCCAGGCAGGCACCAATTTGACGACGGGCGCGGCGACACTCACCGGAAGTCCGATCGCCATCAACCTGGCTTCATTAGAGGCAATCAACGTCCCTAACACCGTCAACGTCTTCATGAACTACCGGCAACCGGATATGCGAGGCGTCATCTACCCCATACCCGTGAGCCTGGATAACAATCAGGGCTTAGTCGACCTGCAATGGGACGGGACGCGCGGGCGGCTTTACATCGCCAATGCGGGATACAACCGGATTGAAGTGTTCGACCTGGCCCAGCAGCGGATGCTCGCGCCTATCGAGGCCTGCCAGTTGCCCCGCCAGATGGCGCTGGCGACCGATGGCTACACGATGTACGTCGCCTGCGGGGGAACCGAGGGGATTGCGGTGATTGACCTCGAACTCGGCCACCAGGTCGAGTCGATTGAATTTCCACCCATTCCGCGGGCCGGCAACGCCAACCCCGTCACGCCCTCCACTCTCGCCGTTGGTCTTTCGGGACTGCAATTCATCATGTCTAACGGCTCCGTGTGGAAGGTGGTGGGCAATCAGGCGGCGCCCCGGGATCCGAGCCCGGTGACCGGCATTGCGGCCAGCGGCGCTCAGATACCCATACCCGGTCCCCAGCAGATGATCAGCAGCGCGGACTTCGCTACCATCCTCGTGCTGGGCGCCACCGGGACCGCCTACCTCTATGACGCGCTGGCCGACGCTTTTACTACGTCACGGCAACTGTTCAACAATCCGCTGATCAGTTACTACGGCCCGCTGGACATCTCGCCGGACCGGATGTACATGCTTGCCAATGGCCTGGTGTTGAACGATTCGCTCACCGTCATCGGCGGCGCCGAGCGTCCCGGCACGATAACGACGACTCCGCCAACCGTGCCGGGCCAGCCGCCCACGACGACGGTTGTGAGCGCGGGACAACGCAACATCGCCGCGCTTGCCTCGATCGACGGCCAGGGGTTTGTGCGGCTCACGACTCCTGTGCGCCAGTCGATCAATGCCGCCACGCGCGACGAGGTCCGCACCACGCTGGAATATGTGGATGTCGGCTCCGGCGCCGAAACGTTGATCGGAGTGGCGCCTGAGAATCCTGCCGTCAGTGTCTTTGGGCAGCAGTTGGCGCGGGTGCGCCCGCGGCTGATGGCCGTGGACCCGCTGGCACGAGTCACGTATGCCGTGACCGCCTCGGGCCTGAGCATTGTACCCTTGGCGCCCGCCTCATCGGCCAACCGGCCGGTCATCCCTCAAGGCGCGCGCGGGATTGTGAACTCTATCGATGGGTCGCACAACTACCGGCCGGGAAGCTTCATCACGGTCAATGGGGCGAACCTGGCCTTGCCCGTCGTGGCCGGCCAGATTCCTCTGCCCACCGTAATGGGCGGATCCTGCGTGGTGTTCAACGACGTTGCCGTACCGCTGATTTCCGTGTCGCCGGAGCAGATTTCGGCCCAGATTCCCGACAACTTGAGACCCGGCATCTACGTCGTTCAAGTGCGCAGCCTCGCCACCGCGCAAACGAGCGATCCCGTTGTGCTGACCGTGCAGCGCCCCTGAGACGGGTGAATACACTCCGGCCCGGCGTTCATTGGTAGGCTGAGGTGGTGAAGAGATTTCTCGTAGTTGCAGTCCTGCTGATCGCCGTGATACTTGCCGTGCCCACGTTGCGCTATCCCGCCCTTGCGCTGATCGGAATGGGGAATGGCTGCACGGTGGCCAAGGCTGCCGCCATACGTAGTGAGAAGAAAGAGTTGGAAGCGTCCAAGGACCGGATTCTGGCCAGGCAGAAACTGGTTCGCAAAGATGCGCGCCTGGAATTGTGGGACACGCCCTACGGCCAGTTCTGGACCCCGGAAGGCAGCGAGTTCATCCTGCCGTTCAATCTCGCCGAACAGGAAACGAAGATCTACGGAACCGGGGAGCGCGCCGTTCATCCCGGAGACATCGTGCTGGATTGTGGCGCAAATGTTGGGGTGTACACGCGCGAAGCGCTCCGCGACGGCGCCAAAATCGTCGTGGCGATCGAACCCGCTCCGGACAACCTCGAGTGCCTGCGCCGGAACTTCACCAAAGAGATCGAATCGGGCCAGGTCATTCTCTACCCGAAAGGGGTTTGGGATAAAGACGACTTTCTCGAGTTTCGCGTCGATCCAAAGAACCAGGCGGCGGACAGTTTCGTTATCAAGCGCGAAGGCGCCGAAGTGGTTTCGCGCCTGCCCCTGACGACAATCGACAAACTCGTCGACGAGCTCAAACTGCCCAGCGTCGACTACATCAAGATGGATATCGAAGGCGCCGAAGTGAAGGCCCTGCTCGGCGCCAGGAATACGCTGGCCAGGTTCCACCCGCGCATGGCGTTGTCCACCTACCATCAGGACGACCATCCCGTCGAAGTACCGAAAGCCGCCCGGGCGGCGTTTCCCGGCTACAAGACCGAATGTGGCCCATGCAACGCCGAAGGCTTTCGCGTCCGGCCGGACGTTGTCTATTTCTACAAGTAGTAATAAATTGACTTGACAGATGGCGAATAAATAGCGAAACTCTGGAGACGGAGGTTCTTAATGAACATTGCTGAATTGCTCTTGACCGAGTTTGACCAAGAACTCGAAAGCACCAGGAAGACGCTCGAGCGCGTGCCCGAGGATATGTTCACCTGGAAACCGCACACCAAGTCGTTTGACTTGATTTCACTGGCGACGCATCTTGCCAACATAGCGAGTTGGGGGACGCTGACCATGACGGCTGATGAGTTCGATTACGCGCCGCCGGGTGCGCCGCCGTACAAAGAGCCGCCCGCGGAGTCGCGCGCGGACCTGCTCACCAAGCTGGCCAATGGCGCGGGCGAGTTTCGGGGCGCGTTGCAAGGCGCTTCAAACGAGAAGCTGATGGAGCCTTGGACGCTGCTGGCGGGCGGCAAGCCCGTGTTCACGATGCCGCGTTATTCGGTGCTTCGCGGGATGATCCTCAACCACTGTGTGCACCACCGCGCGCAGCTTGGCGTATACCTGCGCTTATTGAACGTTCCGGTTCCCTCCGTGTACGGCCCGACGGCGGACGAAGCTTCCTAGAAGCCGCAGTTCTGCGAAAAGAGGGTGGCGGGACTTTCCCGCCGCCCCTGGCCTCGACTAAGATCGAAAGA